>JAEYTJ010000297.1 GCA_023434095.1 Pseudomonadota bacterium | reverse complement strand
GGTGTAGCCGCGGCGTGGCACCGGACGCGGCTCGCGGCGCGGTGCCGGCGGGCGGCTGGTCGGCGCGGACTGCGCCTCGGCGCTGTCCTGGGCGGCGATCCCCACCGGCAGCGCCAGCAGCGCGCCGGCAATCCTCAACAATGAACGGCGCGACAGCATTTCAGTCACTCCACCCGGTCAGCCATATCATATCGTCGGGCAGGCACCGGGAGCGGGGCACGCGTCGACGCGGGCGATGATGGCCGCGGACTCGCGCCCGCGCAATCCGCTGCAGGCTCCCCACAACGTGGCCTGCAATTCAACGGTGGAAAGGTGTATGATGGTAGCAACCGCCGGACGGGCAACGATCCGGCAGGCCGGGAGGTCGCCATGCACCGCTATCAACGCCGTATCCGCCTTTTCCTCGCCGTCACCCTGTTCTCCGCACTCGCCATCACCGCCGCCGCCGCGCAGGAGCCGGGAGCCGATGCCACCTGGAAGTCGCTGAGGCCGGACGTGTTCGGCGAGCGGCCGATCGAGGAGGCCAGCCCCCTCGTGCGCCTCACCGCGCCCAAGCGGGCCGAAGACGCCGCCATGGTGCCGATCGACGTCGAGATCGTGCTGCCCGAAGGCGATCCGCGTACGGTTTCCAAGCTCACCCTGATCGTCGACGAGAACCCCGCCCCGCTCGCCGCCACCTTCACCTTCGGCGGCAACCGCCGCGACGTCGCGCTCGGCACCCGGCTGCGGGTGAATTCCTATTCCTATGTGCGCGCCATTGCCGAGACGAGCGACGGAGGGCTTCACATGGCCGAGCGCTATGTGAAGGCGTCGGGCGGCTGCTCCGCACCCGCCATGAAGGACGAGGAAGCCCAGCTGAAGAATCTCGGCCAGCTCAAGCTGAGGTCGGTGAAGGCGGACGGGATGGGCGACGCAAGCCAGGCCAGCCGCGTGTCGCAGCTGCAGCTGATGATCCGCCACCCCAACTATTCCGGCCTGCAGATGGACCCGCTGACGCGGGCCTACATCCCGGCCAAGTTCGTCGACAACATCCGCGTGACGCAGGGAGACGAGCTGATCTTCTCCATGGTGGGCGGCATCTCGCTCAGCGAGGACCCCGCGATCCGCGTCTCCTATGACCCCGACGGCAAGGACGTCCATGTCGATGCCGGAGACACGGATGGGCGCAAGTTCGAAGGCGCGATCAAGCCGGCGAGCTGAGCGGCAGGGGATGACGGGCGGGGGACCGCGCGGCGCGCGCTCCCGCTCCGGCTCAATAGAAGCAGGTGACTTCCGCTTCCGCCTGCGCCCGGTGCAGGTCGGCGACGATGTCACGGAAGATGCCGGTATTGCGGAACAGCTCCGCCTGCTGGCCTGCGACCTGGCCGACACTCATGATGGTCTCGGCTTCCTCGTAGCGCTCATAGGGCAGAATGGTCGCGATGGTGTCGATGGAGCAAGAGCACTTTTCCAGCGACTGCCGGGTCTGCCCGTTCACGATCATGCAGGCGAACACGTAGTCGGCGCGCGCCGCCGTGGGATAGTCGTTGATGAGGCCGGTAGTCGGCGCCTGAGGCACCGGCTTGCGGGCGCCGGCGGTCAGCCCGGGCGAGAGCATCTCCTGCGCCAGCACGCCGCCGACGCCGAGCACCGTGAACATCAGGACGGCGGCGAGGCGGCCTGCCTTTGCCGTGCGGGGAGCGCGTGGGTTCGCCATGGTCTTTTCCTCTCCTGGGGGCGGCCGCCTATTTCGCCGCCGGCGCGGTGGTCACGCCGGTCAGGGTCAGGCTGGTCTCGATCATGTTTGCGCTGCCATCCGCCTTGGGCGTGACGACATCGATGGAATAGAGCCCGCCGGGAACAGCCTCGGCGAACAGGAATTCGTAGCGCCGCCCGACCAGTTCCAGCAGCTTGTCCTTATTGGGATCCTCGGCGAAGGGGCGCATGGTGAGCTTCCAGCCCTCGATCTCGCGGCCGTCATAGGCGAAGCGCGCCGGCGTCACCGTGCCGGTGGCCAGATGCTCGCGCACGCGGTTGCGCAGGTAGAACGGGCTGCCTTTGGAGAGCTGCGCGATTTCCTTCACGTCGCGCTCCAGCAGGATCAGCGCGATCGGATTGCCGTTCATGGTCGGGAAGGGCCCGGCCTCGCCCTCCTTGCCGTCGCGATGGATAAGGACATCCGCGACGCGCTTGGAAGGATCTTCGGCGGCAGCCTCCACCTTGAGGTCAAGCGTCTCCTCGAAGCCGTCGCCGAGCTTCGCTTCCGAGGTCACGTGCTTGTAGGCGTAGGTCAACGTCGTGCCCGGCTGAAGCTGCGTCAGATAGGGGCGCTCGAAGAACAGCTCGGACGCCGTCGGCGCGGCGAGCACGGCGGTCGCGGCAAGGGTCGCCAGCGAAGCCGCAGCGGCGAGGGTACGGGCGAAACGCAACATGAAGGATCTCCGTCAGCCGGCTCGGTCGGGCTGGAAATAGCGCCGGTAATCGTAAATGTCGGAGCCTTCGGCGTCGGCTTCGGCGAGGGCCAGCAGGTCGGCGTGCAAGGGCGACAAATGGCAGGCCGGATCGGTGGCGGCGGCATCGCCGGCAATCGCCATCGCCTGGCAGCGGCAGCCGCCCCAGTCGATTTCCTTGCGGTCGCAGCTCCTGCACAGCGGGGGCATCCAGTCGGTGCCGCGGAAGGCATTGAAGGCCGGCGAGTTCACCCAGACATCGCTGAGCGAATGATCGCGGACGTTCCAGAAATCGAGGTTCGGAATGGTCTCCGCCGCGTGGCAGGGCAGCACCTTGCCGGAGGGGGTGACGTTGAGCGACTGCCGGCCCCAGCCATTCATGCAGGGCTTGGGATATTTAGCGTAGTAGTCGGGCACGACGGCGTCGATGGTGAGCGTGCCCTTGAGCCGGACCCGCGCCTCCTCCACCACGTCGAGCGCCCAGAACACCTGGTCGCGTGTCGGCATCAACGCGCCGCGATTGCGCAGGGCCCAGCCATAATATTGCGAATGGGCGATCTCGATGCGCTTGGCGCCCAGCGACACCGCGAGCTCGATGAAGTCCGGAATCTGGTGGATGTTCGCCCGGTGCACGACCGAATTGACGGTGAGCGGCAGGCCGAGCCGGCGCACCTCGCGCGCGACCGCGAGCTTCCTCTCATGCGCGCCGCGAAAATTGGAGACCTTGTCGGTCATGTCCGCCGTGGCGCCCTGGAAGGAGAGCTGCACATGGTCGATGCCGGCGTCGGAAATGGACTGGAGGCGCTCCGCTGTCACGCCGACCCCGGCAGTGATCAGGTTGGTGTAGAGCCCGACCTCGACGCAATGACGGATCATCTGTTCGAGATCGCGTCGCGCGGTCGGCTCCCCGCCGGAGAGATGGACCTGCAGCACGCCGAGCTTGGCCGCCTCGGAGAACACCCGCAGCCAGGTGTCGGTGTCGAGCTCCACATTGCGCCGGTCGAGTTCGACCGGGTTGGAGCAATAGGGACATTGCAGCGGGCAGCGATGGGTCAGCTCGGCCAGCATGCCATAGGGAATGGGAGGCGCCGGGCGTGCCGGCACCTCCACCAGGTTTCGGGGCTCGTCGACCAGACTCATGACGCGGCATCCCCGACCAGCGGAGAGGTGACCTCGATCAGCCCCTTCTCGGCGAGGCCGGCGAGAAACGCATCGACATCGGTCGCGACGGTCTGGCGCTCCACGGTAAAGGCGGCGGCGAGTTCGTCGACGATGAGCCCGATGGAGCGGGCACCGTCCACTTTCTTCAGGATCTCGACCGCCACGGGGTCCGGATTGAGCACGCGCTCGGGCGCCAGCAGCACCCACTGGCCACGTGCCTGATCATGCCGCAGGCGCACGCCCCGCGCCAGCTTCGGAACGCCGTTCGCCGCTAGAGTCGCTGTCATCACCCCTCCTTCGGGACGAAGGCTCCCGGATAGGCCATTTTCGGGTCGATATAGGCGAAGTAGAGCGCGTCGAGCTGCACCCAGAGCACATCGCACTTGAATTCCAGCGCACGGACCACCTGCTCCTGCTGCTCCGGGGTGCGGGCGTGCTGCTTGACGTAATCGAGCGCGAAATCCGCATCGCGCGGCGCCTGGGTCAGCCGCTTGTCGAAATAGGCCAGCGTCTCCTTGGAGACGAAATCATAGTTCTTCAGCATGCCGGCGACACGCTCGCCGATGATGCCGGGCGAAAACATCTCCGTGAGCGAGGAAGCGATGGCCTCAAGCAGCGTCTTCTCGCGCACGAAGTGCACATAGGCGTCGACCGCGAACTTCGTCGCCGGCAGCAGGCCGCGCAGCGAGGTGACCGTATGGCGGTCGAGGCCGAGGCTGTCGGTCAGCACCAGCCAGCGGGCGATGCCGCCCTCCCCTTCATGGTCGCCGTCATGGTCGACGATACGCTGGCGCCACACGCGGCGCAGTTCGGGCTCCTCCATCCGGGCAAGGATGGCGGAATCCTTCACCGGGATCATGGCCTGATAATAGTAGCGGTTAAGCGCCCAGGCCTGAACCTGACCAAAGGTGAGTTGGCCGTTATGCAGCAGCTTATGAAAGGGATGCAGGCTGTGATAGCGGCGCGTTCCGACATCGCGCAGGCGCGCTTCAAGTTCTTCCGGCGACAGAAGCGTGGTCATAGGGCAATCTCCATCCCATCGTGAGCGATTTCCCATCCGGCTTTATTCGCCGTGATCCGCTCTTCTGAGCCATCGACAAGCACCGGATTGGTGTTGTTGATGTGAACATAGATTTTTCGCCCGACGTTGACCTCGCGCAAAGCCTCAATCGAACCGCGCGGGCCGGACATCGACATATGCCCCATCCGCGCGCCGGTCTTGGTGCCCACCCCGGCGAGCACCATCTCGTCGTCCTGCCACAGCGTGCCGTCGAACAGCACCGCATCGGCGCCCTCCAGCCGCGCGCGCAGCGTCTCCGTCATGCCCGCACAGCCGGGAATGTAGAGCACCCGTCGCCCGCCGGCGGCGAGTTCGACGCCGATGGTCTGCTCGCCCTCCATGTCGGTGGCGAGCGCGCCCTTCTCGGCCTGTTCGCGCGCTTCGAGATAGAGCGCGATCTTTCCCGGCACCGGGAAAATCGTCGCCTGCACGCCTTCGACCAGCTGAAACGAGCCGCCGAGTTCCACCGCCTGCCGCGTCACGACCTCCGCGGCCAGAACGTCGAAGGCGCTGCTGCCGGCGAGCACGTTCTGCACGCCCGGCGTTGCCATCAGCGTGAAGGGTTGAGCTTCGCGCAGACTCAGAAGTCCGGCGACGTGATCGATGTCGGCATTGGTCAGCAGCACGGATTTCAGCGGCGAGTGCCGCAGGCCTTCCTGCGGATGCAACGCCGGCGCCGCCTGCAATTGCGAAAGGATTTCAGGCGCGCAATTGACCAGCGCCCAGTCACGGCCATTGGCCGTCACGGCAATGGATGCCTGCGTCCGCCGCCGGACGCGGGAATCGTTCGCCCATGCAAGCGAACAGACCGCGCAACGGCAGTTCCACTGAGGGAACCCGCCGCCCGCGGCTGATCCAAGGATCACGAGCTTGAAGTGGGACGGGGGCGATGTCATCGGCGAAGCGATTTCCTGCCATCCCGTCCCCAGAAGGCTCAGAAGTCAGCCGGATAGTAGGCGTTGACTTCCATGCCGACGCAGACTTCAACAATGCGAGGAGCAGTCCAGGCCATATCGTCCTCCTGATGTTTTTCAATCTCTCTTTACTTCATAAGAAGATCATAAGAGATTGAGTTGCTTTGCAGATATTACTCCGCGTCAATAATGTGATGACCGTTTGGTCGTTCGTCAAGAAGATCTGACCATCTTTCCGTCAGGTCCACATTATGCCACCTCTGTCGAGGTAACATCGCAGCGAGGGCGCAATTCAACTGCCCTCCGCCTCCAGCATGAAGCCACGCCCGCGCACCGTGACGATGAGGTGCCCCCCCTCGGGAAGCGCCTCCGCCAGCTTGTGGCGGAGATAGCCCACATAAACGTCGACCACGTTGAGCGACGCGCCGCCATGGCCCGCCCACAGTGCCGCGAAAATGTCGGCGCGCGACAGCGGCTCTCCGGGATGACGCATCAGGAGAGCCAGAAGTTCCACCTCGCGCTCCGTCAGGCGCACCCGGACACCACCAAGCTGCGCCTGGCGTGTGTCGAGATCGAGGGACAGCGCGCCCACCTCCAGCGTCCGCGGCTCGCTTCCGGCATTGCTGCGGCGAAGCGCCTGCACCTTCACCCGCGCCAGCAACTCCTCGAAGGCGAAGGGCTTGACGATATAGTCGTCCGCCCCGGCCATCAGTCCCTCGGTGCGTTCGTTCACGCTGGAGCGGGCGGAGAGGATGAGAATGGGCGCCGTCTGGCCGCCGGCGCGCAGCGCCTTGCACACCTCGATGCCCGAGCGCCCCGGCAGCATGACATCAAGAATGATCGCACCCCAAGGCTTCCCGTTGGCGACCCGCAGCGCCGACTCACCATCGCCGACCAGTTCGACATCGTAGCTTTCGGAGGAAAAGCCACGCCGCAGCAGCGAGCCAATGTCGGGATCGTCCTCCACAACCAGAATGTTCATTGGGCGGCCTCCAGTGTGATGTCCGGCACGGGGAGCGGCAGGCGCACGGTTACGTTGGTGCCGCGCCGCCGGCCGTTTTCTCCAGTGCTGCTTTCAACAGCGATTCGACCCCCGTGGCGGTCGACAATCCATTTGGCGAGGGCGAGGCCTATGCCGAATCCGGTTCCCTCCCGCGCGCCGGCGGAACCGCGCCAGAACCGCTCGAACACGTGCGGCAGTTCGTCGGCGGGAATGCCGGTGCCGTGGTCCTGCACCTCGATCACTAGTTCATCACCCTCCCTGCGCGCGCCGAGCCGCACACTCTCCCCGGGCGGGGAATGGCGCACGGCATTCGCGACGAGCCCGTCGATGGTCTGGCGCAGCCATTCGCGGTCGGCATCGACGGCGAGGCCTTCACCGCCCCCCTCGACCTCCAGCGCCAGCCCGCTTGCCCGCGCCAGCGGCGCCATGCCCTCGCACACCTCGGTCAGCAGGTCCGACACTAGGAACAGCGAGCGGTCGAGTTCGATCTGCCCGCTCTCCGAGCGCGCAATGCGCAGCAGGTCCTCCACCCGGCGATGAAGGCGCCGGGCGCGCGACTGGATCACGAGCAGGGCAGCGCGCAGATCTTCCTCGCGCGGCTTCTGCGGGCGCAGCGTGATCTCGACCTCGCCGAGAATCACTGTCAGCGGGGTGCGCAGTTCATGGCTCACATCAGTGAAGAAACGCCGGCGCGCCATGTCGACGTTTTCAAGCCGCGTATTGGCGGCACGCAGTTCCGCCGTTCGGGCCTCGACGATCTGCTGGAGCTGCTTTTGGTCTGCGACCAGCCGCGCCTCGCGGCGCGCGAGATGCGCCGCCATGCGGTTGAAGCGCGCCATGGCGAGGCTCAGTTCGTCATGCCCGGTCACGTTCACGCGGGTATCCGAGCGCCCGCGCGCGATCGCCGCCGCCGCCGCCGCCACGTCGGCGCCGCGGTTCACCAGTGTACGTCCGAGAAGATGGTAGAGCGCGACCGCCAGCACGAAGGCCAGGGCCACACCGGCCAACCCCCAGCGGATCGTGCGCTCGCGGAGTTCCCGGACCTGATTATAGGCGTCGAGAGCGGTGGTGCGCTCCTCCTCCATGGCCTGGCTGAGCGGTGCACCGAATCCGGCCGCGAACACGTCCAGTGCGACGCGGGCAGCCGTCGCCGGCTCCTCCGCCCTCAGGGCGAGGTCGACCTGCCGGTCCAGCACGTCGAACTGCGCCCGCAGCCGGGCAATGGTCCGGCTGCGGGCCGCCATCAATGTGCGCTGTTCCTCGCCGACCAACCGGCCGACATAGGCGGCAAGCGACTCTTCCAGGCGCGCGAAGGCCTCGCGCGTCCGCTCGGCGGCGAGGACACGACCGGCGCGGGCGGGCGTGCGCTCGGCATTTGGCGCCTCATGCCCCGCCTGCAGCGCCAGCAGCGCGTAGTCGCCGATGCGGCCGGAAATGGTGGAGAGCAGCTCAAGCCGGCTCTGCGCCGACACAAGCCGGTCCAGCTGGCTGCTGACAGCTCCGAGCGCAAGCACGAGCGCCAGTGTCGACGCCGCCGTCACGAAGACGGCGACCGACAGCAACAGCGCCATGCGCGCTCTTAGAGAAGAGAACAGGCCGCGCCCCATGCCGCCTCACCGGATGACGCCACCCCCGATGGGATGGCTTGCCGATGATTTCACGGACACGGCACTTGCGCACGCTGCGATGCAGCAGATCGCCCGCAAAGCGGGATCTGCAGCAATGGTCAGATTTCGCGCCCGCCGGCACCCGCAGAGGCGCAGCGCCATTTGAGCACCTTCCACTTGGGGTGCGTCTCGGTCCATTCGGCGATCACCGGCATCGCTCCGATCATGCACTGCATGGGCGCGGGCGGCGCTTCGAGGCCGACGGAAACCGCCTCTTCACGGCAGGTGCCGGGACTGGCGATGAGACAGACCGACAGAATGAGCTCCATATTTATTCCTCGTGGCGTGAGTGCAACGCCGTCCGAGCGCTTCCCCCGAGGGCCGGCTTTGATCTCTTACGCCGCACGCGGCAGATGGATCACTCATGAATGCTGCAAAGCAGCAAAAAGCTTGCCAGTTCCGTTCTGGTCGCACGCTACCGCAGCCTGCCGGGACGCATTTGCGCAAACGACATTCGCAGCCGGCGAATTATGCTGCATTTTTGGTCGTGCCGCCAGTTTCCTCAAGCACGGGTCATTACCCATGCGCGGCAACAAACCGTGGGGGCAAGCGCGCCCGGGGGCGTCATACGGATGAAGAATCCCTTGCAGATAAAGGCGAAGCGGGCCTAGTCTCTCGCCGTAACGTGTCTGGTCGCGCTATCGGGCCAACCGGTTTGGTGTTCCAAACGCTGCAACAAAGATAGCCGGGACATCGGGGGACAATTCCCGTCCCTTGTCATGCAACCCCGTTCTGGGAGGAATAGATGGCCAAGATCAACAAGGTACTCATCGGCGAGTCGCTGGTGGGCGACGGCAACGAGGTCGCCCATATCGACCTCATCATCGGACCGCGCGGCTCCGCGGCCGAAAGCGCCTTCGTGAACGCGCTGACGAATAACAAGGACGGCTTCACCTCGCTGCTCGCGGTCGTGACCCCGAACCTGCTCGCCAAGCCGAATACCATCCTGTTCAACAAGGTGACGATCAAGGACGCCCGCCAGGCGGTCCAGATGTTCGGGCCGGCCCAGTACGCGGTCGCCAAGGCCGTGGTGGACAGCGTCGCCGAAGGCGTGATCCCGGAAGACGAAGCCGACGATCTCTTCATCTCGGTCGGCGTGTTCATCCACTGGGAAGCGGCGGACGACGCCAAGATCCAGCAGTTCAACTACGAAGCCACCAAGCAGGCCCTAAAGCGCGCCGTCGACGGCGAGCCGAAGATCAAGGAAGTGCTCGCGCAGGCCGCTTCGGCCAAGCACCCCTTCGCCGCTTAGATCGGAAGCAACCCTGGGCAGACAACAGCTCCGCCCGCGGCCCAATATCCGAAGGGCCTGCTCCAGCGGTTGGCGGCGATCTTCCTGAACAAGTAAGGGCGGCGAGCGCCCTTGCTTGCGCCACGGAGGCGGCGGGTTCCGCCCTCTCACGCCGACGCAGAACACATTGGCCCGGAGCTTCACGGCTCCGGGCCTTTTTCTTTCCGAAGGAGCTGGAAGAACCGCCGTGCCGGCACGGTTCAGGCCGAACCGCCGACCTCAAGCGCCCGGCACACCTCATCGAGGCGGGCGGGCACGGTCCGCTCCTGCGGTGTCAGGCGTACCGGCATGTCGCGCAGGATGTGCACCGGCGCCCCCTCCAGCACCACGATGCGGCCCGCCAACTCGACGGCCTCGCGCCGGTCATGCGTAACGAACAGCACCGTCGCCGGGCGACGCGCGAGCAGGCGGCGCAGCAGATCGCGCAGCCGCTTAGCGCTCGCCTCGTCGAGCGAGACGAAGGGCTCGTCCATCAGCAGCACATCCGGCGCGATGGCGAAAGCGCGCGCGAGAGCTACCCGCCTCTGCTGGCCGAGCGACAGGCGCTCGGGATAGGCATCGGCAAGTTCGGCGAGGTCGACCTCCTGCAGCATCTCCCGCGCCTGCCGTCGCCCCGCCTCGCCTGCCGGCAGGGGGAGCGCCACGTTCTCCAGAACCGTGCGCCATGGGAGCAACCGGGGGTTCTGGAACGCATAGGCGAGGCGTGGCGCGGCGGCCGCGAAACGGATGTCACCGCGATAGTCACGGTCGAGCCCGGCCACGATGTTGAGCAGGGTGGTCTTGCCGATGCCGGATTCGCCGAGCAGAGCCACGAAGCTCCCGGCATCGATATCGAGACGGAAGCTGCGGAAAACCGTGCGGCCTGGCCCGCCCGCCTGCGCGGGGTAACGCTTCTCCGCGATGTCGACACTGATCGCGCTCATCGCCGCCACCTGTTGGCGCGCCGCTCCCAGGGCTGGAGAATGCCGATCTCGATCACCTGCACCACGGCCGTGAAGGCGAGCGCGTAGGCGAGGATGCCGGCGACATCGAACAGCTGGAACGCCGTCTGCAACTCGAAGCCGACGCCGTTGGAGCGGCCGAGCAGTTCGACCACCAGCACGATCTTCCACGTCAGCGCGAGGCCCGAGCGGGCGCTGGCGGCGAAGAAGGGCACCAGTTGCGGCAGGGTGACCTCGCGCAACGCGCGCAGACGCGGCACTCGGTAGACTTGGGCCATTTCGTCAAGATCACGCGACAGCGCCGCCGCGCCCTCCCGCATCGTCACCGCGACATTCGGAATCTTGTTGATCGCCACCGCGGTGATCGCGGCCACCTCGGTGAGGCCGAACCAGACATAGCATAGGATGATGACCACCAGCGCCGGCAGATTCAAAAGCACGATCACCCATGGCCCGAACAATTCGTTGAGTGCAGCCGAGCGGCCCAGCACTATCCCGATCGCCGAGCCGAGAGTCATGGCGATGAGGAAGCTGGCGGCGACCCGGGCCAGGGTAATGGCGATGCTCTCAGGCATGACGCCCGTCCGGGTGGCGCGGACCATCGCCTCGAACACCTCCGGCGGACCGGGCAGCAGTCGTGACTGCGCCCATAGCGCGGCAAGCTGCCAGAACACCAGCAGAGCTGCGAGAGAGGCGAGCGTCAGCAGCAGACGACGGGACGTCGACACGGCTTCACTCGCCGACGGGGCCGAACAGCGAGCGGTCAAAACGGGGATCGGGCCCGACCAGATCCGCTCCGCCGATCTCCGCCAGCACGCCGAAGAGCCTGGCGCAGGAGGCCCGCTCCGCCTCGCCGAACGCGCCGGGAATGCCAGCGCGGTAATAGTCCCGCAGGCGCGCGAATTCGGCATCGTCGGCCGCCTGCATAAGCGGGCGAAGCCGCACCCATGCCAAATCATCCGTGGCCAGTACCCGGTTGGCCGCAGCTGCCGCGCGCAGGAAGGCGGCGATGGCGGCGCCCCGCTCCGCCATGACCGCGTTGCGCCAGACAAAGCCAACCAGTGGCGGCACGGGATCGATGCCGAGCCCCCGCACCATTTCGCTGACATCCATCAGTCGGGAAAAGCCGCGCGCGTCGAGCCGAGCCGCGTACGGCCAGAAGGTGAGCACCGCGTCGACACGCCCGAGCGGCAACTGCTCGCTCACCAGAGGCGGGGCGCCATAGACCGGCTCGGCGGCGCTGGCGAGATCGACGCCGAGCTTCGCTTTGCCATAGGCCCGCAGCAGCAGCCAGCTCTTGTCGAGCGCGCCGCCCGCGACCCCGATCCGGCGGCCGCGCAGATCTTCCAGCGTCTTCACCGGCCCGTCGGCCGCCACCATCAGCGCGCCGAGCGCGTTGGAAAAGGGTGCGAAGCGCATGCGCTCGCCGTCGCTCGTCCGGCGCATGGCCCATAGCCAGTCGGTGACGATGAGATCGATGTCCCCCGCCTGCAGCGCCACCGTGGTCGCCTGTCCACTGGCGAAATCCACGCTCTCCAGCGCCAGCCCTTCCCGCCGGTCGATGCCCTCGGCGCGAATGGTCTCCACCAGCCAGTTGAGCGTACCGAATTTCAGCGTCCCGACACGCAGCGCGAGGGCCGGCGCATCCTGCGCGCGGGCCAGCGACGGCGCGGCCATCAGGCCGGCCGCCGCGGCAAGCAGCGCCCGGCGCGAAAGCGGCGCCGCGGTTGCGAGAGGAATCATGGAGCGGCCTTCCCGGTGAGCGGCGGATCGAGCAGGCGGTTGCGTACCAGATAGGAGACGCCGCGCAGCCAGGATTCATCCGTGTTGTTGCGGATATCCGCGCTGCCGGCTCGCAGCACCTTACCGGTCGCGACATCGCGCAGCTGGAAATTGATGTTGAGGATGAGGTTCGAGACCTTCTGCACCAGCCCGATCACCTCGATCTCGGCGCCGAGAGCGCGGGCGATGGGCAATTCGCAGTTGTTGCAGTTTCGGAATGGCGCGGCGTCGGCGATCTGCGCTTGCTGCGGCGACAGGTCGAGCACATCGTAGCCCGCCTCCTTCAGCCGGCGCCGCACCTCGTCGGAGATCAGGTCGAGCCGGCGCACCTCTTCCGGCTTCGGACCGCGAATGTCCACCTCGCCGCTCGTATCGAGAAGTTCGAACTCGAACACCGCCACCGGCGTCGCCGCCTGTGCGGTCGTTCCCGCGCCAAGTCCGGCTGCCAGAAGGGGCGCCAGCGCGAAACCGAGGGCAAGGGCCCGGCGCGCGCGAACTGGAACTCTCATTCGGCTTCCCTCTCCGGCTGCTATTTCTTCCCGGCCACCTCAATCATATCGCCAAGAAGTCATGCCGCAACCCACCGGGAAAAAGTTCCCGATTGAAATATTTCTGCTATGCTTGCCCTAATCGGATCGTTACATTTTCTTATTAGTTTCTTATGCACTCAATTCTATTGAATGCATGATTTTGTTTGCGTAGAGTTTTCCCAAGGCTCACGAGAAAAGTTCCGAGGACAGTGTCCCGGACTAAGCACGCCGCGGGATGGAAGGCCGATGACCAGGATGGCAAGCGCCGTCGGCGCGACGCTTATCGCGATGCTCTGCGCGTCTGCTCCCGCCGGGGCGCAGGAAGCCGCGCCTCCCGCTTCCCCACCGCTTGCGGCCAAGCCGGCGGCAACGATCGGCCCTGAGCAGACTTTCCTGATCGGCGTCGTGCGTCAGATCCCGGAGCCGCCGCCGTGGATCGCACCCCTCCAGATGCCGCCCGACGACCTCGGCATTGCCGGCGCCGAGCTCGGCATTCGCGACAATCTCACCAGCGGCCGGTTCCTCAAGCTCGACTACAAGCTTTCGAGCGAGGTCGTGCCGACCGACGGCGATCCGCTGCCCGCCGTGGCCAAGCTCGTCGAGGCCGGCAACCGCTTCATCCTGCTGGACGTGCCGCCGGACGCGCTCCTGAAGATCGCCGACACCTACAAGGACCGCGACGTCATCTTCATCAATGTCGGCGCCACCGACGACCGACTGCGCCAGAAGGACTGCCGGGCCAACGTGTTCCACATCGCCCCGAGCCGCTCCATGCTGACGGATGCGCTGGCGCAGTTCCTCGTCACCAAGCGCTGGCAAAACTGGTTCCTGATGGTCGGGCGCACCGACAACGACAAGCTCTATGGCGAGGCGGTCAAGCGCTCCGCCAAGAAATTCGGGGCCAAGATCGTCGCCGAGAAGACCTGGGACTACGGACCGGACGCACGCGCCACCGCCCAGTCGGAAGTGCCGCGCGGCACCCAGGTCGGAGACTACGATCTGCTGATCGTCGCCGATGAGCTTGGCGAGTTCGGCGATATCCTGCCCTACAACACCTGGCTGCCCCGGCCGATCGCCGGCACCCAGGGGTTGATGGCCCTTTCCTGGCACCCGACGATGGAGAACTGGGGCGCCTCGCAATTGCAGAGCCGCTTCTTCAAACAGTCCAAGCGGATGATGCTGCCTTTGGATTTCCAGATGTGGCAGGGCGTGTTCGCGGTCGGCTCGGCCAGCCTGAAGACCCGGAACAGCGGCCCCGCGAAAATCGAGGCGCAGATGCTCTCGCCCGACTACGACCTGCCGGTCTTCAAGGGCGTCGCCGCCAGCTTCCGAGACTGGGACCACCAGTTGCGCCAGCCGATCCTGCTGACCCACGCCACCAATACGGTGACGCTCTCACCGCAGGCCGGCTTCCTGCACCAGACGTCTCCGCTCGACACTTTGGGCTTCGACCGCCCGGAAACGCTTTGTAAATTCCAATAAAATCAAACGATTGCCTGGAGGAAACGATGAAACGACAGATGCTGCTGTCCGCCGGCCTGGCGACCCTCGCGGGGCTCATGCTGACCGATGCCATCCCGGCCGAGGCGAGCCCGCGCGCCTTCGTAACCAATGAACGCGACCACACGATGAGCGTCGTCGACATGGCGACGCTCAAGGTGACCGACACCATCAAGACCGGACGCCGCCCGCGCGGCATCATCGCCAGCCCCGACGGCAAGCTGATCTATGTGTGCGCCTCCGACGACAACCGCGTCGAGGTCTATGACGCGGCGACGCTCAAGCTGGTGAAGACGCTGCGCTCGGGCCCGGACCCGGAGCTGTTCGTGCTCCATCCCTCGGGCAACCCGCTCTACATCGCCAACGAAGACGACAACATGGTCACGGTGGTGAATGTCGAGAACAACGATCTGATCGCCGAGATCCCTGTCGGCGTCGAGCCGGAAGGCATGGGCATCAGCCCCGACGGCAAGTACATGGTGAATACGTCCGAGACGACCAACATGGCGCATGTGGTCGACACCTCGAACAACGAGATCATCGAGAACATTCTGGTCGATTCCCGTCCGCGCATCGCCGAATTCAGCAAGGACGGCAAGCAGCTCTGGGTGTCGGCAGAAGTCGGCGGCACGGTGGCGGTGATCGATCCGGCGACCTGGAAGATCATCAAGAAGATCTCCTTCAAGATTCCGGGCGTGGCGGATGACGCCATCCAGCCGGTCGGCGTGCGCATCACCCAGGATGGTTCGAAGGCGTTCATCGCGCTCGGCCCGGCCAACCGGGTCGCCGTCGTCGACGCGAAGACGCTGGAGGTCGAGAAGTATCTGCTCGTCGGCCAGCGCGTCTGGCAGCTCGGCTTCACCCCGGACGAGAAGTTCCTGCTTTCGACAAACGGCAACTCCAACGACATCTCGGTCATCGACGTCGCCGCAGAGAAGGTCACCAAATCCGTCGCCGTCGGCCGCCTGCCCTGGGGCGTGGTCGTGGTGCCGTGATCGACACGTTCAATCAGAAACCAAACCATATCGGGAGGAGAACCTCATGAACCTTCGCCGCACGACCGTCCTCGCCTGCACCTTTGCCGCGCTGCTCGCCACTTCCGGCGCCGCCTTCGCCGCCGGAGACCTGACGCTGAAGCCGACGGAACTGAAGCCGCTCGAACTCGGCCTCGGCAATGCCGGCTACGGCGTGTCGGAAACCAGGTACAATCTGGAGACCGGCAAGGCGTACAGCCTTGAACTAAGCTCTACCGGCAAGAAGGAATGCGCCTGGCAGGCGCCGGACTTCTTCAAGAACATCTTCCTTCGCAAGGTCGAGGTCGAGGAGGTCGAGATCAAGGCCATTGCGCTGACGGAGATCGAGTTCGAGAAGGAGGGCGAAGCCGAGCTGTTCTTCGTACCCATCAAGCCGGGCACCTATCCCTGGTTCTGCAAGGGAATGGAAGAGCGTGGCATGAAGGGCGAATTCATCGTCAAGTGACGTGCAGGCCAAGCCTATCGATTGTCGCCTATTCGATCCTCGTGAACACTGCCCCCGGCCGCGGCCGGGGACTTTTCTTCTCTCGGTGCGGGAGATGCCATGACCGAACGGACCGGCGAAACGCCTCCCGCCCACGTGCCCACGGCTCAGGTGAGCGGACCCGACGTGACCGCACCCGATGCACCCGCGCTCGACGTGCGCGAGGTCAGCCACGCCTTCGGCGCGCGCAAGGCGCTGGAGGATGTCAGCCTGACCGTCCCGGCGGGGAGCTTCACCGCGCTGCTCGGCCCCAACGGAGCCGGCAAGACCACCCTGTTCTCGCTGGTCACCCGCCTCTACGATAACCGCAGCGGCGCCATCCACGTCCTCGGCGCCGATGTCCGCCGCAGGCCCGCCGAAGCCCTCAGCCGGCTCGGCGTCGTGTTCCAGGCGCGCACGCTCGACCTCGAACTCTCCGTCCTCGACAATCTGCTCTACCACGCCACGCTGCACGGGATCGGCTTCCGCGCGGGGCGGCGTCGGGCGATGGAGCTTCTGGCGCAGGACGGCCTCGCCGAGCGGGCCCGCGACAAGGTCCGCAACCTCTCCGGCGGCCAGATGCGCCGGGTTGAGATCGTGCGCGCGCTCATGCACCGGCCCCGGCTGCTGCTGCTCGACGAGCCGACCGTCGGCCTCGACATCGCCTCGCGCGCCGCCGTGGTGGCGCTTGTCCGCTCGCTGGTGGCGAATGAGGGGCTCGGCGTGCTGTGGGCGACCCACATCATCGAGGAGATCGGCCCGGGCGACCGCGTCGTGGTCCTGCATCGCGGCCGCATCCGGGCCAGCGGCACCTATGAGGAAATGCTGGCCCGCGCCGGCGGCGAGGACCTTTCCGCGGCGTTTCTGCAACTCGTCGGAGAGACAGGAGAAGCTGCGGCATGAACGACCCGCGCTTTCGCCTGCCGCTGTCCGGCTATCTCATCGTCCTTGTCGGCATCTGCTGGCGGGAAGGCCTGCGCTTTCTCAACCAGCGCGGCCGCTTCCTGTCGGCCCTGGTGCGTCCGCTTGTGTGGCTGTTCATCTTCGCCGCCGGGTTCCGCTCGGTTCTGGGCGTCTCGATCATCCCACCCTACGAGACCTATGTGCTCTACGAGGTCTATGTGACGCCGGGGCTGGTGGCGATGATCCAGCTGTTCAACGGGCTGCAGTCCTCGCTCTCCATGGTTTACGACCGCGAGGTCGGTGCCATGCGGATTCTGCTGGTGAGCCCCTATCCGCGCTGGTACCTCCTGGTGTGCAAGCTCGTCGCCGGCATCGGGGTGTCGCTGCTGCAGGTTTATGCCTTTCTCGCCGTTGCCTGGTTCTGGGAGGTGGAGCTGCCGGCGATCGGTTATTTCACCGTCATTCCGGCTCTGCTGCTCACCGGCCTGATGCTGGGCGCCATGGGGCTGCTGATGTCCTCCCTCTTCCGCCAGATGGAGAACTTCGCCAGCGTGATGAACTTCGTCATCTTCCCGATGTTCTTCGCCTCCTCGGCGCTCTACCCGCTCTGGCGCGTCCAGGAGAGCAGCCTCGCCCTGTGGTGGATCTGCACGCTCAACCCTTTCACCTACGCGGTGGAACTGATCCGGTTCGCGCTTTACGGCCAGTTCGATCCTTTTGCGGCACTGGTCGTCGCGGGATGCGCGCTGTTGTTCCTCGCCGCCTCGATACTGGCGTATGATCCATCCGCCGGCGTGATGGCCCGCCGCGGCGGGCCGGAAACGGCCAAATGAGCCGGCCGCTGGCACGGCACTGTCGAAACGGAAGCCGGAGAGCTTCCGGACAATATCTCGAGGAAAAGCCCATGCCCACATTCCGCTCCGCCTTGCGTTGCCTGCCCCTCGCCGTGCCTCTCCTGCTGGCGGGCGTCGCCCCCGCCCTTGCGGCCCCCCCTTCAGGCGGTCTTTGGCCCTGCATCCAGCGCAAGGTGCCCGAATTGGCGGCCGGACAGATGTGGTCCGGCCCGCCGATCGAAAATCTGAGATGGCAGGACGATCGGCAGGTCGCCGATCTGGTGCCCGTGCTGGCCGCCCAGCGTACGCCGATCGAGGAAGCGACAAAGCAGATCGACAGCTTCGCCGGCACGCTGGGTCCGGACGGCAAGGAGCGCCTGACGCTGCTCTTCGCCGGCGTGTTCGAGCAGATCAATGCCCGCCGCGGCCGTATCATGAGCGGCATCGAACGCTATTCCGAGCACCAGATCGAGCTGTCCAAGCGCATCAAGGAGGAGAGCCTCGCTCTGGCCAAGGCCAAGAAGGCCGCCGCCACCGACGAGGACAAGACCAAGGCGCAGGAACTGGAGAAGCAGCTGCTGTGGGACACCCGCATCTATGATGCGCGCCAGCAGTCGATGACCGCGGTGTGCGAGAGCCCGGTGCTGCTGGAGCAGCGCGTGTTCGCCCTTGCCCGCGCGATCCAGGAAAAGCTGCCGCAGTAGAGCCGGTTCCGCACCCCGGCGGCGGAGGTTCCGCCGGGGTGCGGCAGACCCCGCGCTGGTGCGGCCGGAGATCAAGGAAGAAACGCCGCTCAGGGCGTCGGCTGACCCTGCTCGAGCGGCAGGCCCGCCTTCGCCCAGCCATCGCTGCCAGCGGGATACCAGGTGACGTTGGTGTAGCCGTATTCCGTGATCGCGCGCTTGGCGGCGTTCCAGCTCATCCAGCAATTGGTCTGACAGTACATAACCAGCGCAGCCGCGCGATTGCCTCCGGCCAGCGCTTCCAGATGGCTACGGAAATAGGCGTCGGTCTCGGCCGACAGGGCGCCATAGCCGACATTCGGCAGCCAGGCACTGCCCGGAAGATGATCGCGCCTTTTGTCGCGCCACAGCGTGCCGGGTGGAAGATTGGCGGGCTTCACGTCGCGTGGCATCACATCGACGAAAAGCGCGGCCTTGGCGCGCCAGAGCCGCTCGGCCTCGGCGGTGTCGATCACCCGGGCGC
>JAEYTJ010000285.1 GCA_023434095.1 Pseudomonadota bacterium | reverse complement strand
GATCATCAGTCCTGCCGGCGCACCGGCAGCGGCGGGACCATGAAGCGCAATGCCCCTCAGAACGGCACCGTCCGGAAGTCTAATATCGGCGCTCTGTTCCTCGATCCGAGTAACGGTGCAGTCGATAAAATTGGAATAACCGATGAAGTCGGCGACGAAACGCGTGCGCGGTGCCTCGTAAAGCTCGCGACCTTGACCGAGTTGCTCGATTTTACCGTGGTTGAAGAGGGCGATGCGATCGGAGAGGCTCAGCGCTTCCTCCTGATCGTGGGTGACATAGAGGATGGTCACACCCGTCTGCCGGTGGATGCGGCGGATCTCGTCCTGGATTTCCTCCCGCAGCTTCTTGTCGAGCGCGGAGAGCGGCTCGTCCATCAACAGCAATGGTGGGTTGTAGGCGAGCGCGCGGGCGAGGGCGACACGCTGCTGCTGGCCGCCCGAGAGCTGGGCGGGCATGCGGCCGGCGAAACTCTCCAGCCGCACCAGCGCCAGCATCTCCTCGACCTTGCGGCTGATCTCGACCGCCGGGCGGCGGCGCACACGCAGGGGAAAGGCGACGTTCTCCGCCACCGTGAGGTGCGGGAACAGCGTGTAGCGCTGGAACACCATGCCGATATTGCGCTTGTTGGAGGGCTCGGCGAGGATGCTGCGCCCCTCCAGCCGCACATCGCCGGCTGTGGGCTCGAAGAAGCCGGCGATCATGTAGAGCGTCGTGCTCTTGCCCGAGCCGGACGGCCCGAGAAAGGTGACGAACTCGCCGCGCGCGATCTCCAGCGAGACGTCGTTGACGGCGGTCACATTGCCGAATGTCTTGGAAATATTGGCTATTTCCAGAAATGTCATGAGCGGGCGTCCTTGCGCAGGAAGGCGGCGAGCGCCATGAGGCTGGCAGTGAGGGCGATCAGCAGCGTGGAAACGGCGGCGATCACCGGGGAGAGATCCTGGCGCAGCGTGCCGTAAATGCGCACCGGCAATGTCTGCAGATCGGGGCTGGCCATGAAGATGGCGATCACCACCTCGTCCCAGGAGGCGAGAAAGGAGAAGATCGCCGCGCTGATGAGGCCGAGGCGGATGCCCGGCAAAGTGACGCGGATCTTCGCTTCCAGCGGGCTCGCACCGCAGACGACGGCAGCGGTTTCGATATCGCGGTCAAACCGTTCCAGCGCATTGGAAATCGCGATGATGGAGAAGGGCAGGGCGATGACCAGATGCGCCAGAACGAAGCCGATGAAAGTGCCGTTGAGGTGGAGGCGCAGGAAAAAGGCGTAGAGCGCCACCGCCAGCACCACCACGGGCAGGATCATCGGGGTGAGAAAGAGGGCCCGCAGCGCTTCGCGGCCGCGAAACGTGCCGCGCGTCAGGCCGAACGACGCCATCAGCCCGATGCCGACCGACAGCACCGTCACCACGGCGGCGATCTTGAAGCTGGTGAGGAAGGAGCCGATCCATTCGGGATCGTCGAACAGGTCCTCATACCAGCGCAGCGTCCAGCCGGGCGGCGGAAATTGCAGCCATTGCGACGAGCCGAAGGACAAGGCGACGATGAGCAGGATCGGCAGCAGGAGATAGGCGCCGACCAGCAGGGCGATGAGACCGAGGGCGACCCGCCAGGGGCCGAGACGGGCGAAATCGAGCAGCATGGCGCCTAGCCCCTCGCCTGACCGAAGCCGAAAAAGCGCAGCTGCACCATGTAAATGGCGAGCGTGATCACGAGCAGCACCAGCGCCGCCGCCCCCGCCAGCCCCCAGTCGAGCAGCGATTGCACCAGCTGCGCGATCAGCTCCGCCAGCATCATATTGGCGGTGCCGCCGAGCAGGGCCGGGGTGATGAAATAGCCAAGCGACATGACGAAAACCATCAGCGCGCCGGCGGCGATGCCGGAGGCGGCGAGCGGCAGCATTACCCGGGTGAAAGCCTGAAAACGGCTGGCACCACAGAGGGATGCGGCCTGGAAGATGGCGGGGTCGATGGCGCGGATGGTGGCGTGCAGCGGCAGGATCATGAAGGGCAGCATGATGTAGGTCATGCCGATGGTGACGCCGACGAGGTTGTTGATCAGCGGCAGCGGTTCGGAAATGAGGCCGAGATCCATCAGCGTGCGGTTGATGATGCCGGTGCGCTGGAGCAGCACCATCCAGGCATAGGTGCGGGCGAGAAGATTGGTCCACATCGACAGGATGACGATGGCGAACAGCAGCCGCGACCAGAAGGACGGCGCGATGGCCAGGAACCAAGCCACGGGAAAACCGAGGAGAACCGTCACCACCGTCACCGTGCCCGCGACCAGGAAGGTGTTGCCGAGCACCTTGAGATAGGTCGTCGAGGCGAAGAAGGCGGCGTAGTTCTGCAGCCCCGGCTGAGGCTCCATGACACTGCGCAGCAGCAAGGCGAGCACCGGAACGACGAAGACAACCACAACCAACGCGAGCGCCGGCAGCACCGGCGCAAGGCCCCGCCCCCGCCGCCGGGCGGCTGGAGAGGGGGTGGCCATCGGTACGTCGGTTACGGTCATGAGGGCTCGATCGCGGCGGTTCGATGAGTGCAGTGAGGTGGACGATCCGGCCGATGAGACCAAAGCGGCCGAATGGGCGGTGGTTCCCGCCTCGACGGGGTGTCCGCGCCTACCCGGGCGGACGCGGACGGCCGTGCGACAGGCGAGGGGACGTCACCCGCTTATTCTGCCTGCCAGGCGTACCAGCGCTTGCCGATCTCGTCGCGATGGGCGGCCCAATAGCCCATGTCGAGATTGATCTGCGAGGCAGTGTGCTTGTCCGGCAGGTTGGCGGCGACGTCCTTCGGCATCAGCGCGGCGGACTTCACATTCACCGGGGCATAGCCGCTCTCGGTGGCGAAGCTCGCCTGTCCCTCGGGGCTGGTGGCCTCGGCGATAAACTTCATCGCCGCTTCCTTGTTCTTCGAGCCCTTGGGCACGACCAGCATGTCGGCGGCGGTCAGGTTCTGCTCCCAGGACAGGTCCACCTTCTCGCCGCTCTGCTGCAGGGCGAAGATGCGCCCGTTCCAGAACTGGCCGATCGGTGCCTCGCCGGAGGCGAGCAGCTGCTGCGACTGCGCGCCGGTGCCCCACCAGACAATGTCCTTCTTGATGCTGTCGAGCTTCTTGAAGGCGCGGTCGAGGTCGAGCGGATAGAGCTTGTCGGCCGGCACACCATCCGCCAGCAGGGCGATTTCCAGCACGCCGGGCGCCGACCATTTGTAGAAGGTGCGCTTGCCGGGGAAGGTCTTGGTGTCGAACACATCCGCCCAGCCCTTCGGCGCCTTGCCCTTCAGGCTCGCCGGGTTGAAGCCGAGCACGAAGGAATAATAGAAGCTGCCCACCGCATGGTCGGTGACGAAGCGCGGGTCGATCTCGCCGCGCTTGACGATGGAGAAGTCGATCGGCTCGATCAGCCCGTCCTTGGCGGCGGCGGCAGCGAAATCGGCTTCCACATCCACCACGTCCCAGGAGACGTTGCCGCTCTCGACCATGGCTTTCAGCTTGCCATAGTCGGTCGGGCCGTCCTGCTTGACGGTGATGCCGGTTTCCTTGGTGAACGGCACGGCCCAGCTCTTCTTCTGGGCATCCTGGGTGGTGCCGCCCCAGCTGGTGAAGACGATGGAACCCGACTGCGCCACCGCCGCACCGGCAAGGCCGGCGGCGAGGGCGAGGGCGGCGATTCCGAGGGCACGGGATGTGCGCGACATGGTGGTCCCCTTTGGTTAGCGTTCGGTGTGGAAGGCGGCGCGTTTGGCGCTCGTGTCGTTTTGCGTCGGGCGGCGGCGAAGCGCCGTCAGTCGAGCGGCGAGAACGCCGTCGGCAGCAGGATCTTGTTTTCCATGGTCTCGATCAGCGCCTGGATCTTCGGCAGGAAGGTGAGCCAGGCGGGATCGGCGTTC
>JAEYTJ010000283.1 GCA_023434095.1 Pseudomonadota bacterium | reverse complement strand
GACCGAAGCTGCGTGAACACGCTGGCGCAGGCGCTCGATCTGTGCGCCCGCCTCGACCCCGACAATGCGGGCGGCATCGGCATTGCGCTCGACGCCTACCATGTCTGGTGGGACCCGGACCTTTCCGCCGGCATAGGATGCGCCGGCCGCGAGCGCCGGCTCGTCGCCTTCCATGTCTGCGACTGGCTGGTCCCGACCACCGACCTCCTGATGGACCGCGGCATGATGGGCGACGGCGTCATCGATCTGGCCGGGATGCGCTGCGAGGTGGAGGCCGCCGGTTTCACCGGCCCTGCCGAAATCGAGATTTTCTCGAACCGGTGGTGGGCCACGGAGAACGAGGAAACGCTGCGGGTCTGTGCGGATCGCTTGCACCACGCTTAGCCGCATGACCCCTGCCGGACGGAAGTCCGGCTTCTTCTTCGGCGCTCTCCTCACGTCGCCATTGGCCGGCAGACGCAAGATGGGCGACGCGATGTGCAGCGCGCCGCCCGATTTGGCCAAGTCTCAATCAGCGCTTGATGTCACGCCGCATGGCCATGTGTATGCCCTTCACGCCATCGACAACCTGCGTCACGCGCAGGTCGCCGGCGATGGAGCACAGCGAATAGGCCTCGACGCGGGTGATGCCCCATTCGCGCACGAGCAGGTCGATCATCTCCAGCACGGCCTCGCGGGCGGCTTCGTCGAGATCCTCGTTGAAGCCGTGGGTGATCCAGAGTTCCGGGGTTTCCAGAACCGGGTTCTTCATGGTCCGCCCGGGATTGTGCACGCCGCGGCCCTTGTGGAGGATGAGCTGGATCGTGGCGTTGACATGCGCCTCGATGGCGGTGCCGTTCACTTCGCCGTCGCCTTCCGCGAAGTGCGTGTCGCCGGCCCAGAACAGCGCGCCCTCGCGGTTCACCGGATAGAACATCGCCGTGCCGGCGACGAATTCACGGTTGTCGACATTGCCGCCCCACGAGCCGGGAGGCACGGTGCTGAGGCGTCCGTCCTGCGCGGGGCATACGCCCGCAGTGCCGAAATGCAGACGCAGGGGCACGGCAATGCCTTCCGGCGCCGGCTTGCGCTGCGAAGCGTCCACCGTCGTGATGCGCCCCGGCACGCCCTTCTCCGGGCTGTCATATTCGAACTGGAACACCGGCCGGGCGACGTTCTTGTGCACGTCCGCTTCGTAGATCAGCACATGTTCCTTGCGGTCGAACTCCTCGTGCAGCAGGCCCCACTGCGCGACAAAGTTGACGCCGTATTTGAGCCGCGGGGCCATGTGCAGCACGCGGCATTCGAGCGTGTCGCCGGGCTCGGCGCCCTCGACATAGATCGGCCCGGTGAGGATGTGGACCCCCGGCGCACGGGTCTCCTCCGGCACCTTCTCATAAATCTCGCGTATGGCGTCATCCATGAGATAGTCGGGCGCATCGCCGGCGTGATGGCACAGGCACTCGATCTCGACATAGTCGCCGGAGTTGACGCGCAGCACGGGCTCGACGCTGCCGTCAAAATAACCCCACTGGATGGTTTCCAGCGTCGCCGGAAGATGATGGACCTTGTGCGAGACCTTGTCGGCCTTGATAGGGGTAACGGCGTTCATCGTTTTTCCTTGTCGTTTCCTGGTTTCTTGGCGGTCGGCGTCAGCCGAAGGTGAGCTGGCCGCGCGCGGCGGCGACGGCGGCAAAACCGATGAAGGTACCGATGATCGCGAAGATTCCGCCAAGAACATTGGGGGCGGGGATCGGCGCGCGCACCGTCGTGTAGAGAAGGCCGGTCACCAGTCCGACGGCGGCGGCCTGAATTTCGATGGCGCCAATGGCTATGTTGAGCATCTCATTCTCCCGGAGCGAAGTTCTTGTTGACGGCGGGCGGCGGTCCGAAGGCCACCTGACCGCGGATTTTCTGTACGATCACGTAGCCGATGAAGGTGAAGATGATCGCGATAATGCCGCCGATCACGTTCGGAGCCGGAATCGGCAGGCCGAGCCATGAATAGAGCGTTCCGGTCACGAGACCGACGACGAGGGCGACGAGTTCATTTCGCCCCACATAGATGTAATGCATCGACATGCACGTCTCCTCCATGAGCTCCCGATGTCCACGGGATCTCTTGATTGTTATGATTGTTCTTGATCGTGCCGGGCCTTTATCGGCGCATGCACATCAGCGATCGACGGCACAAGCGAGGTCGCATGACCGGTGAGTTTCGGCATGCGTGTCGATTGAGCTTGCGGATACGTTCAGGCGTTCCGCTTTCGTTGCTGACAAGGCAGACGCTAGCGCCGTAATTCCTTGCCGGCTATATGCGATTACTGTCGATTGGCAAGGCAGGGCAGGGTGCTCCGCCCGCCTCGCAGGATGCAAGAGCCGGAATTTCAAGGGCTTGGCGTCCTCCGGCGGCGCGCGGGGAACGCTCTGCGGTGCGCGATCGTCATAATCTTTGATCGCGCCCATCCCAATCGACCGGTACGGATTTGCTAAGCTTCGATGGTGGCGGCAGTGTCGCCGAAAGTGAACGGGTGGCAGGCGATGCATGTCAGTCTTGCGACGATTCCGCTGACGGCGCAGCGCGGCAAATGGGCCGAGGCGCTCTCCCGGCTCGGCCTGCAGGACGCGGGCGAGAGCGACGCTCCCCTGCGAGCCGCGATGGGTATGCAGACCGCGCCGAGCGGATCGCTTTTCGCCCGCATCCGCAGCGGTGCCATGGCGCTTTCCTGTCGTCCCGCTGCCGCCACCCGCAGCAGCGCCTATGTCATCTTCGACCGGGCGTCGCCGGATGCCGTGGGCGAGGGCGGGGCGCTCCATGTCGGCGACGGGGCCGTGTCCTGGTCGCTGGAACTCGACGGCGACGTCGACCTGCTGGTTCTGCGGGTGCGGCGGGACCTCGTCTTCGCGGCGCTCGGCCCCAGTACCGACCAGACTCCCCTGCGTCTTGGGGGCGGCGCGCTCGCCCGGTCGGCCTGCCAGTTGCTCGACACGATCCACGATCGCTTCGACACGCTGGAGGCCACCGAGCTGGCGCCGCTCGAGACGGCGCTGGTCGGGCTTCTCTCATCGCTGATCCGGCTGGATCGCCGCCGCGACGAAGGCGGCGTGACGCAGGTGCAATCCCTGCACTATCAGCGCGTCGCGGCTTCCGTCGAGGCGAGGCTGTCGCAGCCGGGCCTCGCCATGCGCGACGTCGCGGCGAGTGAGGGCATGTCGCAGCGCTACCTGCAGAAGCTATTCGAGCTTCATCACACGACTTTCTCGGACTTCGTGCGCACGCGCCGGCTCGAGAAGGCGCGGCTGGCCTTGCTGGCGCGGGATCAGAAGGCGGCGAGCATCGCGCAGATCGCATTCCAGTGCGGCTTCAGCGACCAGGGGCATTTCAGCCGTCTGTTTCGCGCCGCCTTCGGGGTGAGCCCGCGCGCCTTTCGCGCGCTGGCCCAGGAGCCTGCGCCGGCGCGTCCCTATCATCGCGGCCGGCCGGCGGGAAACCATCGCGTCGGGCTGGCGACGGAGCCGGATGCCCCGAGGGCTCCGGCCGAGCGCGAGCTCCCCGCGCTCGAAGGCCAGCCGCTCCGGGTGAGGGCGAGCGCCGACACGGTCCATTGGGGCTTTCTCAGCCGCGACATCCCGCCGGTTCTCAGGGTGCGGTCGGGGGCGGAGGTGGTCGTCGAGACCCTCACGCAGCACGCCTCGGACGACTATGAGCGCATGATCAGCGGCGACGCCGGGGCGGAAAGCGTGTTCCGCTGGACCGCGGAGGGAAAGAATGTCGAGCGCCGAGGCGCGGGGCCGCTCGACGCCTCGTTGCTCGGTCGCGGGGCCGGCGAAGGGTTCGGCGTGCACATTCTGACGGGGCCCATCTTCATAGAGGAGGCCGAGCCGGGCGACATATTGGAGGTCCAGATACTGGACATCAGGCCCCGGCCGAGCGGGAACCCGAAATTCGGAGGCCGCAGCTTCGCGAGCAACGCGTCCACCTGGTGGGGCTACCAGTATTCAGACTATCTCAACGACGCCGATCTTCGCGAGGTTGTCACGATCTTCGAGGTCGAGCCCGGCGGTGACACGGCACGCGCGGTCTATTCGTTCCGCTGGACGCCGCAGACCGACCCCTATGGTATCCGTCATCCGACCATCGACTACCCGGGCGTGCCGGTCGATCACGCGACCATCACCAAGACCTTCGATCCTATGCCAGGCGTCCGGGTGCCGCTGTTCCCGCATTTTGGCTGCATGGCGGTCGCGCCCAAGGAACATGTACTGGTCGATTCCATCCCGCCCGGTAACTTTGGCGGGAATCTGGACAATTGGCGCGCCGGCAAGGGGGCGACGCTGTATCTGCCTGTTCTCGTGCCGGGAGCGCTCTTCTCTGTCGGCGACGGACATCTCGCGCTCGGCGATGGTGAACTGAACGGGACGGCGCTGGAATGCTCGCTGCACGGCACTTTCCGCTTCGTCCTGCACAAGAAGGGCGCGACGGCGAGCAAGCCTTTCCTGGCCGGCCTTAATTGTCCGCTGCTGGAAACCCCGGCCGAGTTCATCATCCACGGTTTCAGCTATCCCGACTATCTGCGAGATTTGGGTCAGGACGCGCAGGCCGAAGTCTACAAGCGCTCATCGCTCGACCTCGCACTGCGGTCGGCTTTCCGCGTAACGCGCAAATTCCTCATGGATGCGTGGAAGTTAGAGGAAGACGCAGCCATCACCTTCATTTCGACGGCTGTCGACTTCGGTATCACCCAGGTGGCCGACGGCAATTGGGGAATTCATGCCGTTATTCCGAAAGTGGCGTTTGTTGCGGAAAGCGCCGATGGCGACGACTAGAGCCTGAGCGGAGCGGGCTCTGGACCAGCTGGACGATTTCAGACTGCTCATGGGAAAGGAGGCCGTTGGGACAACGTCTTGCCCTGTTCCGACAAAAAGGGAGCCCCCGGCCTGCGGGGCAGCATTCTCTGGGATCGAGCGACCGGGGGGATCGCGTTCGACTTCTCAGCCGTCGGCCGCTCCTTCCATGAGCGTCTCCTGCCGTCCGTTACAGCGCCGGGGTGGCGCAGCGCGAGCGCAACGCGTCGAACTGCCCGTCGGCGTAGATCAGGGGATGCAGCGGCGTCTCCGGCAGAACGATACCGACCACCGTGCCGAGGAAGATGCTGTGGCTGTGCACGCTCACCCTGTCGGTCAGCACGCAGTCGAAACTCGCGAGCGCCCCGACCAGCGCCGGTGCCCCGGTGGAGAGCGGGCGCCATTCATGCGTGCTGAACCGCGCGTGACGACGCTCGGCGGAGCTGAACGCCTTGGCGAGCTCCAGCTCCGGCTCGGCCAGAAGGTTCACGCAGAACGATCCCGAGCGGTCGATCACGTCATGGCAGGATACCTTGCGATTGACGCAGACGAGCAGGGTCGGCGTCGGGTCGGCTGCCACCGATGTGACGGAGGTGGCGACGAAGCCGTGCGGCTGACCTCCGTCGATGGTGGTGATTACGGACACGCCGGCTGCCAGCCGCCGCATGCCCTGCTTGAAATGAGACGGCTCGATCATCGCGAACTCCACGTTGCGGCTCGTCCGGTTCTTCCGGCCCGGGGCGCATGAAGGGGAGCGCAAATCGCATGCCATATCCCGTTCTCAGCAAAATCAACGGGCGGCGAGCGGCGCGTCTCGCGCAGTTGTTGCGACAATTGTCGCTGATGTGAGACGCGCGGCGTAGCCGGAACGGATGAGGGCGCGCGCCACAGGCGGGCAGGGAAAACCAGCATTGACGCCGTCTTCCGCCGGGCTCACGAGCGCTTCTGCGCGCGTGCCCGCGAGAGCAGAACCCATGGCACGGCTCTTGCGGTCCCGACGCATCCCTTTCGTTTCCGAAAGCAGTGCCATGACCATCAACGTCAATCCCATCGCCGACATCATCGCGCCGCTGCCCAAACGGCTCCTGATTGACGGCAAGTTCGTGCCCTCGCTCTCTGGCAGGACCTTCAAGACCTTCAATCCGGCGACGGGTGACGTGCTGGCCGAGGTCTCCGAGGGCGACGCGGCCGATATCGATCTCGCCGTGGCCGCGGCGCGGCGCGCCTTCGTCGGTCCGTGGAGCCGCTTCACGCCGTTCCAGCGTCAGCAGTGCCTGCTGCGCTTCGCCGATCTGGTGGAGAAGCATTTCGACACGCTGGCGCATATTGACGTGCTCGACATGGGCGCGCCCATCACCGCGATGTATGCCCGTCGCCAGCGGGCGCTCGGCCTGCCGCGCTTCTACGCCGGCATGTGCACCGTGATTGCCGGCGGCACGCTGCCGAACTCGATGCCCGGCGAGGTCTTCACCTACACGCTGAAGGAGCCGGTCGGGGTGGTCGGCGCCATCACGCCGTGGAACGCCCCGCTCACCTCGACCATCTGGAAGATCGGCCCCGTGCTCGCCACCGGCTGCACCATGGTGCTGAAGCCGGCCGAGGACGCCCCGCTCACCGCGCTGCGGCTGGGCGAACTGCTGCTGGAAGCCGGCGTGCCCGAAGGAGTGGTCAACATCGTGCCCGGCTTCGGGCATGTCGCGGGCGACGCGCTGGCCCGGCACATGGATGTCGACAAGGTGGCGTTCACCGGCTCGGACCTCACCGGCCGCAAGATCATCGAGGCCTCGAAGGGCAACCTGAAGCGTGTGACGCTCGAGCTCGGCGGCAAGTCGCCGGACGTCATCTTTGCCGATTGCGACATGGACGCCGCCGTCGTCGGCGCGGGCATGGGCGTGTTCGCCAATAGCGGGCAGATCTGCTGCGCGGGCACGCGCCTGCTGGTCCAGCGGCCGATCTATGAGGAGTTCGTCGCCCGCGTCAGCGATTATGCAAGGTCGCTCAAGGTCGGCAACGGCCTCGACCCGGCGACGCAACTCGGTCCGGTCGTCAACGCCAAACAGCTCGACCGCGTCAGCGGCTACATGGAGATCGGTCTCGGCGAGGGCGTCACCGCCGCCACCGGCGGCAAGCGCATCACCGAGGGCGCGCTCAAGGACGGCTATTTCTTCGAGCCGACCGTGCTCTCGGGCGTTACCAACGACATGCGCATTGCCCGGGAGGAGATCTTCGGCCCGGTGGCGGCTGCCATCCCCTTCGACACGCTGGAGGAGGCGGCCGCCATCGCCAACGACACCGCGTTCGGCCTCGGCGGCGGGGTGTGGACCTCCAACGTTACTACCGCCCACCGTATCGCCAAGGCGATCCGCGCAGGTACGGTGTGGATCAACAATTATGGCGGGTTGGACCCGGTGGTGCCATTTGGCGGCTACAAGACCAGCGGCTACGGACGTGAATCCGGCGTCGAGCATCTCGACGCCTATCTCGAAACCAAGTCGGTGGTGCTGAAGCTGGGCTGACCCGGGCTCCAGAGGAGACAGGGGCCCCGGCGGGCGGAAACGCCCTGCTGGGCCTTTTCATCCTGCGGGTCAATGGCGGGCGCCGCGCGGGATGACGAAGCGCACCGTCGCGGCGATCAGCAGCGCCCCGACGGACAGCATCACGAAGGCGGCGCGCATATCGAGCGCATGGGAGACGAAGCCGATGAGCGGCGGGCCGAACAGCCCGCCGCCATAGGCGATCGTTACCGTCATGGCGATTCCGGCATTGGGCGGAATGCCCGGCATGCGCCCGCTCAGCGAAAAAAGGATTGGCACCAGATTGGCGATACCGAGCCCGGCGATGGCAAAGCCTGGCAGCGCCGCCAGCATCGTCGGGGCGAAGACGACGAGGGCGACGCCGACACAGGCGATGACCGCGGAGATCTGGATCGTCGTCACCGCGCCGAGGCCGCGCACGATGCGGTCGCCGAACAGCCTTCCGGTGGTCATGGCCAGCGAGAAAGACGCGACGCCATAGGCGGCGAGCGCCGGCGTGGTGGCCGTCGTCTGCACCAGATAGAGCGCGCCCCAGTCGATCAGCGCCAGCTCGATGACGAAGGACAGCACGGTGAGAATGCCGATGCCCAGCATGGTGAGGTTGGGAAGCTGGAAGATCGTCCCATCCGTCGCCTCGCGCACATGCGCCTCAGGCAACCAGAGCCACGGAATGGCCGCGAAGGCGAGCAGGCAGAGCACGAGGCTCGCGAGGCCGAGCCCGGCGGGGATGCTCAGCCCCAGCCCGATCAGCGCGCCGCCCGACAGCGCGCCGACGACGTTGCCGAGGCTGAAGAAGGCGTGCGCCGAGGACATGATCGGCCGGCCGAGCTCCCGCTCCAGAGCCGAGACGTGCGAGTTCATGCACACGTCGAGAAAGCCGAAGCACAGGCCGATGAAGACGCCGGACGCTGCCAGAATCGGCATGGTGACGCCAAGCGCCGGGCCGAACGCCGCGGCGGCAAAGGCGATGCCGGCCAGCGCGCCGGAGCGCAGCGGTCCGAGGCGCGGGCGGATGAACCCGGCGGCTGGCATGCCGCACAGGCAGCCGAGCGAGACGCAAAGCAGCACGAGGCCGACCTCGGCGTCATCGAGGCCGGCGCGTGCCTTGAGGAGGGGGATATAGGTTGCCCATACCGTCAGGCCGGCACCGCCGACGAAGAATATGGCGCTCACGGCCGCGCGCGACGCGGCGAGGGCTTGCTGCTCTCGCGCGGCGGTCATTTCAGCCATGTCACTTCCAAAACGCTCACACCGACGCCGGCATCAGGCCACCCTGCGACCGTCGCGGTGGGGCGCATTGATGAGCACGATGTGTGCCAGCCGCGCAACTCTCCATACGGCTCCTCCGCCGGTGTCGGGCGGGGGCGGACAACAAGATCGGCTCTCATTCTTGAGAATAAGATGTCTCACAGATGAGAAATAAAACTATATAATTTTGGATATATACTTAGATAAATCTTTGACATATTGAATATCTATCACGAAATGGTCGTCAATGCCGTTCGGGCGAAGTGCAGACATGGAATTCGATTGCATCGTGATCGGCTCGGGTTCGGGCGGCAGCGCCGTCGCCGGGCGGCTCGCCGAGGACGGCCGGTCCCGCGTGCTGGTGCTGGAAGCCGGCGGTTCCGACCGCCGCCTGCCCGTGCTGATGCCGGCCGCCACCTATCTCTACGCCATCGGCAATCCGCGCTTCGACTGGCGGCTTAACTCGCAGCCCGACCCCTCGCGCGGCGGGCGAACCGACTACATGCCGCGCGGCAAGGTGCTCGGCGGCTCCTCCTCGATCAACGGCATGCTCTATGTGCGCGGCCAGCCCGAGGATTTCGACGGCTGGGCGGCGCAGGGCTGCACGGGCTGGGATTTCGAAAGCGTGCGCCCGTATTTCCGCCGCGCCGAGGACAATGAGAACGGCGCGGATGCCGATCACGGAGCCGGCGGCCCGCTGAGCGTGCAGAATCTGCGCACCTCGCACCCGCTCTCCGACGCCTTCCTGCGCGCCGGTATCGAGGCGGGACTGCAGGCGACGCCCGACATCAACCGCCCGCCGCAGGGCGGCATCGGCTATCTCCAGGCGACGCAGAAGAGCGGCTGGCGGTGCAGCGCGGCACGCGCCTATCTCTGGTGCAAGCGGTCCAACCTCACCGTGCTGACGCAGGCGCAGGTCCGGCGCGTGCTCTTCGAGGGCACGCGGGCGATCGGCGTCGAGTTCGGGCACCAGGGCAGGCGGGTCGTAGCGCGGGCCGGCAGGGCCGTGGTGCTCGCCGCAGGCGCCTTCGGTTCGCCGCAGATCCTCATGCTCTCCGGCGTCGGGCCGCAGGCGCATCTGCGCGAACACGGCATCGAAGTGGTGCAAGACCTGCCCGGGGTGGGTGAGAACTTCCACGACCATCCCGGCACCAGTCACATCGCCTGGGTCGACCGGCCAACCTACAATGTGCAGCACACGCTGTTGCACGCGCTGATCTATGGGGGGCTCTGGCTCTTCGCCGGGCGCGGGCCGGGAACGACGCCGGACGCGCATGTACTGGCCTTCGCCCGCTCGCGCCCGGAACTGGCGCGCTGCGATCTGCAGTACCACTTCACGCCGGCCGGCTACGACCTGACCGACACCGGGCCGATCCTGTTCGACCGACCGGCGGTGACGGCGCTCAACAACATCCACCGCCCCTATTCCCGCGGCCATGTGCGGCTCGCCAGCGCCGATCCTCTCGCCGCGCCGGCCATCCAGCCGAACCTGCTGGGCGACACGCGCGACGTCGCCACGCTGGTCGCCGGCGCCAAGAGGCTGCGCACCCTCTTCGAAGCGCCCTCCATGGCGCGCCACGTGCTCGGCGAATTCAAGCCGGGCCACGAGGTGCGCAGCGACGACGAGTGGGCCGGCTATGTCCGCGGGACGGCAATCGGAATCTACCATCCCGTCGGCACCTGCAAGATGGGTGTCGATCCGATGTCCGTGGTCGACCCCACGCTGAAGGTGCGGGGCCTCGACAACCTCTATGTCGCCGACGCCTCGATCATGCCGGTCATCGTCAGCGGCAATCTCAACGCAAACTGCATCATGATCGGCGAGCGTTGCGCCGACTTCATAAAGGCGGCCTGAGCATGGCGACTTCTTCAACTCCCGCGCGGCGTACGGTTGCCGTCATCGGCGGCGGCGCGGTCGGCGTCGCCACTGCGAGTTTCCTGCTGCGCGATGGACATGATGTGGTGCTCCTCGAGCAATACGGCCTCGGCGAGGGCGCTTCCTTCGGCAACGCCGGCGTCTTCGCGCCCTCCTCCATCGTGCCGATGTCGATGCCGGGCACGCTGGCCAAGGTGCCCGGCTATCTGCTCGACCCGCTCGGCCCGCTGTCGATCCGATGGCGTTACCTGCCGACGCTGGCGCCGTGGCTCATGCGCTTCGTGAAGGCGGGCACCCCTGACGGCGTGCGCGCGCAGGCCCGCGCCCTCACCCCGCTGCTGCACGATTCCTACGGCGCCTGGCTGCCGCTGGTGCGCAACGCCGGGGGCGAGGACCTGATCCGCCGCGATGGCTTCCTCGCCGTCTACCGCACGCAGGCCGATTTCGAGGGCGATGCGCTCGGCTACCAGCTGCGCCGCGACAACGACGTCGCCTTCGATGTCATGCGTGAAGACGAGCTCTGGCAGTTCGAGCCGAGCGTCTCCCATGACTACACGATCGGCGTGCTGTTCCCGCAGGCCGGCAACACGGTGAACCCGAAGCGGCTGGTGCGCACCGTTGCGGAGCAGTTCCTCCGCGACGGCGGGCGGCTCGTGAAGGCGCAGGCGCGGGGCTTCGCCCGCGAAGGGGAGCGCCTGAAGGGCGTCGAGACCGATGCCGGGCTCATCTCCGCCGATGTGGCCGTCGTGGCGGCGGGGGCCCATTCGCGCAACCTGTGCGCCGCGTTGGGTGACGACATCCCGCTCGACACCGAACGCGGCTACCACGTGCTGATCGCCGATCCCGACACGATGCCGCGCCGGCCCATCCTCGACGCCAGCGCCAAATTCGTCTCGACTCCGATGGAGACCGGGCTGCGCATGGCCGGCACGGTCGAGTTCGCCGGGCTGGAGGCGCCGCCGAACTGGACGCGCGCCGACTATCTGCTGACCCTGGGCCGGCGACTCTTCCCCGGTCTCGCGCCGGCCTATCCGGAATCGCGTGTGTCGCGCTGGATGGGTTTTCGCCCGTCCATGCCGGATTCGCTGCCGGTGATCGGGCGCGCCGGGGCGACGCCGGACGTCGTCTACGCCTTCGGCCACGGTCATGTCGGCCTCGCTTCGGCGGCGCGTACCGGCATGACGGTCGCCGATCTGATCGCCGGCCGGCCGGCCGCCTTCGACCTCGCGCCCTTCGCGCCCACCCGCTTTTGAAGCGGCGTGGCCGGGGGCCGGCTTTCGCAGCCGCGAGGCGGCTTTCTCCGCCGTGAGACAAGAGGCGGCCCCGGCGGTCAAACCTCGCCACAAAAGCGTTGCCGGGCAAATGCTTGGCTCGGTGGCACGGGCCTTGCCGAATGAGCTGGTGCCGGCACGTGGCCGGTCGCAGTCAAGGGAGTCCGGTCGTGCTGCTTTCCTTCTTCATGATGCCACTTCATTCGGTCAATCGACATTACCCCACCGCACTGGCCGAGGATGTCGAGGCCTTCAAGCTGGCGGACGAACTGGGCTTTGAGGAGGCGTGGATCGGCGAGCATTACTCGGCCGAGATCGAGCAGATCTCCTCGCCCCTGATGTTCCTGGCGCACATGGCGCCGCAGACCAAACGCATCAAGCTGGGTACCGGCGTGCTGCCGCTGCCGCTCTATCATCCCGTCATGGCCGCCTCGCACGTCGCGCTGCTGGACCACCTTGCGCCCGGACGCCTGCTGCTCGGCATTGGCACCGGCGGCCTCGGTTCGGATTTCGAGGTGTTCGGCATGGAAGATGCCGACCGCACGGCGATGATGCTCGACTCCATCGAGATCATGAAGAAGATCTGGGCCTCGGATCCGCCCTACGACATCCCCGGCAAGTTCTGGAACGTCAAGCTCAGCAAGAGCTACTGGCCGGACCTCGGTGTCGGCATCCTGCCGAAGACGCTGACCAAGCCGCACCCCCCTCTTGCCGTCTCGGTGTCGAGCCCCAATTCCGGCTCCATGCGCGTCGCGGCCCGCAATGACTTCATGCCGATCTCGGCCAATTTCGTCGCGTCCTGGGTGGTGAAGACCCATTGGGAGACCTACTGCGACGAACTCGCCAAGCTCGGCCGGACGGCGGACGGCTCCAAATGGCGGGTGGCCCGCTCGATCCACGTCGCCGACACCGACGAGGAAGCCGAGCGCGTCGTGAAGAAGCCGGGCGGCGCCTATGACTGGTACTACGACTACATGTTCCAGGTGTATCAGCGCATGGGCGCGGCAGCGCTGCTCGCCCCGTTCCGCGATACCGACCCGGCCAGCATCACACCCGCCCTAGTGCGCGACAATTTCGTGATCTACGGCAGCCCCGAGACGGTGGCGCGCAAGATTCTGGCGCTGCGCGAGGAGGTCGGCCCGTTCGGCACGCTGATGATGACCTCTCACGAATGGACGGACAAGCCGGCCATGCGCCGCTCGATGGAACTGCTTGCCAAGCGCGTGATGCCTGCCGTCAATGCGGCGCTGGGCGAAGCGACGCCGGACGAAAACCTGCCCGCCATCGCCGTCTGAACCGCTGGAGAGATTCTATGTCGAGCGTCGACACAGCCGGGGTATTGCAGCCCGGCAAACTCTGGTGGAACTGGTTTGGCGAGCAGTATTTCGTGCCGCGCCATACCGCTCGCCCGACCTCCGAGGAAGAGGTGTGCGCCATCGTGCGGGAAGCGCGAAAGCTCGGCCTGCCGATCCGCGCCAGCGGCGCCGGCCATTCCAACCCGGCCATCGTGCCGACGCCGGGTGTCCATATCGACTTCGACGACTTCAACCAGGTCGTCGCGGTGGACAAGGAGAAGCTGCAGGTCACGGTGCGGCCCGGAATGCGCATCAGCGCACTGACCAAATACCTGCGTGAACAGGGTATGTCGCTCAACAACCAGGGCGACATCGACCGTCAGGCGGTGATCGGCGCGATGATGACCGGCACCCATGGCGCCGGCAAGACGCTGGCCTGCCTCTCCACCCACCTCGTCGGCGCCCGCATCGTCACGGCGGAGGGCGAGTTGCGCGACCTCAGCGCCGCCGATGGCGAGCTGTTCAAGGCGTTCCGCACTTCGATCGGCATGTTCGGGCTGGTGGTGTCGCTGACGATCCAGGCGGTGCCGTCCTACAACATCCACAAGCGCTCGTGGAACACCGACACCGAGGACTGCATCGGCAACCTGCACCAATTGCTGGATGCCAACCGCACCTTCTGGTTCTTCTGGCTGCCGCGCCGGGAATCGGCCGACCTCTACGAGCTGCCGGGCGGCGCCGTCCCCTCGCAGGCGACGCGCGACTACGATTTCTGCCACATGCGGACCTACAACGCAGTGCCGGTGGCCGATCCGGCGCCGCAGCTGGGGCCGGGCGAAGAATTCGACCACTCCTCCATCATCTACCCCAACGACTACGTGCCGAACTTCCGCGAGATCGAATATGCCGTGCCTTTCGGCCGCTTCGAGGAGTGCTTCGCTGAAGTGCGGCACATGTTCCAGACCCGGTACCCGCAGTCCATCTACCCCGTCGAATGCCGGGCGGTGAAGGGTGACGACACCTATCTCTCGGCCTATTCCGAGCGCGACGGCTATGCGCTGTCCATTTCCGGCCCGCTGGAGGAATGGAGCTGGGGCATGCTGCGCGACGCCGACGCCATACTCGACCGCTACGACGCCCGACCGCACTGGGGTAAGCACCACTTCATGACGCCGGAGCGGCTGGAGCGGATCTACCCGAAATACGACGCCTTCAAACGGCTGCGCCGGGAGATGGACCCCGACGGGGTCTTCCTCAACGACCACCTGCGGATGCTGTTTGTCTGAGGAGAGGGGTCGGCGCTGCCGGCCCCTTTTCATTTCCGGGCCAAACCGGGGGAGAAAGCAGGTTGACGGTTAAACTTTGTGCTGCGCACAATTTAAGCGGGGAGCCGGAGTTGGAGCCTGCGATGCTGGATCTGCGCAGCCACGTTTCGCGTATCGTGACGAGCGCGAACCAGCTCGCGCCCGCCGGCGGCGATTACCTCGCCCCGCGCGCCGCCGACACCATGGCCGCCTCCTGGCGCCGCTGCATGGAAGGCTACTCCTTCGATCCCGGCGCCAAGTTCCGCATCGAAGCGGTGAGCGACGCGGAGCTCAAACGCCAGTGTCAGGCCAATGACGAACTGATCCATTACGCCCGGCCCGAGATCGACGCCATGTTCGGCGCCGTTTCGCTGTCCGGCTTCTCCATCAGCCTCGGCAATGTCGACGGCTACATCATTTCCGAGCGCGCCAACTACAATCCTGAATTCTACAGCGAGGTCGAGCGGGCCGGCACCGCCTGGGCCGAGCCTTCCGCCGGCACCAACGCCATCGGCACCTGCCTGGTCGAGCGCCAGCCGGTGGGCGTGCACACCAACGACCATTTCTTCTACGATTTCTCCGCCCTCTCCTGCGCCAGCGCCCCGCTGTTCAGCCCGGATGCGGAGCTGATCGGCGCCATCAACATTTCGATCCGCAATCCCGAACTGCAGCGAGAGACGCTGAAGGTCGTGCTTGGCCTGTCGACGAGCCTTGCCGACCGCATCGGCGAGCGCATGTTCCGCCAGGCCTTCCGTCGCTGCTTCATCCTGAAGTTCGCCATTGGCGCCGTCGACCATGGCCTCATCGCGGTAGATGGCGACTTCCAGCTCGCCGGCCTCAACCATTCTGCCCGGGAGATGCTGCGCGGCCGCATCCAGCTCGCCCGCGTGCGCAGCCTGTGGGCGGTCTTCGAACGCGATCATCGCCTCGCCGATCTCTCCCGCCTCGGCGGCACGGAGCTGACGCTGCAGCTGCAGAAGGGGGGCGACGCCATCACGGTCTCGCTCAGCGGGCCACTGGAAGCCTCCGCGCGCCCCCCCAGTACCGGTAGACGCTTCGCCACCGGGCCGGCAGAGGCCCGTCCCCGACCGCCGGTCGCGGCTGCACCCCCCGCTCTTGCGCGCCGCGCCGGGCCGCGCGTGTTGACCCTCGACGACTGCGCCGGCACCGATTCGCGCATGGCGGCCAATGTCCGCTTTATCCGGCGGGTGCTGGGCGGCTCGCTGCCGATCCTGCTGCTCGGCGAGACCGGGGCGGGCAAGGATGCCCTCGCCCGCGCCATCCACGAGGAGAGCCCGCGGCGGGCGGCGCCGTTCGTCGCCTTCAACTGCGCCTCCGTCCCCGACACGCTGATCGACAGCGAGCTGTTCGGTTATGGCGGCGGTGCCTTCACCGGCGCGCGGCGCGAGGGCAGTCCCGGACGACTGGTCGAGGCGGATGGCGGGACCTTGTTTCTCGACGAGATCGGCGACATGCCGATCAGCCAGCAGACGCGGCTGCTGCATGTGCTCGAATCCGGCGAGGTCATGCCGCTGGGCGCCACGAAGCCGCGCCGCATAGACGTGCAGGTGATCGCCGCCACCAACCAGAATCTGGAAGCCCAGATCGCCCGCGGCCAGTTCCGGCAGGACCTCTATTACCGGCTCGCTGGCGCGGTGATCGACATTCCTGCCCTGCGCGAGCGCACCGACCGGCGCCAGCTTATCGAAGCTATCGTCGCCGATCTGGTTCCCGACCAACGGCTTGCCCTCTCTCCGGAGGCGATGGCGGTACTGATGGCGCATGACTGGCCGGGCAATGTGCGCGAACTGCGCCACGTGCTCAACCGGGCGGTCCATATCTGCGAAGGCGACCGTCTCGGCGCCGCCGACATCGCCATCCGCCCGCTCGGACGCGCCCTGCCTCCGACCTCGCCGGCGATGCCGCCGCCGGCGGGCACGGACGACGCGGGGGGGCTTGTGTCCACATTGGAGGGCCAAGCCGGAAGCGCACGCCTCGCCATCGCCGCGGCTGAACGCGAGGCGATCGTCGCCACGCTCGCCCGTTGCGGCGGCAATGTGAAAGCGGCGGCCGATGCGCTCCAGCTCAGCCGCGCCACCCTCTACCGCAAGCTCCAGCGCTACCGTATCGCGCATTGACGGCGGCCCCCCTGCCGCGGCCGGGCTGTCGCGCCTGTGCGACAGCCCGCGGCTCACTCATGAAACAGTCGCCGCGGCGCGCGTGAGTCTCATTTCGGCGCATCGGTGCGACCATGTCGCGGAAATGAGTGGTAGATCTTCACGCTGATACAGCAGAATGGCCGCCTCGCCGTTCTTAATAGTCGGCTCAACGCAAACTCCAGGGTCGGATATCGCCGGATAATCTTGAAAAATCGATAGAAACCCGGATGGCACGAGAGTTGCCGAACCGGGTGGCGGCCGGAAAGGCTGGAACACAGGGGAAAAAAATGACCTTCCATACTGGAGATTGGGCGCCCTCGCGGCGCAGCGTTCTCAAGGGCGTCGGCGCGGCCGCGGCCGTTCTGGCCAACCCGGGCGTGCTGCGCCGGGCCTACGCACAGGACCCCATCGTCCTGCTGACCTGGGAGACCTATCACGACCCGGCTTGGTGCAAGGAATGGAGCGACACCAATGGCGTCGAGGTGAAACCGGTCGTCATCGGCTCGGTCGACGAGCTGTTCTCGCAGCCCTTCTCCGGTGCCGTGAAGCCGGACGTGATGTACATCGAGACTGGCTCGCTGCCGCGCTTCAAGGAAGCCGGGCTGATCGTGCCGTTCGATACCGCCAAGGTGCCGAACATCAAGAACATCACCCCCAATCTCGACTGGAAGAAATACACCGATGTCGGCGGCGAGGTGGTCGCCGTTCCCTATAATTGGGGAACTCAGCCGCTGATGTACAATGCCGACGCGATGGCCGCGCCGGACAGCTGGAAGGCGTTGTGGGACGAGAAGTATCGCGGCAAGGTCAACATCTTCGACGATTGCACCATCGTCTTCCCGATGATCGCTCTCTCGGTCGGCGCCAAGGACCCGTTCAATCTCACGGACGCGGATTTCGCCGCCTGCGAGGAGGCGCTGCGCACGTTGCGCCCGCAGATCCGCACCATCGCCCGTGGCTTCGACGATGCCGTCACCATCTACGCAGCCGGCGAAGCGCTCCTCGTCTATTGCCAGAACATCGCGGTTGTCACCTCGCTGCAGGACAAGGGCAAGAACTTCGCCTACGCGCTGCCGAAGGAGGGCACCCCCACCTGGATCGACTGCACCGGCGTCTCGAAGAAGGGCGACCGGGACATCGTCTACAAGTTCATCAACGACAATCTCTCGACCAAATGGCAGGCCCGCTTCATCGAGGCTTCGACCAATAATGGTGTGCTCGACCTTGCCGAAGCCAAGGCCGGCGGCGTGAGCGAAGCCACGCTCAAGCGCACCAACATTCCCGATTCGCAGGCTGGCGACTTCTGGGAAAAGCTGGTGATCCTGCAGAAGCCGGAAGACTTTGAGCGGCGGCTGCAGATCTGGAACGACTTCAAGGCCGGCACGCTCTGACGCGCGCCCGCCGACCTTGCAACCCGGAGCACGAGAGATGGCGAAGACTTCGCAGGCGATCCTGGCGCTCGCCGGCATCGACAAGACCTATGACGGGGCGGCCCGGCCGGCGCTCGACCGGATTTCCCTTGCCGTGGCGCCCGGCGAGTTCTTCTCCATCCTCGGGCCCAGCGGGTCAGGCAAGACGACGCTGCTGCGCATGATCGCCGGCTTCGAGCGGCCCGATGTCGGGCGTGTGCTGATGGACGGCGCGGACATCACCGATGTTCCGCCCTTTCGCCGCGATGTGCGCACCGTTTTCCAGTCCTATGCGCTGTTTCCGCATATGAGCGTGCTGGAAAACGTCACCTATCCCCTGCGCATGGCCGGCGCCCGCAAGGCCGAGCGCCTCGCCAAGGCGCGCGAGAGCCTCGATCTCGTCAGCATGGGCGATTTCGCCGCCCGGCTGCCGCACCAGCTGTCCGGCGGCCAGCGCCAGCGCGTGGCGCTGGCGCGCGCCATTGTCTGCCGCCCGCGGGTGCTATTGTTGGACGAGCCGCTCGGCGCGCTGGATCTGCGCCTGCGCCAGCAGATGCAGCACATGCTGGTGTCGCTGCAGCGCGAACTCGGCATCGCCTTCGTCTATGTGACTCACGACCAGGGCGAGGCGTTGTCCATGTCCGACCGGGTGGCGGTCATGAGCGAGGGGCGCATCGCCCAGCTGGGCACGCCGCGCGAGATCTATTTCGCGCCGGCCTCCGAATTCGTCGCCCAGTTCGTCGGGCGCTCCAACCTGCTGCCGATCGAGGCGGCGGCGCATGAGGGAAGCCTCACCGCCCTGCTCGGCGGGCGGGCGCTACCGGGTGTGACGGTGCCGCGCTCCGGCCCGGCGCGGATGGCGATCCGTTTCGAATGCGTGCGCCTTGCCGATGCCGACGCCCCGGCCGGCTCTTTCGCGGGCGAGGCCTGCGCCATCGAGGGCGTGGTCGAGGACGTACTGTTCCTCGGCAATGGGCTGGAGGTCAATGTGCGCTGCGGCGAGCACAACATCATCGCCGCCGTGCCTACGCTGGGCGGCGAAGGCTACCTTCCCGGCCGCTCCGTGCGCGTGCTGTTCGATCCCGGCCAGGCGACGGTGTTCCATGGCTGACATCGCCTCCGACATGCCGCTCTCTGCCGCCCGTCCCGTGCGCTTACACCGGATCAGCCTTCTCGGCTGGCCGGTCTATGCCTGGTTCATCGCCCTCGTCCTGGTGCCCAACCTGCTGCTGATCTGCACCAGCTTCCTGCGCACCTCAAATGGGCTCATCGTCTTCGATCCGTCCTTTGCCAGCTATCTGCGCTTGTGGAAGTCGTCGAGCTTCCAGTTCCTGCTGGTGAAGACGCTCGCCACCAGCTTCGGCGCGGCCGCCCTTGGCTGCCTCATCGCCTATCCCATGGCCTATTACGCTGCCCGCGTGGTGCAGAAGCATCGCCCGGTGCTGGTGTTGCTGGTCATCATCCCGCTGTGGATCAGCCTGTTGATGCGGGTCTTTGCCTGGCGGATGATCCTCGGCCAGAACGGCATACTGAACTCGGCACTGGTCGGCAGCGGCCTTCTGGAGCAGCCGAGCGAGGCCTTCCTCTACACCGGCTTCTCGGTGCTGCTCACCTACACCTACATATCCATTCCGTTCTGCTTCATCGCCATCTTCACCGCGCTGGAGAAGATTCCGCACGCGCTGATCGAGGCTTCGCAGGACAGCGCCGCCTCGTCCTGGCAGACCTTCCGCCACGTGGTGTGGCCGCTCTCGCGCCCGAGCGTCGCCATCGGCTTCGCGCTCGCCTTCCTGATGACGGTGGGCGACTACGTCACTCCTTCCATGGTCGGCGGCATTGACGGCACCATGATCGGCATGGTGATCGCCTCGCAGTTCGGCATCGCCAATAATTGGCCCTATGGCGCCGCGATCGCGGTCTGCCTGATGGTGAGCGTCGGCGTGGTGCTGGCCCTCGTCATGTGGGCCGGGCAGACGCGAGGTGTGCTGATGGGCGACGAGGGCGCCCGTCCTCCGCCGGCCTCGCGCCGGCTGACCTCTGGTCAGCGCCTGACGCGGGCGGGGGGCAGGGTGCTGTTCGCGCTACCTTATCTCTTCCTCTATGCCCCCCTCGCCATCATGGTGCTGATGTCGTTCAACGATTCCACCGTACAGGCCTTCCCGCTGAGCGGGGCCACGCTGCGCTGGTATGCCGAGCTGGCGGGCAACCAGCCGATGCTGGAAGCGGTGCAGCGCAGCCTGATCGTCGGGTTCCTCGTCGTGCTGGTGTCCGGCGTGGCGGCGACCGGCTTCGCCTTCGCCCTGCATTACGGGCGGGTGCGGCGGGCGCGATTCTTCGAGTTCGCGCTGGCGATCCCAGTGGCGGTGCCCGGCGTGGTGCTCGGCATCGTCATGGTGCTGGCGACGCAGCTCCTGCAGATTCCCTCCGGCGTCGGGCGCATCGTCATCGGCCAGGCGAGCTTCGTCATGCCCGTCATGCTGATGGTCATCCTCGCCCGGCTGCGCCGGCTGGACGGGGCGCTCCTGGAGGCTTCGATGGATTCGGGCGCCAATCACTGGCAGAGCTTCATCCATGTGCTGTTCCCCTCGATAAGGGGCGCGCTCATTGGCGGCGCGCTGCTCGGCTTCACCCTGTCGGCTGACGACGTGATGGTGACGCTGTTCCTCTCCGGGACGGCGCCGACACTGCCGATCTGGGTGTGGAACCAGATGCGCTTCGGCTTCACGCCGTCGGTGAACGCCATCTTCACGCTTGTCGGCGTGGGCTCGCTGCTGGCGATTCTCATCTGCAACCGGCTGGTATTCGGCGGAACGTCGCGGGCGGGTTCGCCCTGAGTGGGCGACCGGGGGGCGGCCAGCAGACCGTATCATGGCGGGTTCAGGGCGGCGTCGATCCTTGATCAGCTTTCGGACACTCCGGTTACGGCGCTCCGTGTTCTAAGCGGCAGCGCGGATGTCGATCCCAGGCATTGCAGGCACACTCACCGCGTCCAGGTGGCCAGCCCGTCCTCGTTCAGATAGTCGATGCGCATCGATTTGAGCACGCCGCCGGTCCCCTCGAAACGGACCGAGGAGAGCGAACCGTAAGGCGCATTCTCGCTGCGGGGCGCGATCGAGAAGACGTCGCCGTCCCAATGGGTCATCGGCATGGTGATGGCCGCGGG
>JAEYTJ010000221.1 GCA_023434095.1 Pseudomonadota bacterium | reverse complement strand
CCCCGGAGCGGCCGGTCGAACGCGCCTCCGAGCCGGCAGCGGGCTTCCGCCCGACCGAGGCCGAAGCGGTGGCCGCGGGCCTCGAACCGCCGCGCAGTGCCGGCCGCACCTCCGACTGGCGCAGCGAGGCGGCCCGGCTGGTGCGCGAAAGGGAGGCCGAGGAGGCCGCCCAGGAAAGCGCCTATGGGCGTGGCGGCGAGACGGTTCACGAGGCCGCGCCGGCCGAGGATGAGCCGGCCACCGCCGACGCGCCGGCCGCGAAGGGCGGACGCAGCCGCCTCATCGCCATTGCCGTCTTCGTGCTGCTGCTGATCGCCGGCGGCGTCGTCGGCTACACGCAGCGCGCGGCCATCGTCGCACTCATCCATGGCGCCGGCTCCGGCACCTCCTCGCCCACCTCGGCGCAGGCGCCGTCCGCCCCGGCGCGTACCGATGCGCCGAAGTCGACGGATCGCATCACCCAGGCCACGGACGAGGCCGCGCCGGCTTCCTCCGGCGCGCCGCAGGCCGGTGCGGGTGCCGATGCCGGCATCGGTGCCGAGCCGCGCGCCGTGCTGTTCGAGGAAAGCCCGGGTGGCGGCGAGCAGGGCCTGCAGCAATATGTCGGCACGGTCGAATGGAGCACCGAGCAGGCGAGCGCCAGCGCCGGCCAGCCGCCCGATCTCGGGGTGCGGGCGGATATCTCGATCCCGGCCCGCAATTTCAGCGCCACGCTGACCTTCCGCCGCAATCAGGATCCGTCGATCCCCGCCTCGCACATCGTCGAAGTGCAGTTCAAGCTGCCCCCCGGCTTCGACCTCGGCAACATCTCCAGCGTGCCGGGCATGCGGGCGAAGGCCTCGGAGGGTGCGCAGGGCGCGCCGCTCACCGGCCTCGCCGTGCGGGTGGCGCCGAACTACTTCCTGATCGGCCTGTCCTCGCTGCCCGCCGATGTGCAGCGCAATCTCGGCTTCATCATCACCCGCAACTGGCTGGACCTCCCGCTGGTGTTCGAGAACGGCCGGCGCGCCATTCTGGTGCTGGACAAGGGGGCCGCCGGAAGTGCGGCGTTCCGTCAGGCCTATTCGGCCTGGGGTCTGGCGCCGCCGCCGGCGCAGGACCAGAACTGACGGCCGGCCGGTTCATCCGGCGGAGCACGCCGAGGCATCCGACAGGGGGAAGCGTTGCGCTTCCCCCTTTTCTTTTGGGTGAGAGCGCGGGCCGCTACCGATAGGTCAATGTCATGCGTCCCCCGCAAGGCCGGTATATGGTATTTGGTATACCAGAAAACCGTGCCGTTTCGTACGTTGGGTCGCAACACAGACGCGATCGGAGACGGCGCATGTTCCAGTCGGTTTACCCCCTCCTGCCGCTGCTCATTCTCGTCCATGCGTGGATGACGATCCTGATCGTCGAGTTGCTGGGCGAGGAGGAGACGGCGGGGATGGCGCCGGAATGCTACCCGGCCTGACATGAAAAAACCCCGCGGCCGAGCCGCGGGGTTCGTGTTTCTGGCCGGTGCCGTCCGCCCTGGCGGTCAGGCGGCGGCGCGGCCCTTGAGGACGTCGACCAGCGTCTTGCCGAGGCGCGCCGGGGAGGGGGACACCACGATCCCGGCTTCTTCCATCGCCGCGATCTTGTCCTCGGCGCCGCCCTTGCCGCCGGAGATGATGGCGCCGGCATGGCCCATGCGGCGGCCCGGAGGCGCCGTGCGGCCGGCGATGAAGCCGACCATCGGCTTCTTGCGGCCGCGCTTGGCCTCGTCCTTGAGGAACTGAGCCGCTTCTTCCTCGGCCGAACCGCCGATCTCGCCGATCATGACGATCGACTCGGTGGCGTCGTCGGCGAGGAACAGTTCCAGCACGTCGATGAACTCGGTGCCCTTGACCGGGTCGCCGCCGATGCCGACCGCCGTGGTCTGGCCGAGGCCTTCCTGCGAGGTCTGGAACACCGCCTCATAGGTCAGCGTGCCGGAGCGCGAGACGACGCCGACCGAGCCCTTCTTGAAGATGTTCGCCGGCATGATGCCGATCTTGCACTCGCCGGCGGTGACGATGCCGGGGCAGTTCGGGCCGACCAGGCGCGACTTCGAACCGTCCAGCGCGCGGCGCACCTTCACCATGTCGAGCACCGGGATGCCCTCGGTGATGCAGACGATGAGCGGGATTTCCGCGGCGATCGCCTCGCAGATGGCATCGGCCGCGCCCGGGGGCGGCACGTAGATGACCGAGGCGTCGGCGCCGGTCTTCTCGCGCGCCTCGGCGACGGTGTCGAACACCGGCAGGCCGAGATGGGTGGAGCCGCCCTTGCCCGGCGAGGTGCCGCCGACCACCTGCGAGCCATAGGCCATGGCCTGCTCGGAGTGGAAGGTGCCGTTCTTGCCGGTGAAGCCCTGGGTGATGATCTTGGTGTTCTTGTTGATGAGAATGGACATCAGGCGGCTCCCTGCACAGCCTTGACGATCTTCTGGGCGGCGTCGTCAAGGTCGTCCGCCGGAATGACGTTCAGGCCGCTGTCGCGGATGATGGTCTTGCCTTCCTCGACATTGGTGCCTTCGAGGCGCACGACCAGCGGAACCTTGAGGCCGACCGTCTTCACCGCGGCGATGACGCCGCGCGCGATGACGTCGCACTTCATGATGCCGCCGAAGATGTTGACGAGGATGCCCTTCACGCTCGGGTCGGAGGTGATGATCTGGAACGCCGCCGTCACCTTCTCTTCCGTGGCGCCGCCGCCGACGTCGAGGAAGTTGGCGGGCTCTTCGCCGTAGAGCTTGATGATGTCGAGCGTCGCCATGGCGAGGCCAGCGCCGTTGACCATGCAGCCGATGGTGCCGTCGAGCGCGATATAGGCGAGGTCGTATTTGGAGGCCTCGATTTCCTTGGCGTCTTCCTCGGTCTCGTCGCGCAGCGCCACCACGTCGGCGTGGCGGTAGAGAGAGTTGGAATCGAAGGAGATCTTGGCGTCGAGGCACTTCAGCTTGCCGTCCTTGGTGACGACGAGCGGGTTGATCTCGAGCATCGCCATGTCCTTGCCGACGAAGGCGGCAAAGAGCTTGGCGACGAGGTCGCCGGCCTGCTTGGCGAGGTCGCCGGTGAGGCCGAGCGCCTGGGCGACGGTGCGCCCGTGATGGGGCATCACGCCGGTGGCGGGGTCGACGGAGAAGGTGTGGATCTTCTCGGGGGTCGAGTGCGCGACTTCCTCGATGTCCATGCCGCCTTCGGTGGACACGACGAAGGCGATGCGCGAGGTGGCGCGGTCGACGAGCGCGGAGAGGTAGAACTCCTTGTCGATGTCGGAGCCTTCCTCGATATAGACGCGGTTGACCTGCTTGCCGGCCGGGCCGGTCTGGATCGTCACCAGCGTCTTGCCGAGAATCTGCTTGGCGTTGGCGGCAGCCTCAGCGGCGGACTTGACGACGCGCACGCCGCCCTTCTCGCCGGCATCGGCCTCCTTGAACTTGCCCTTGCCGCGCCCGCCGGCGTGGATCTGGCTCTTCACCACCCAGACGGGGCCGGCGACCTTGGCCGCAGCGGCTTCCGCCTCGGAAGCGTCGAGAATGGCGACGCCATTCGGCACCGGGACCCCGTATTCGCGGAGCACTCCCTTGGCCTGATACTCATGGATGTTCATTAATTCCGCTCCTCCACAACCGGCGGGTCGGGAGAGCCGCCCCGGCCCTCCCGTCGATTGGCGTATCCTATTTCCCTATAGGCGCTGACGCGCCATGACGCTACTGCGCCGAAACGCAGACACCCTATGCCGCTACTGCACGAAGGTGTTGCTGAGCGTCCCGATGCCCTCGATCACGATTTCCACCGTGTTGGTCGGGGCCTTCATCACGCCGACGCCGACCGACGTGCCGCAGCAGATGACGTCGCCGGGGTTCAGCGTCATGTCGTGCGAGATGCGGCTCACCAGCTGGCGGGCCGAGAACACCATGTCGCTGATCGGGTAGCGCTGGCGCTCGTCGCCGTTGAGCACGGTGCGCACGACGAGGCTGGCGGGGTCGACACCGGTCGCCACCACGGGCCCGAACGGGCCGAAGCCGTCGAAGCTCTTGGCCCGCACCCACTGGGCGAAGGTGGCGTCCTTGTTGATGATGTCGGCCGCGGTGATGTCGTTCACGCAGGTGTAGCCGAAGATGTAGGCCTCGGCCTCCTCCTCGGAGACGGCGGTCGCCTTCTTGCCGATGACGATGCCGAGTTCGCCCTCATAGACGACCTTGCCGTCATAGGAGGCCGGCCGATGCACGGTGGCGCCGGGGCTGGTGAGGCAGGAGCCGGCCTTGAGCAGATAGAGCGGATCCGCCGGGACGGGCGAGTTCAGCTTCGCCGCGAGGGCATGAAAGTTGTTCCACAGCGCGATGACCTTGGTCGGCTCCGTCGGGGCGAGGAGCTCGACCTCGGAGAGCGCGACGCGCTCCCCGGTCGGCGTGGCGCCATTGAACATGTCGCCGTTGTGGACCGCGATGGTGTCGCCCTCGAGCGTGCCGAAGCCGGCCGCGCCCGAGCGCTGGTAACGAACCCAGTGTGCCATGTGTCGCCGAACTCAGTTGTACAGGCCGGCGATCTGCGCGCGCTGGCGAACCAGGGCGAGCACGACGTCGAGGGTAGGGGTCGGGATTCCGGCGAGGCGGCCCATTTCCTGGACCACGGTCACCAGCGCGTCGATCTCCATGGCGCGGGAGCGTTCGAGATCCTGCAGCATCGAGGTCTTGTGCGCGCCGACGGCACCGGCGCCGTCGATGCGGCGCTCGACGCCGACGCGGAAGTTCACGCCCGACTGGACGGCGATTTCCTGCGCTTCCAGCATCATCGCCTTGGCGACCGCACGGGTGCCGGGATCGGAGGCGATCACGTCAAGCGTGGCATGGGTGAGGGCGCTGATCGGGTTGAAGCAGAGATTGCCCCACAGCTTCAGCCACAGCTCGTCGCGGATGTTGGGCAGGACGGGCGCCCGCATGCCGCCGGCGGCGAAGGCCTCGGAAAGCTTGGTGGCGCGCTCGGTGATCTCGCCGGAGGGCTCGCCCAGCGGGAACTTGTCGCCATAGACGTGCTTGATGACGCCCGGCTCGACCACTTCCGTGGCCGGGTAAACGATGCAGCCGATGGCGCGCTCGGGGCGCAGGCCGTTCCACTGCTTGCCGCCGGGATCGACGCTCTCCAGCGTCTTCCCCTCGAGCTGGTCGCCATGCTTGTAGTAGTACCAGTAGGGCACGCCGTTGACGGCGGTGACCACGGCGGTGTCGTTGCCCAGCAGCGGCTGCATGGCGTCGACCACGCCCGGGACCGAATGGGCCTTCAGCGCGACAATGACATAGTCCTGCGGACCGAGCTCGGCCGGGTTGTCGGAGCAGGGGATGTGCTCGACGCGTTCCTCGCCGTCGATCAGCAGCTTGAGGCCGTTCTTCTTCATGGCCTCGAGATGGGCGCCACGGGCAACGAGGCTGACGTCGACGCCCGCCCGCTTGAGCTGAACACCGACATAACCGCCGATCGCGCCGGCACCATAGATGCAGACCTTCATGGGACTCCCTCCTATGTCCAGGCTGCCCCCGCGGCGCCCGGACTTGTTTGGTATTTTGTATGCCATGATTAGGTGCAATGAGCCCCTAGTCAAGAGCGAAGGCACGGGCGTGATAAAACGTCGCGCATGTTTAGCCGCTTCGCATTTCCTCGCGGGGCGTGTTTGCGACGTGTCACTTAAGTTACTTCGCGAAGGACCGGCTTGTCCACGGTGTATAGGCCAGAACAATTGTCTGAATGAATACGCAAAAGACGTCGCGGGGCGTCTGATTTCACTGGCCGGACAGCAATGCTTACTTTTCTCGTCAGAAACAGTTCGGGGGCGCCAAGCGCCCCCGAAGGTCGTTTTGAATTATGAATGCAGATGCGCTCAGGCGTCCGGCGCAACCGTGTGATTGGCCATCAGCTCCAGGGCCTTGACGAGGGCCGAGTGATCCCACGCCGAGCCGCCATTGGCCGCGCAGGTGCTGAACAGCTGCTGCGCCAGCGCCGTCGAGGGCAGCGCCATCTGCATCTGACGCGCGCCGTTGAGGGCGAGGTTCAGATCCTTCTGGTGCAGCTCGATGCGGAAGCCCGGATTGAAGGTGCGGTTGATCATCCGCTCGCCATGGACTTCCAGAATGCGCGAATTGGCGAAGCCGCCCATCAGCGCCTGGCGCACCTTGGCCGGGTCCGCACCCGCCTTGGACGCGAAGAGCAGCGCCTCGCCGACGGCGAGAATGTTCAGCGCCACGATGATCTGGTTCGCCACCTTGGTGGTCTGGCCGTCGCCATTGCCGCCGACGAGGGTGATGTTCTTGCCCATCTTCTCGAAGAGCGGCTTCACCGTCTCGAACGCCTTCTCGGGCCCGCCGACCATGATGGTGAGCGAGGCCGCCTTGGCGCCGACCTCGCCGCCCGACACCGGTGCGTCGAGATAGTCGCAGCCGAGCTCGTTGATCTTCTTGGCGAACTCCTTCGTCTCGACCGGAGCGATGGAGCTCATGTCGACGACGATCTTGCCGGCGGAGAGGCCCGCCGCGATGCCGTTCTCGCCGAACAGGGCGGCGTTCACATGCGGGGTGTCCGGCACCATGGTGATGATGATGTCGGCATTCTTCGCGACTTCGGTGCCGCTGGCGCAGGCGACGCCGCCCTTGCCGGTCAGCTCGGCCGGAACCGGCTTGACGTCGTAGAGATAGAGCGTGTGGCCGGCGTCGATGAGATGACCGGCCATGGGCGCGCCCATGATGCCGAGACCGACAAATCCAACATTCGCCATCGTCTTATCCTCGTTTTCCTAGACGTTTCGTTTCTTGACCGACACGGCCTCACGCCGCGCCGGCGAGCTCCTTCAGCCAGCCGAGGCCGGCGCCCGTTTCGCCCTTCGGCTTGTATTCGCAGCCGACCCAGCCCTCGTAGCCGATGGCGTCGAGATGGCGGAACAGGAAGGGGTAGTTGATCTCGCCGGTGCCGGGCTCGTTGCGGCCGGGATTGTCGGCAAGCTGGATATGCGCGATCTGGGCGAGGTTCGCCTCGATGGTGCGGGCGAGATCGCCCTCCATGATCTGCATGTGGTAGATGTCGTACTGGATGAAGAGGTTGTCGGAACCGACCTCTTCGATGATCGCCTTCGCCTGCTTGGTGTAGTTCAGGAAGAAGCCGGGAATGTCGCGGGTGTTGATCGGCTCGATCAGCAGCTTGAGACCGGCTTCCTTGATCTTCGGCGCGGCGAACTTCAGGTTGTTGACGAAGGTGTTGTGCAGCACCTCGCGGTCCGCCCCGGTCGGCACGATGCCGGCGAGGATGTTGACCTGCGGGCAGCCGAGCGCCGTGGCGTAGGTGATCGCCTTGTCGACGCCGGCGCGGAACTCGTCCACGCGCTCCGGCAGGATGGCGATGCCGCGCTCGCCCGCGCCCCAGGCGCCGGCCGGCAGATTGTGCAGGACCTGCTTGAGGTTGTTGGCCTTCAGCCTGGCGACCAGCTCCTCGACCGGGAAATCATAGGGGAAGAGGTATTCCACGCCGGTGAAGCCGGCGGCGGCGGCCTTCTCGAAGCGATCGAGGAAGGGCACCTCGTTGAACAGCATGGTGAGATTGGCGGCAAAACGGGGCATGGACCGCTCCTGGGGCATTTCGAGATGGACTGGCTTCCTCTCCCCGGCGGGGAGAGGGGTGGGGTGAGGGGGTTACCGCTTGAGGAGGCTTACCCCCTCACCCACCGCTACGCGGCGACCTCTCCCCAACGGGGAGAGGAAAGTAAAGGCTCTTCGGCTCGCGACGGGCGCGAAACCGCGCTCACGCCTTGGCGGCGTCTTCCAGCGGCAGGTCGAGAACTTCCTCGAACTCGTTCACCGCGTCGATCTCGGTGCCCATGGCGATGTTGGTGACGCGCTCGAGGATGAACTCCATCACGACCGGGACCTGATGTTCCTTCATCAGCGCCTTGGCCTTGACGAAGGCGTCCTTGAACTCGTTCGGCGAGGAGACGCGCACCGCCTTGCAGCCGAGGCCCTCGGCGACCGCCACGTGATCGACGCCATAGCCGGCATTCTCGTCGGCATTGATGTTGTCGAAGGCGAGCGAGACCTCGAAGTCCATGTTGAAGCCGCGCTGCGCCTGACGGATCAGCCCGAGATAGGAGTTGTTCACCACCACATGGATGTAGGGCAGCTTGTGCTGGGCGCCGACGGCCAACTCCTCGATGAGGAACTGGAAGTCGTAATCGCCCGACAGCGCGACGATCTCCGCATCCGGGTCCGCCGCGCGCACGCCGAGCGCCGCCGGCAGGGTCCAGCCGAGCGGACCGGCCTGACCGCAATTGATCCAGTTGCGCGGCTTGTAGACGTGCAGCATCTGCGCGCCGGCGATCTGGCTGAGGCCGATGGTCGAGACGTAGCGGGTGTCGCGGCCGAAGGCCTCGTTCATCTCTTCATAGACGCGCTGCGGCTTCAGCGGCACGTTGTCGAAATGCGTCTTGCGCAGCATGGTCTTCTTGCGGTCGAGGCATTCCTTGGCCCAGGCGGAGCGGTCCTTCAGCTTGCCGGCGGCCTTGTATTCCTTCGCCACCTCAATGAAGAGGTCGAGCGCCGCGCCGGCATCCGAGACGATGCCGAGATCGGGGCCGAAGACGCGGCCGATCTGGGTCGGCTCGATGTCGACGTGAACGAACTTGCGGCCCTTGGTGTAGACCTCGACCGAGCCGGTGTGGCGGTTCGCCCAGCGGTTGCCGATGCCGAACACGAAGTCCGAGGCGAGCATGTTGGCGTTGCCGTAGCGGTGCGAGGTCTGCAGGCCGCACATGCCGGCCATCAGGTCGTGATCGTCGGGGATGGTGCCCCAGCCCATCAGGGTCGGGATGACCGGCACGCCGGTGAGCTCGGCGAACTCGACCAGCTTGTCGGAGGCGTCCGCATTGATGATACCGCCGCCGGAGACGATGAGCGGGCGCTCGGCCTCGTTCAGCATGGCGACCGCCTTCTCGGCCTGCTTGCGCGTGGCCTTGGGCTTGTAGGGTTCGAGCGGGGCGTAGGTCTCCTCGTCGAACTCGATCTCGGCCAGTTGCACATCGATCGGCAGGTCGATCAGCACCGGGCCGGGGCGGCCCGAGCGCATGACGTGGAAGGCCTGCTGGAACACCATCGGCACCAGCGCCGGCTCGCGGACCATGACCGCCCACTTGGCGACCGGCTTGGCGATGGATTCGATGTCGACCGCCTGGAAGTCTTCCTTGTAGAGGCGCGCGCGCGGGGCCTGGCCGGTGATGCACAGGATCGGGATCGAATCGGCGGAGGCCGAGTAGAGGCCGGTGATCATGTCGGTGCCGGCCGGGCCGGAGGTGCCGATGCACACGCCGATATTGCCGGCCTTGGCGCGGGTGTAGCCTTCGGCCATGTGCGAGGCGGCCTCGACATGGCGGGCGAGCACGTGGCGCGTCTGGCCATAGGCGCGCATCGCGGAATAGAGCGGATTGATCGCGGCACCCGGCACGCCGAAGGCGGTGGTGACGCCTTCCATAGCGAGAATCCGGATCGCGGCATCGACGGCACGCATCTTGGCCATGGCACTTCCTCCTCGTGTCGCAGGGCTGGCGGGGGCTCGCCCCTTTTCGGGGCTGGCGGCGCCCGGCACCGGCCGTTCCGACCTGTTCAAAACATCTGTCCGGCTGCCGGGCGCATGCTGCGGGGCGGCATCATTCTTTCCGCACTGCGGAATGAATTTCCGAAATCGCGGAAAACATGCCACGCCATGTCCATTTCCGCAATACGGGATATATTTCTGATTTGCGAAAAATAAGCGGATGCGCCTTTATGCTGACGACGCGCTCCCGCCGGCCGGTGGCAGAGGAGGGGAGGCGCAGACAATGGGGCGGGTGGTGCCTTGGTGCGCCCCGATTTCGGAGGTGATCAGCGGATGAACCAGGACGTTCCGACCGTGCGCCGGCGCGGCCGCCCTTCCTCCGCCACCGGCACCGAGGGCGGCGGCGAGGTGCAGTCGCTCGACCGCGCCATCGCGCTTCTGGAAGTGCTCGCGCTCTCCGACGGACTGACGCTGAGCGAGGTGGCGCGCGCCGCCGAACTGCCGACCTCCACCGTTCACCGCCTGCTGACCACGCTGGAGCGGCGCGGCCTTGTCGGCCACGACGCCGCGACCGGGCTGTGGATGGTGGGGATCGGCCTGTTCCGCGTCGGCTCGGCCTATCTGCGCATCCGCAAGCTGCCCGAAATCGCCCGCTCGCTGCTGCGCGAACTCTCTCACGGCGTGAATGAAACCGTAAACCTGTCGCTGATCGAGGGGCCGCATCTGGTCTGCGTCGCGCAGGTGGAGAGCCATGCGGCGGTGCGCGCCTTCTTCCGCATCGGCGGCGATCTGCCGATCCACGCCTCGGGCGGCGGCAAGGCGATCCTCTCGGCGATGAACCCGGAGGCGCGGCGCGCCTGGCTCGGCGGCGACCAGCTGCAGCGCTTTACCGAGCACACCCATATCAGCCGGCGCGCCTTGCAGGCCGACCTCGCCGAGATCGCCGAGCGGGGCTTCTCCATCGACGACGAGGAGCACACGCCGGGCATGCGCTGCGTGGCGGCGGCGGTGCTGGACGAATGGCGCGAGCCGGTGGGGGCGATCTCGATTTCCGCGCCGACCGTGCGCATGCCGCCCGAGCGCATCGCCGATCTCGGCGCCCGCGTGCGCGAGGCCGCACGGCGGCTGACGACGCAATATTCGGGGCGGTAGGGCGACAAAAAAAAGCCGGCGCGGGAAGCGCCGGCATTAGTCGCCTAGGAGGAACCGAACGTCGGGTAACCCTTCGTCCTGCTCCGGGAGGCTCGTTGGCCGTTTCCCCGCCGCCGCCTGCTGCCGCGCGGCTTGTCGGGGAAGGCCGATAGGTTCCCACCCTTCGGGGGCAGGCCGGAGCGGCACCGGGGCGCCGCTCCGCAGAAGCATCAAGCCGAGGCGATCAGACGGCCTTGGCGTCGTGCATCGCAGCGATTTCTTCCTGCGAGTAGCCGAGCTGGGCGAGCACTTCGTTGGTGTGCTGGCCGAGCAGCGGCGAGGCGGTGACCTCGACTTCGACGTCCGAGAACTTGATCGGGGAGCCGACGGTCAGGTACTTGCCGAGCTTGGGGTGATCGACCTCGACCACGGTGCCGCTCTTGCGCAGCGACGGGTCGTTGGCGATTTCCTTCATCGACAGCACCGGAGCGCAGGGGATGTCGAACTTGCGCAGGATGTCGATGGCCTCGAACTTCGTCTTGTCGGCGAGCCAGGACTCGATGAAGGCGAAGATGTCGAAGATCTTGTCCTGGCGGGCCTCGGCGGTGTTGTAGGCCGGATCGTCAATCCACTCCGGCTTGCCCAGCGCCTTACAGATCGGCGCCCAGGCATGGCCCTGAATGGTGAAGTAGATATAGGCGTTCGGGTCGGTTTCCCAGCCCTTGCACTTCAGCACCCAACCCGGCTGGCCGCCGCCGCCGGCATTGCCGCCGCGCGGAACGACGTCCGAGAACTCGCCATGCGGGTACTGCGGATACTCTTCGAGATAGCCCAGCGCGTCGAGGCGCTGCTGGTCGCGCAGCTTGACGCGGCAGAGGTTCAGCACCGAATCCTGCATCGACACGGCAACCTTCTGGCCCTTGCCGGTCTTCACCTTCTGGTGCAGCGCGGTCAGGATGCCGATGGCGAGATGCATGCCGGTGTTGGAGTCGCCGAGAGCGGCGGCCGACACGGTCGGGGGGCCATCCCAGAAGCCGGTGGTGGAGGCGGCGCCGCCCGCGCACTGCGCGACGTTCTCGTAGACCTTCAGGTCCTCATAGGCGTGGCCTTCCGAGAAGCCCTTCACCGAGGCGAGGATCATGCCCGGGTTCAGCTTCTGGATGTTCTCCCAAGAGAAGCCCATGCGGTCGAGCGCGCCGGGGCCGAAGTTCTCGACCATCACATCCGAATCCTGGATGAGCTTGGTCAGGACTTCCTTGCCCTGGGGCGTCTTGGTGTCGAGCGTCAGCGAGCGCTTGTTGGAATTCAGCATGGTAAAGTAAAGCGCGTCAGCGTCCTTGACGTGGCGCAGCTGCGAGCGCGTGACGTCACCGGCGCCGGGGCGCTCGACCTTGATCACGTCGGCGCCGAACCAGGCGAGGAGCTGCGTGCAGGCGGGACCCGCCTGAACGTGCGTGAAATCGATGATTTTAATACCTTCGAGGGGCTTAGACATCTGCGTCGACTTCCCTTTAAGCGTTGCGTGCCGACGGAGGCTCACCCTGCCGCCGGACATGAATTCCCATCCCTCTTGGATGGAAACCTTCTTCTCCCTAGGTCGCCGCTCCCGGATGGGTGCGAGAACCTTCCCCAGGCGATGAGCCGACCTCTAACATTATGTTTTCGCTCATCCTGGCGTCACGACCGCCGAACCGGGGCAGGCCCCGATGTCCGGCGAGCGTCTTGTGGGGCCGGCAGGTGCCGGCCCGATCTCTCATTCGGCCGCGAGGCTGACCGGAAGGCCGATCGCTCCCGAGGCCTTGATTTCGGCGATCTGCGCATCGGACAGCCCGAGCACGTCGGCGAGAACCTCTTCGGTGTGCTCACCGAGAAGGGGTGAGCGCTCGACCGCGACGTCGTTGTCCGACAGCTTGATCGGGTTACCGACGGTGAGGTAGGTGC
>JAEYTJ010000227.1 GCA_023434095.1 Pseudomonadota bacterium | reverse complement strand
CCCCCGCCCCCCCCCCCCGGCCCCCGCCGCCGCCCCCCCCCCCCCCCCCCGCCAAACTGCCGCCGGAACGCCCGCGACAGCGAGGCGATGGCGGAAAAGCCGGTGCGCTCGGCAATGTCGGCGATCGGCAGATTGGTGTCGAGCACCAGCCTTCGCGCCGCCTTTAGTCGCAGCGTGACGTAGTAGGCGCCGGGCGACACATTCACCGTCTTCACGAACAGCGTCTCCAGCCCTCGCGTCGACACCCCCACCCGCCGGGCGATGGCGGCGATGGTGAGGGGGCGGTCGATATGGGTCTCCATCATGCGGATGGCGTCGGCGACGCGCGGCTCGTGCTGGCGGATGCGGCCGAGCGAGACGATGGGCTGGACGTCCGAGCCGGTGCGCACCTCCTCGTAGATGTAGAGGCTCGCGACATCGAGCGCGGTGGAATAGCCGTGGCGGGCGCGGATCAGCGCCAGCATGCAGTCGAGCGCCGGGGTTGCGCCCCCGGTGGTGAACACCGGCTCGTCGACCACGAAGCGGTCGGGCTGCACATCCGTCTCCGGGAAGCGGGCGGCGAAATCCTCCAGATCCTCCCAATGGGTGGTAGCGCGACGCCCGTCCAGCAGCCCGGCGAAGCCCATGAGCCACGAGCCGGATTCGATCCCGCCCGTCGCCACTGAGCGCTTGGCGCCGGCGCGGATCGCCTTGAGAATGGGCGGCGTGGCGAAGCGCGAGGCCTCGAACGCCGCCACCACCATCAGCACATCCTGCCGCGCGGCGGCGTCGAAGGCGCCGTCCACCGGGATCGGCAGGCCGCAGCTGGCGGTGGGCATCGTCCCGTCCATCGACACCAGCTTCCAGCGGAAGGCGGGCCGTCCCAGCACGCGGTTGGCGCCGCGCATCGGGTCCAGTGTGGCCGCCAGTGAGAGCAGCGACAGGCCGGGAAACAGCAGCAGGGTCACGTCCAGCGGGTCGTCGGCGGGGGCAAAGATCATCGCTGCGCAGAATGAAAAATGGGTTGCGCAAATAGTTGCGTCACGACTTCGCTTTGCCGTCAAGCTCCTCGTGTGAGTTCAGGAGCCCTCCCATGCCCTTGTCGATGAATCGCGATGTCTTCATCACCTGCGCCGTCACCGGTGCCGGCGACACTACCGGCCGCTCTTCCCATGTGCCGGTGACCCCGCAGGAGATCGCGGCGAGCGCGATTGACGCCGCGAAGGCCGGCGCGGCGGTGGTGCATTGCCATGTGCGCGATCCCGAGACCGGCGCCGCCTCGCGCCGGCTGGACCTGTACCGCGAGGTGACCGACCGCATCCGCGCGGCCGAGGTCGACGTGGTGCTGAACCTCACCGCCGGCATGGGCGGGGACCTCGTCTTCGGCCATGTCGAGGCGCCGTTTCCGCTGAACGAGAAGGCCACCGATATGGCCGGCGCCACCGAGCGCGTCGCCCATGTCGCGGACTGTCTTCCGGAAATCTGCACGCTCGACTGCGGCACGATGAACTTCAATCTCGGCGACTATGTCATGACCAACACGCCCTCCATGCTGCGCGAGATGGCGCGGCAGATGACGGCGCTGGGCGTGCGCCCCGAGATCGAAGCCTTCGACACCGGGCATTTGTGGTTCGCCAAGCAGCTCGCCGAGGAAGGGCTGATCGAGGCCCCGGTGCTGATACAGCTGTGCATGGGTATCCCTTGGGGGGCGCCGGACGATCTCAACACCTTCATGGCGATGGTCAACAACGTGCCCGCCAGCTGGACCTTCTCCGCCTTCTCCATAGGCCGCAACGCGATGGCCTACCCCGCCGCCGCCGTGCTGGCGGGCGGCAATGTCCGTGTCGGGCTGGAGGACAACCTTTATGCCGGCAAGGGTCAGCTCGCCTCCAATGCCCAGCTGGTGGAAAAGGCCGTCAACGTGGTGACCAATATGGGCGCGCGGATCATCGGCCCGGCCGAAGTGCGCGAAAAGCTCAAGCTGTCGAAGCGCTGAGGAGATGCCGATGCCCGCCCTTTCTCCCATCTCCCGCGCCGCCTGCATCGGCGGCGGCGTCATCGGCGGCGGCTGGATCGCCCGCTTCCTGCTCGCCGGCATCGACGTGAAGGTGTTCGATCCGCACCCGGAGGCGCAGCGCATCGTCGCCGAGGTGCTGGCCAATGCCGAGCGCGCCTATGGCCTGCTCACCGGCGCGCCGCTGCCGAAGCGCGGCACGCTGACCTTCTGCGCCAGCCTCGCCGAGGCGGTGGCCGACGCGGAGTGGGTGCAGGAGAGCGTGCCCGAACGGCTCGACCTCAAGCATCGCGTGCTGGCGGAAATCGACGCGGCCGCGCCCATCGACGCGCTCATCGGCTCCTCCACCTCCGGCCTCAAGCCGAGCGATCTTCAGGCGGGGCTTGCCCATCCCGGCCGGCTTTTCGTCGCCCACCCCTACAACCCGGTCTACCTGCTGCCGCTGGTCGAGATCGTCGGCGGCCGAGAGACCACGCCCGCCACGGTGGAGCGCGCCAAGGCGGTGCTCGACGCCATCGGCATGAAGGGCGTGGTGATCGCCCGCGAGATCGAGGCCTTTGTCGGCGACCGTCTGCTGGAGGCGCTGTGGCGCGAGGCGCTGTGGCTGATCAAGGACGACATTTGCGACGTCGCGACGCTGGACGACGTGATCCGCTATTCCTTCGGCCTGCGCTGGGCGCAGATGGGCCTGTTCCAGACCTACCGCATCGCCGGCGGCGAGGCCGGCATGCGCCATTTCCTCGCGCAGTTCGGCCCCTGCCTGCAATGGCCGTGGACCAAGCTGACCGATGTGGTCGATCTCGATGACGCGCTGGTGGAGAAGATCGGCGCGCAGTCGGACGCGCAGGCGGGCGGCCTCTCGATCCGTGAGCTGGAGCGCATCCGCGACGAAAATCTCGTTGGCATCGTGCAGGTGCTGAAAGCCGGCCGGGGCGGGGAGGGCTGGGGCGCGGGCCAGTTGCTGAAGGATTTCGAGCAGCGTCTATGGGCGCAGGCCGGCACGCCGCCCGTGGCCGTCGACAGTGCCGCGCCGCTGGAACTGCTGGAAACGCGCGTCTCGCCGGCTTGGCTCGACTATAACGGCCACATGACCGAGTTCCGCTATCTCCACGTCTTCGGCGATACCACCGATGCGCTGCTGCGGCTCATCGGGGTCGATCTCGCCTATGTCGAGGGCGGCCACAGCTACTACACGGTGGAGACGCATCTGCGGCATCTCGACGAGGCGAAGCTGGGCGAGGCGCTGCTTTGCACCACCCAGATTCTGGCCGTCGACGACAAGCGCCTGCATGTGTTCCATCGTCTCTTCGCCGGTCCGGAGCGGCGCGAGGTCGCCACCGGCGAGCACATGCTGCTGCATGTGGACAGCCAGGCCGGCCGCGCCTGTGCCGCCCCGCCCGCCATTCTCGCGCGGCTGAACGGGCTTGCCGATGCCCATGCCGAGCTGGAGCGGCCTGCCGCCGCAGGGCGCGCGATCGGCCAGAAGGCCCGCGCCGCCGCAGCGGAGTGACGGCAGGCCGCAAAAAAATACCGGCGCAGGCGGGTCGGGCGCGGGAACAGCGTGCCCGGCCGGTGCGTTTCCTCAGCGCTGCCAAATTGGGGCTGTGGGAGAAGTCGTATGGAAGACGCACAGATTGGCTGGATCGCCGCCATCATTATCGGCGGTCTGGCGGGATGGATCGCCTCCGCCATCATGAAGACCGGCACCGGCATCTTCATGAACATCGTGCTCGGCATTATCGGCGCGGCCGTGGCGAGCTTTCTGTTCGGCCTGATCGGCGTCGGCTTCGGCGGCTGGATCGGCTACCTCGTCGCCGGCGTGCTCGGAGCGTGCATCCTGATCGGGCTGGTTCGAGCGGTACGAAACTGACGCGGGGCGGCCCAGCCGCCCGCCTTCTGCAAGGGGCGCGCTCGCAAGGGCGCGCCTTTTTCGTCTAGAACCCGCTCTTGACCCTCACATGGGTGTGCGCGTGCGGCGAGCCGTGGTTGTGGACGTGGTGGGACTCGTCCTGTGCCACCGGGATCAAGCTGAGCGCCCCGTGCATCACCCCGCGCTCCAGAAACAGCGCCTGCGCATAGGCGGCGATGTCGCCGACCTCGCCGCGCATGACCGTCACATCCACCGAGGTCGTGTGGTCGAGCGGCACGGAGAGGGCGGCCACCGTCTGGTCGTGGCGTTCCAGCCGACCCTGCGGCACCCGTGCGGCGAGGTTGCGCACCGACTGGTCGATGGTGCAGCTGACGACTCCGAAACAGGCGGCGGCGTCCGGGCCCTCGAGCCGGGCGGAGAGCCCGCGCCGCACCATGTCGCGAATGGCCTCGGAGCGGTTCGCCGCGCCGCTCTGCTCGATGAAGGCATCCAGCTGCGCGGCCAGATCGTCGTCGATGGCGATGGTGATCCGCTGCATGGAAGCGCCCCTCCCGATGCGTTGGAAGCTAGGTTATCACCTTGATTTCCGCAAGATTTTTTCACCGGAAGGGGCTTTTTGCCCTTGTCGCGGGCCGGCGGGTGTTTGTATGATTTTTTGTCACTTAATTCATACAAGAGGTGCCGCGTGTCCGTTCGCCGCAATGCCGGCCTCGCTGCTGCTGTGCTCGCTATGCCCTTTATGGCACTGCCGGTGCAGGCGCATTTTCAGGAGATCATCCCCTCCGCCGACGTGCTCCCCGACGGGGGCGAGGTGAGTGTGGACCTGGTGTTCACCCATCCGGTCGAGGGTGGGCCTGTCATGGCGATGAAGAAGCCGGTGCGGGTGGGCGTGCTGGCGGGTGGCACGCAGACCGACCTTCTCGGGCGGATTACGGAGAAGCCGGTCGACGGGGCAAGTACCTGGGCACTTACCCATGAGCTCAAGGAGCCCGGCGCGGCGATCTTCTATGTCGAGCCGCAGCCCTATTGGGAGCCCTCCGAGGGCAAGTACATAGTCCACTACGCCAAGGTGACGGTCGACGGCTACGCCTCCGGCGAGGGGTGGGATGCGCTGGTGGGGCTGCCCGTCGAGATTCAGCCGCTGACCCGGCCGACCGGGCTGTGGACCGGCAACGTCTTCACCGGTGTCGTGCTGAAGGGCGGCAAGCCGGCGCCCTTCGCCGAGGTGGAGGTCGAGTTCATCAATGACGGCACGGTGACCCCGCCCAACGACGCCTTCGTGACGCAGGTGATCAAGGCCGATGCCAACGGCACCTTCACCTATGCCATGCCGCGCGCCGGATGGTGGGGCTTCGCCGCGCTGCTGGAAGGCGACACGCCGATGACCTCGCCGGAGGGCAAGGAAGTGCCGGTGGAAGAGGGCGCGCTGATCTGGGTGAAGGCCACCGACATGGGTGGAAAGTAGGCGCATGGCGCACATTCCCGACGGCCTGCTTTCCGCGCCCGTGCTCGTCGGCGGCGGGCTGCTCGCGGCGGCCGGCGTGGCGCTGGGGCTGCGCCGGCTCGATGAACGGATGATCCCGCGCACCGCGCTGCTGGCGGCGGCGTTCTTCGCGGGCTCGCTGGTGGCGGTGCCGGTGGGGCCGTCAAGCGTGCATCTGCTGCTGGCCGGGCTGATGGGGGTGATGCTCGGCTCAGCGACCTTCCTCGCCGTGCTGGTGGCCCTGTTGTTGCAGGCGCTGCTGTTCGGTTTCGGGGGGCTGACGACGCTGGGAGTGAACACGGTGAACATCGCGCTGCCGGGAGTGCTGTGCAGAATGGCGCTGGGCCCGGTGATCCGCGCCACCCCGCGGCCGTCCTTGCGCTTCGCGGCGGGGGCGCTGGCCGGCGCGCTCGCGGTGCTCGGCACCGGGGGGATGGTCGCGGCGTCGCTGTGGCTGTCGTCGAGCGATTTCGTGCCGGCGGCGCGCGTGGTCGTCGCTACCTATCTGCCGCTGGCACTGGTCGAGGCCTTCGTCACCGGCGCCGTGGTGTCCTTCCTTGCCCGCGTGCAGCCCGAGGCGCTGAGACCCGTCACCTCATGATCCGCGTCCTCCTGCCGCTCCTGGTGGCTCTGGCCTTCGCCGGCCCGGCGCAGGCGCACAAGCTGAAGGTCTTCGCCACGGTGGAGGGCGGGCAGGTGAAGGGCTACGGCTTCTTCATCGGCGGCGGCCGCGCCGCCGAAGCCGTGTGGACGGCGAAGGACCCGGCGGGGGCGGCACTCGCCTCCGGGGCGACGGACGGGCAGGGGCGGTTCGCCTTCCCCGCGCCGCAACCGCCGGTCGATGCCACGGTGACGGTCGACACGCGCGAAGGCCATGTCGCGTCGGTGACGCTGCCCGCCGCGCGGTTCGGGGGCGCAACTCCGGTGCCGGCGCGCGCGGTCGATGAGCCGGCACCGGTCGCGGCGGCCGCTGCGCGGCTCGACGCCGTCGTCGAGGCGGCGGTGCAGCGGCAGGTGGCGCCGCTGATGGAGCGGATCGAGCAGATGGATTCGCGCCTGCGCGTCGCCGACGTCATGTCCGGCGTCTTCCTCATTCTCGGTCTCGCCGGCATGGCGCTGTGGGCCAAGGGACGCCGTGCATGATTGCGGACGCGCCCTCCTCCGGCGATCTCCGCCTGCGCCTCGTCGCGGCCTTCATCGTTCTCGCCTGCCTGTCGCAGCTGAGAACGCTGCCCGTCGCCGCGGCGGCGCTGGTCCTGGTGGCGCTGGCGACGGCATGGCGCCGGCCCGAAGCCCGGCTGTGGCGCCGGCTGCTGCATGTCGAGGCCTTCCTCCTCCTGCTGTTCGCCACCCTGCCGTTCACTTTGCCGGGGCAGCCGCTGGTCTCCCTCGGGCCGCTGACCGCGAGCGTCGAGGGGGTGGAGCGGGCGGCGCTGATCGCCGCCAAGGTCTCGGCTTCGGTGCTGATCCTGGCGACGCTGCTGGGGTCGGTCGAGCCGGTGCGGCTCGGCAGCGCGCTGCGCGGGCTCCATGTGCCCGAGACGCTCGTCCGCCTGTTCGTGCTCACGGCCCGCTACCTCTCGCTGATCCGCGACGAGGCGCGGCGCCTCATCGAGGCGATGCGGGTGCGCGGCTTCCGGCCCGGCTCGAACCGCCACAGCTGGCGCAGCTACGGCCATCTCGTCGGCATGCTGCTGGTGCGGGCGCTGGCGCGGGCGCAGCGCGTGGAGGAGGCGATGCTGTGCCGGGGCTATGAGGGCCGCTTTCCCCGCCTCGCCCAGCCGGCACCGACCCTGCGCGACTGGGCCGGCACGACGGCGGCGCTGGCCTTCGGCGCGGCGATCACCCTGGCGGACCGGCTGTGAGCGCGCTGCTCGCCCTTGAGGGGATCACCGTCGCCCGAGACGGCACCGAGGTGCTGAGCCGGGTCGACCTCCATCTGGCAGCGGGAGAGCGGCTGGCCATCGTCGGGCCGAACGGGGCGGGCAAGACGACGTTGCTGCGCACGCTGGTCGGGCTGGAGCGTCCGGCCGCCGGAACGGTGCGTCTGTTCGGCACGCCCTGCCGCAGCGAGCGCGAGTTCCGCGCCCTGCGCCCACGGATCGGCTATCTCTTCCAGGACAGCGACGACCAGCTGTTCTGCCCGAGCGTGATCGAGGATGTCGCCTTCGGCCCGCTCAACCTTGGCTGCACGCAGGCGGAAGCCTTCCGCCGCGCCGGGGAGGTACTGGCGATGCTGGGCATCGATGCGCTGGCGTCCCGCATCAGTCACCGGCTTTCCGGCGGCGAGAAGCGCCTCGTCTGCCTCGCCGGGCTGCTGGCGATGAAACCGGACGTACTGCTGCTGGACGAGCCGACCAACGGCGTCGACACCGCGAATGGCCGGCGCCTGCGCGCGGCGCTGCACGGCTTTCCTGGCGCCATGCTGCTGGTGTCGCATGATGACGGCTTCATCGCCGAGCTGGCGACGCGGGCAATGGCGATCGAGGACGGGCGGCTGATGCCGGCGGAACTGCACACCCACCCGCACAGCCACAGCCACACGCATCCCCACATCCATCCGGTCGGCGAAGACTAGGCGCGGCGCCCGGAGTCCGTGGCCCTCGTCGTCCCGCGTGCAGCCTCGCGGGGCGCGGCGGGAAGCGGCACAAAAAGGTCGACAATCTGAAATTGTGGTCTGACCTCTTTCAATGGTCTGTTCGGATCCGGGAAGATTGGATGCGCGCGTCGGCGCGCTTGTCGAATGTCGCCAGCGGGCGCCTGTTCCTTGGGCGGCGCTCCAATACCCCTGATGAAACCATATGAGATAGACGGTTCAAGGAGACGTGGTCACTCTCTTCCCCTGCGAGCCGATCTCGTGCCTTGCCTAATCAGCAGGCGTCGTGGCGTCCAAAATTTGGAATTGCCAGCGCGGTCAGACCGCGCAATTCTAGCAACAGGTCAGACCGCATGAGCCATCTTCCCCGACACCCTTGACCCAGGGACGCAACATGCTTGGCACAGTGAGTACCGGACTTCTCGACCTCGGACGGCGGGCCCTCATGGCGTCCCGCGGCATGGCCCCCGCCCGGCGCGCCCGAGCCGGCCTTCTGGCGGGCGGCATTGGTGCCGGCCTGCTGGCGGCGCTGCTGGCCGCGCCCGTGCCCGCGCTGGCGCAGGACGCGAAGACCACGCTCGTGGTCGCCGCCCCGCGCACGCCGGAATCGCTCGATCAGGAATACCCGCCGACCGAGGCCGGCCACGAGGTGCGCCGCAACGTCAATGAGCGCCTGCTCGGCTATGCCCAGAAGAAGGGCGACGACGGCATCCTCTACGAGGATTTCACCACCATCGAGGGGGCGCTGGCGGAGAGCTACGAGCTTTCGCCCGACAAGAAGTCCATCACCTTCAAGCTGCGCAAGGGCGTGAAGTCCTACAACGGCAACGAGCTCGACGCCGACACCGTGATGTGGTCGTTCGAGCGCGGCTGGAACATGAAGTCGAACTTCCATTGGTACATGACGCAGATCTTCAAGATCGAGGATCCGAAGGTCGCCTTCACCAAGGTGGACGACCATACCGTCACCGTGTCGATCCCCAATCCTTCGCCGCTGCTCGACCGCATCTGGATCAACAGCGACCTCGGTATCCTCGACGCCGTCGAGGTGAAGAAACACCTGACCCCCGAGGACCCGTGGGGGGCGCGCTGGCTCTCCACCAACACCGCGTCCTTCGGGCCTTACCAGATCACCAAGTACACGCCGGGCCAGGAAGTGGTCTATGACGCCAACCCGAACTACTGGCGCGGCCCGGCCAAGCTGAAGCGGGTCATCCTGCGCGAGATGCCGACCTCGGCCAACCGTGTCGCGGCCCTGCAGGCCGGCTCGGTGGATGTCGCCGAATATCTGCTGCCGCGCGAGCTGGCCCTGCTCTCGAAGGTGCCCGGCGTCACCGTCTACAAGGTGTTCGGCAACTTCATCCACCGCGTGGAGATGAACAACGCCAAGCCGCCCTTCGACAATCTGAAGGTCCGCCAGGCGGTGAACTACCTCGTGCCGCGCGAGGAAATCCTCAAGAGCGTGTACTTCAACACCGCACGCCTCACCAAGAGCCCGATTTCCGAGATCTACCCGGCCTTCACCGACGAATACTTCTTCTTCAACAACGATCCCGCCAAGGCGAAGGAACTGCTGAAGGAGGCCGGCTTCCCCGAGGGCTTCAAGACCCAGCTCGCCTATCGCACCGGCGACCAGATCGAGGAGGAGATCGCGGTCATCCTCAAATCGGCCTTCGCCAAGGGCGGCATCGACGTCGAGCTGCTGAAGCTGCCGGCCTCCACGCTGGTCGAGCGCTACACCAAGGGCGAGGTGCCGATGTACTTCTTCCGCGACATGGCGATCGTGCCGGACGCGGCCTATGTCGCCAATCTCTGGCTCAACAGCGCCTCGGCGATCAACTACTCGAAGTTCAAGAGCGCGGAAGTCGACAGCCTCATCAATGCCGGCCTGACCAGCACCGACGAGGCCAAGCGCCTCGCCGACATGAAGCGTGTGCAGCAGGTCACCATGGAGGGCGCGCCTTGGGTGTTCCTGATGAACCCCGGCTACCAGCTCGCCACCCGTGCCAATGTGAAGGGCTATTCCTGGTACACGCCGAACGGCAACGCCTTCTACGACATGTACAAGGACTGAGCCCACGCCGCGCCCGAGGGGATCCCGGCATCTGCCGGGGTCCCCGCCGCTCCTCTCCAAGGACGCACGAGCCCCGCATGACAGTCGCCGTCCGCCTCGCCGGTTTCTGGGGTACCGTTCCCCGCCCGCTGAAAATCGTCGTCAGCCGCCTCATCATGCTGGTGCCCCAGCTGTTCGGGGTGATGATGGTGACGTTCCTGCTCGTGCGCCTGCTGCCGGGCGACCCCGCGCTGCTGCTGCTCGGCAACATGGCGACGCCGGAGACCATCGCCGCCTTCCGCGAGCGGCTGGGGCTCGACCTACCGGTCTGGGACCAGTTCCTGCTTTATGTCTGGAACGCCCTGCATGGCGATCTCGGCACCTCGATCTTCACCTCACAGCCGGTCGTCTCCGACCTGCTGGAGCGTGCCCCGGCGACGCTGGAGCTGATCACCTATGCGATGGCGCTCACCATCCTCATCGGCGTGACGCTGGCCATCGTCTCGGTGGTGCGGCCGGGCGGGCCGGTGGATGTCGGCAGCCGGGTGTATGGGCTCGCGGCAGGCGCCATACCGGATTTCTGGATCGGGCTGCTGCTGATCTACTTCTTCTTCTACATGCTGGGCTGGGCGGCGGCGCCGTTCGGGCGCATCGACACCTTCGTCACCCCGCCGCCGGCGGTGACCGGCTTCTACACCATCGACGCCCTGATCGCCCGCGACCCGCAGGCCTTCTTCTCATCAGCCGGACGCCTGGTCCTGCCGGTGCTGACCCTCGCCATCGTCAATGCCGGGGCGCTGATGAAGATGACCAAGACTGTCTTCGCCGATGTCTACCGGAGCGATTTCATTCGCCACGCCCGTGCCTCAGGCCTGCCGGAGCGCACCATCCGCCGCATCGCGCTGCGCAACTGCCTGCCGCCGATCATCACGCTGGTCGGCTTCATGGTCGGCTTCCTGCTGGGTGCGGCGGTGCTGGTGGAGACCATCTTCTCCTGGGGCGGGCTGGGGCAATATGCGGTGCAGGCGGTGGTGAACAGCGATTACCCCGCGCTGCAGGGTTTCGTGCTGGTGGCCGCCACCTTCATCCTGGTCGTCTACACCGTGGTCGACATCCTCTACGAACTCGCCGATCCGAGGATACGGGTATGAGGGCGGATTTCATGCGCTATCTGCGCCGCCATCCCGGCGCGATGGTCGGGCTAGGGCTGCTGGCCCTGCAGGTGATCGCTATCCTGTTCGCGCCCTGGCTCACCTCCTATTCGCCTGTCGAGGCCGACCCGCTCGCCTCGCTGGAGCCGCCCTCGCTGGCGCACTGGTTCGGTACGGATGTGTCGGGCATGGATATCTATGCCCGCGTCATCTACGCCACCCGCATCAACTTGCTGATCTCGCTCACCGCCGTCGCGGTGGCCTTTGTCATCGGCGTGCCGGTCGGGCTGCTGATCGGCTTCTACCGCGGCTGGCTGTCCTCGCTGGTCATGCGGGTCTTCGACTTCATCCAGTCCTTCCCGATCTTCGTGCTCGGCATGGCGCTTGTCTCCGTCATGGGGCAGGAAATCTGGAACGTGTCGATCGTGCTCGCCGTGCTGTTCATCCCGATGTTCGCCCGCGTCATCCGGGCGGAGGTGCTGTCGTTGCGCGAGCGGCCGTTCGTGGCGGCGGCACGGTGCAGCGGCGCGACCGACTTCTCCATCATGTTCCGCCACATCCTGCCCAACGCCCTGACCCCGGCGATCGTGCAGATCTCGATCAGCGTCGGCCTCGCCATCCTGCTCACCGCCGGCCTGTCCTTCGTCGGCGCCGGGGTGCGGATGCCGACGCCGGAATGGGGGCTGATGGTCTCTTCCGGCGCGCAGCAGATGATCCTCGGCGTCTGGTGGGTGTCGCTGTTTCCGGGGCTGGCCATCGTCGTCGCCGTGCTCAGCTTCGCGCTGATCGGCGACATGGCGAAGGACCTGTCCGACCCCACCACAAGGGACCGCCGATGAGAGCGCCGCATGCCGCGCCGCTGCTGGCGGTGGACAATCTCAGCGTCGATTTCGGCGACGGTTCGCCCAAGGCGCTGTCGGGCGTTTCCTTCGAGCTGCGTCGCGACGAGGTGCTGGGCATCGTCGGCGAGACCGGCGCCGGCAAGTCGGTGCTGGCGCGCAGCCTGCTCGACCTGCTGCCCGAGGGCGGGCGCATCGTCGAGGGCGACATAAGGCTCGACGGTGCCTCGGTGCTCGGGCTCGGCGAGGCGGAGCAGGGCAAGCTGCGCGGGGCCCGCATCGCGCTGATCGGCACCAATGCGAAGGCGCTGCTGGACCCGGTGGCGACGGTCGGCGCGCAGATCGCGCGCGTGCTGCGGGCGCACCGCGCCTGCGGACGGCGGGAGGCATGGGCGGCGGCGGTGGACCTTCTCGCGCAGGTCGGCATCGTCAACCCGCAGCGGCGGGCGAAGGCCTATCCGCACGAACTGTCCGGCGGCATGGCGCAGCGCGTGGTCATCGCCATGGCGATGGTCGCCAGTCCCGACATCGTGCTGGCCGACGACGCGACGCTCGGCCTCGACGCCACCATCCAGGTGCAGGTGCTGGACCTTCTGGTGAAGCGCTGTCGCGAGCTTGGCGCCGGCGTCGTGCTCATCACCCACGATCTCGGCATCATCGCCCATTACTGTGACCGCGTGGCGATCATGAAGGACGGGCGCATCGTCGAACTCGGCGAGGTCGGCCATTTCCTCGAGGGCCCGCGCGACGGCTACAGCCGCACGCTGCTCGACGCGGCGCGGGTGCGCCCGACACCGATGGCGGGGCACGGGGCCGCCTCGGAGGAGAACGCGCCGCGCGCCCGGCCGCTGCTCGACGTGCGCCGGCTGGAGAAGTTCTTCCCCATCGCCGGCAGCACGGAAGTGGTGTGGGCGATCGACGACGTCTCCTTCTCCGTCGGGCGCGGCGAGACGCTGGCGCTGGTGGGCGAGAGCGGTTCCGGCAAGACGACGGTCGGCCAGTGCCTGGTGCGGCTGCTAGACTGCGACGGCGGCGGCATCACCTTCGACGGCGTCGACATAACCGCCATGCCGGCCGGCGATTTCCGCCCGCTGCGCCGGCGCGTGCAGATGGTGTTCCAGGAGCCCTATGTCGCGCTCAACCCCCGCTGGCCGGTGCGCGCGCTGATCGCCGAGCCGCTGCGGCTCGACCCCGGCCTCGACGCGCGCGGCCGCGAGCGCCGAGTGAAGGACCTGCTCGATCTGGTGCATCTGCCGCAAAGCCTCGCCGAGGCCTATCCGCACGAACTGACGGCCGGCGAGCAGAAGCGCATCGGCATTGCCCGCGCGCTGGCCACCGGGCCGGACTTCGTGGTGTTCGACGAGCCGACCACGGCGCTCGACATCCGGGTGAGGGCGCAGATCATCGATCTGGTGCGCGACTTGCAGGCCGAGATCGGCATGTCGGCGCTGTTCATCACCCACGACCTCAACTCGGTGCGCTCGCTCGCCCACAATGTCGCGGTCATGCGCCACGGCAAGATCGTCGAGTACGGCGAGACCGAGACCATCTTCGCCCACCCGACGCAGGACTATACGCGCATGCTGCTTTCCGCCGAACTGCCCATCGAGCAGGGCCTGCTCCAGCGCGACCGGGCCGAGGCCCGGCGTCTTGCGGGAACCGCGTGATGGAGCGCCATGTCCTCGTCACCGGCGGCGCCGGGCTGATCGGCAATGCGGTGCGCTGCGCGCTGGAGGCGCGGGGCC
>JAEYTJ010000162.1 GCA_023434095.1 Pseudomonadota bacterium | reverse complement strand
CGAGTCAGCGAGGCCATCGACCTGCGTTTCGCCCCGGCGGAGAAGCTGCCGGAAATCCGGCCCGGCGCCGAGATCGACGTGTCGGAGCTCGATCTGCCGGACCCGCTGGTGGACGGCACCATCGACGTGGGCGCGGTCGTGGCGGAATTTCTCGCCCTCGGCCTCGACCCCTATCCGCGCAAGCCTGACGCGCATTTCGAAGGCCCGGCCGAACCCGGGGCGGCCGAGGTGTCTCCCTTCGCGGCGCTGGCAAAGCTGCGCGGGAACGGCGAGGGCAATGCCGATTAGGCCGGGGCAGGGCGGTGAAATGCAACGACGCTATTGTCAGGACGGCTCAACTCGGGCATGCCGTCAGCGCAACGCTGGCGTCGCCACGCCGTCCACCCGACCAATGAGACCCCGCCGCTAGATGTCTTCGCCCGTTCGAATAGCGCTCGACGTCATGGGCGGCGACCATGGGCCCGACGTGGTCCTCCCCGGTGCCGAGATCGCGCTCACCCGCCATCCGGACATCGCCTTCCTGCTTTATGGCGACTCCGCCCGCATCGACGAACTGCTCCGGGATCGCCCGAAGCTGGCCGCGGCCAGCACCGTCGTGCACACGGATGTCGTCGTGCGGATGGACGACAAGCCGAGCCAAGCGCTGCGCCAGGGCCGACGCGTCTCGTCCATGTGGCGCGCCATCGACGCGGTGCGGGTGGGGGAGGCCGATTGCGCCGTCTCGGCCGGCAATACCGGCGCGCTGATGGCGATGGCCAAGGTCAACCTGAAGATGATGGCCGGCATCAGCCGCCCCGCCATCGCCTGCCTGTGGCCGACCATGCGCGGCGAGAGCGTGGTGCTCGATGTCGGCGCCTCCATCGGCGCGACGGCGCAGCACCTCGTCGACATGGCGGTGATGGGCGCCGCCATGGCCCGAATCGTCTTCGACATCGAGCGTCCGACGGTCGGCCTGCTGAATGTCGGCGTCGAGGAGATCAAGGGCGTCGAAGAGGTGAAGGACGCGGCCGGCGCCCTGCGCGCGGCCGACCATCCCGGCCTCGCCTATCACGGCTTCATCGAGGGCGACGACATCGGTCGGGGCATTGTCGACGTGGTCGTCACCGAAGGCTTCTCCGGCAATATCGCGCTGAAGACCGCCGAGGGCACCGCCAAGCAGGTATCGGAATTCCTGCGCGGGGCCATCAGCCGCAGTTTCATGGCGAAGATCGGCTATCTGCTGGCCCGCGGCGCCTTCCGCGCGCTCCGCGAGAAGCTCGATCCGCGCAAGTCGAATGGCGGCGTGTTCCTCGGTCTCAACGGCGTCGTCATCAAGAGCCATGGCGGCACCGACGCCGAAGGCTTCGCGTCGGCGGTCGATATCGGCTACGACATGGTCCGCTACCAGCTTCTCTCCCGCATTGAAGCCGGAATGAATGATCGTCCGCAGGTCAGCCTCGCTGCCACTGCGGATGCCTCCGTCTCTGACGAGCTACAGGTTCCATCGTGAGTGCAATCCGTTCCGTGGTGCGTGGCGTCGGCTCCTATCTGCCGGCCCGCTGTCTGACCAATGCCGACCTCGCGCAGATGGTCGACACATCTGACGAATGGATCGTCCAGCGCACCGGCATCCGCACCCGGCACATCGCGGCGGAAGGCGAAGTAACCTCCGATCTCGCCATCCACGCCGCGCGGGCCGCGCTGGCGGATGCGGGGCTGACGCCGGACGACATCGACCTCATCGTGCTGGCCACCTCCACGCCGGACAACACCTTTCCGGCCACCGCCGTCAGCGTCCAGGCCGGGCTCGGCATCACCCATGGCGCCGCCTTCGATCTGCAGGCCGTGTGTTCCGGCTTCGTCTTCGCCCTGGCGACGGCCGACAACTTCCTCAAGTCCGGCGCCTATCGCCGCTGCCTCGTCATCGGCGCGGAGACCTTCTCGCGCATCCTCGACTGGTCGGACCGCACCACCTGCGTGCTGTTCGGCGACGGCGCCGGCGCGCTGGTGCTGGAAGGGGTGCGCGACGAGGAAGAGGGGCGCGGCGTCCTGACGTCGCATCTGCGCTCCGATGGCCGGCACAAGAACAAGCTCTATGTCGACGGCGGCGTGTCTTCCACCCGCAGCGTCGGCTTCCTGCGCATGGAAGGCCGCGAAGTGTTCCGCCATGCGGTGGGCATGATCACCGACGTGATCGTCGATGCGTTTCAGGCGACGGGCGAATCGGCGGAAACGATCGACTGGTTCGTGCCGCATCAGGCCAATCGGCGCATCATCGACGCCAGCGCCGTCAAGCTCGGCATCGCCCCGCAAAAGGTGGTCATCACCGTCGACCAGCACGGCAACACCTCTGCCGCCTCGATCCCGCTGGCGCTGGCCGCCGCCCATGCCGACGGGCGCATCAAGCGCGGCGATCTGGTGCTGCTGGAGGCCATGGGCGGGGGCTTCACCTGGGCGTCGGCGCTCGTGCGCTGGTAATCGGCGCCGCAGGCACGAAGCGCCGTTGACCGGTGAGGGCGACGGCGCCTAGTTTGGCGTTCATAAACAACGGTACCGACGGGACAGGGAACACGGCAATGGCAGGTCGCACCATCACGCGCGCCGATCTGTGCGAGGCGGTTTATCAGCGGGTCGGACTCTCGCGCACGGAATCGGCGGCACTCGTCGAGACCGTGCTGTCCGAAATCGCCGACTGCGTGGCGCGCGGCGAGACGGTGAAGCTGTCTTCCTTCGGCTCTTTCGTGGTGCGCCAGAAGGGCGAGCGCATCGGGCGCAACCCGAAGACCGGCGAAGAGGTGCCGATCGCACCGCGCCGGGTCATGGTCTTCAAGCCCTCCAACATCCTCAAGCAGCAGATCAACGGGGACTCGCCCGAGTCGTGAGCGCGCGACAGGATCAGTCTGGGGCGGAGAAGGGGCCTGACGCCTTCCGCACGATCAGCGAGGTGGCCGAGGACCTCGATCTCCCCCAGCATGTCCTGCGCTTCTGGGAAACCCGTTTCCCGCAAATCCGCCCGCTCAAGCGGGGCGGCGGCCGTCGCTATTATCGGCCCGACGATGTGGAACTGCTGCGCGGCATCCGCCACCTGCTCTACGGGGAAGGCTACACGATCCGGGGCGTCCAGCGCATCCTGAAGGAAGAGGGGCTGCGCTATGTGCAGGCCCTCGCGCGCGACGTCGACGCCGACGAGCGGGCGATCGACGCGCGGGAGCGGCGCGAGGAAGCCGATGTTCCGGCGCCTCCGGCCCGCCCGGCCATTGCTCCGCCTCCCGATGAGCCGCCCGCCCGCCCGGTGCCGCCTGCGGGCGAGACGTCCGGTGGCGCGCTTGGCGGCATTCTCGGGCTGTTGCCGGGTCGCGCGCGCGATCCGGGCGACGAGGCTTCGGCCCGCCGTGCCCGCCGCCGGCCCGACAGCGATCCCGACCATTTCGACCTGCCGCTGCTCGCCGATCTCGAACCGCCGGCGCGTCCTGCACGGGCCGAGCCGGTGCTGCGCGGCGAACCGCCGATGCCGGGCGAGGGCGGTGGCGACACGCCGATCCGCGAGCCACGCCTTCTGGACCCGCGCGAGCCCGAGTTTCCCTCGGCCGAGTACCCGGAGCCAGAACCGCGCTCTACCAACCCTCGAGCGACGGAACCACGCCCGTCCTTCCCGTTCCGCCCGATCGGTGCCGGCCCGGTAACATCGTTCCCGGAGGATGAGGAGAGCTTCGTCCCCGAGCGGGCGCGCACGCCGCATGCCGAGGATCCGAGCTCAAGGGCCATGCCCCTTGTGGAACGGCCCGCCATGCCGGAGTTCCCGGCGCCGCGCGCGGACGACGCGCCTGCCGACGTGCCGTCGACCCGCACGCGGCTGGGCCGCGAGGATGTGAGGCGGCTCGAAGCGGCCCTTCATGAACTGCAGGATTGCCAGCGGCTGCTCGACGCCGCGCGGGACCGGGGCAACTGAACGCGCGCCCCGGTCCGCGATCGGGGATCGCCTTCAGTCGACGACCGCAATATCGACCCGGGCCACGCCGCGGGAGCGGAAGCCGAGTTGGTCGGCAACGGCGGTCGACACGTCGATGATGCGGCCCTTCACGAAGGGACCGCGGTCGTTGATCCGCACCACGACCGACCGACCATTGGCCTTGTTGGTGACGCGAACCCGGGTGTTGAAGGGCAGGCTGCGATGCGCCGCCGTCATGGCCTTTGCGCTGTGCCGCTCCCCATTGGCGGTGCGGCCGCCATAGCCGTAGTAGGACGCCATGCCGGACGCCGCGGTGATGTTCGTCTTCTTTGAACTTGCAAGGGCAGCATTGCCGCCGGCGATAAAGATGATCCCCGTCGCGAACGCCGCGCAGGCGACCCGTCCCATTCCCCAAGCCGTCAATACCTTCGTCCTTCTCCTGTTGGTGAGGGAGCGATGCATGAGAAGGAAATGTGGCGGGGAGATCACGACAATGTGGCTATAACGCGCGGCGGCGAAGCATGTCGTTGTTTGCATCATAACAACGCCGCCCAGTAGAGCAAGGCTCGACTTTCGGTTATCCCAGTTGAAGTGACGCACTAGACAGCGTGCAGCCCGGCCTGTAGCCAGACACGCAAGGCGTTGAATTCAGGTGGCATTCCGGATCTGCCAGCCCGTATCACCGCTCATCTCAAGTGTCGCGACAGCCCGATCCTCCTCCAAAAGCCCCGATGGATTTCGGCCCCCTGCCGGTGCTATTCAGCGCGACGGGCTGCGGCCATTTGTCGAGGAGCGTTGAGAATGGCGACGAACGAAACCTGCCAGACGAAGCCGGTGACGGATGAAGTCGCCGAACTGCTACGCAGCCTCGGCGTGGCCGAGGCGAACTGGCGCGGCGGCGCGCGGCCCGCACATTCGCCCATCACCGGCGAGGTGGTCGCCCATGTGCCCGACGCCGCGGCAGCGGAGGTCGGCCAGGCGGTGGAACGTTCGGTCGCGGCTTTCGAGGCGTGGCGCACCGTGCCGGCCCCGCGCCGGGGCGAACTCGTTCGCCTGCTGGGCGAGGAACTGCGCGCCCACAAGGTCGCGCTCGGTCGCCTGGTGACGCTCGAAGCCGGCAAGATCCTCTCCGAGGGCCTCGGCGAGGTGCAGGAGATGATCGACATCTGCGACTTCGCCGTCGGCCTGTCGCGCCAACTCTACGGCCTCACCATCGCTTCGGAGCGCCCCGGTCACCGCATGATGGAGACGTGGCACCCGGTGGGGCCCGTGGCCATCATTACCGCCTTCAACTTCCCCGTCGCTGTCTGGTCGTGGAATGCCGCCCTCGCGCTGGTCTGTGGCAACAGCGTGCTGTGGAAGCCGTCAGAGAAGACCCCGTTGACGGCGCTGGCGGTGCAGGCGTTGTTCGAACGCGCCGCCCACGCCTTCGGCGCTGCCCCGGAGGGCCTCTCGCAGCTGCTGATCGGCGGCGCCGAGGTCGGTGCCGCGCTCACGGACGACGCCCGTATCCCCGTCGTGTCCGCCACCGGCTCGACGCGCATGGGACGCATCGTCGGCGAGCGGGTCGCCCGCCGGTTCGGTCGCTCGATCCTGGAACTGGGCGGCAACAATGCCGCCATCGTCTGCCCCTCGGCCGATCTCGACCTCGCCTTGCGCGGCATCGCCTTCGCCGCCATGGGCACGGCTGGCCAGCGCTGCACCACGCTGCGCCGCCTGATCGTGCATGAGAGCGTCTACGACACGCTGGTGCCGCGCCTTGCCAAGGCCTATGGCTCGGTCAGCATCGGCGACCCGCGCGCGGCGGCGACATTGATCGGGCCGCTCATCGACAAGGCCGCCTTCGACGCCATGCAGGGCGCGCTCGACGCGGCCCGCGCGGCGGGCGGGCGCGTGCATGGCGGCGAGCGCGTCGCCGTCGGCGATCATGCAGACGCCCATTATGTCCGCCCGGCGCTGGTCGAACTCGACGAGCAGATCGACATCGTCCGGCACGAGACCTTCGCGCCAATCCTCTATGTGCTGCGCTGCACCGGCCTGCCGGAAGCCATCAAGCTGCACAACGGCGTGCCGCAGGGCCTGTCCTCGTCGATCTTCACCAATGATCTGCGCGAGGCCGAAACCTTCCTCTCCGCGGAGGGCTCGGATTGCGGAATCGCCAACGTGAATATCGGCCCCTCGGGCGCCGAGATCGGCGGGGCGTTCGGCGGCGAGAAGGAGACCGGCGGCGGGCGCGAGTCCGGCTCTGACGCCTGGAAGGCCTATATGCGCCGCGCTACCAACACCATCAACTATTCGCGCGCCCTGCCGCTCGCTCAGGGCGTGTCGTTCGACATCGACTGATCGGGCGACCAGAAACGCACGACCGCGTCGAGGGCCGGCCGCGGCCGGTCCTCGCTCACCCGCGACGGCCGTCCGATATGGATAAAGCCGGCAATGCGCTCGCCCGCCGCCACGCCCAGCAGCGCCGCGGCTTCGGGGTCGCGCCCGGGCCATTTCAGCAGCCACTGCGTGGCGAAGCCCATCGCCGCGGCGGCCACGGTGAGCGCCATGCCGGCCGCGCCGGCGGAGAGCACCTGATTCCATTCCGGCACCTTGGCCGCCGGATCGGGCCGGCTGACCAGCACGACGGTCACAGGGGCGCGCATCATGTACTGCGTCCACATGTCGGCCTTGGCGGGCGATAGGTCCGGGTTCTGTCGCGCATACAGCGCGTCCAGCCGTGCGCCCAGGGTGCTTCGGGCCTCGCCGACCAGCACGACGAAGCGCCACGGGCAGAGCCTGCCGTGATCGGGCACCCGCGCCGCCAGCGCCAGCAGGCGCCGCAACTCCTCCTCCGTCGGCCCCGGCTCCACCAGCCCGCGCAGCGGCGAGGAACGCCGGCTCTCCAGCCGTTCCAGCATCTGCGCGCTGGCGGGCAGGTCGAGCGGCGCGGCGGGCGCCGCATCATCGGGCGGGGCGTGCCCGTGGGCGGGGTGGTTCATCGGTCGGCATCCCATGGGGTGAGGCGCCGATCATAGCTCCCCGGGCGGGCGCCCGTCGCCTCCCTCGTCCACAGGCCACGGGCCGGCTTGCATAAGGGCCGGCAAATGGCTAGACAGACGGCGCCTCACGGCGTCGGAGCGTAGCGCAGCCTGGTTAGCGCACTAGTCTGGGGGACTAGGGGTCGGAGGTTCAAATCCTCTCGCTCCGACCATTATCACCGGCACCCTCGAATGGCCGGTGGCTCTTCCCCATAAGTCGAGACACTTTAACACGGTGGAAACCATGGCGGTGCCTAATAGGCCCCATGATCGACCCGCGCGAAAGCTCTCCGCCGATGGCTGCCGACAACGCCCCCCCGGCGGCCGCAGCGGATTCGGGGATTCAGCCGGTGCCGGCCCGACGCTTCCTGCGCAGGCTCATCGTGCCGGCCCTCGCTGCGCTCGCGGTGGCGGGCGTCGCCAGTGAAATCACCGTGCCGCGCTACGAATCCCGCGCGCGGCTGTGGATCGACGGACGTGACACGGCCGCCGGGCGCGACAGCGTCAAGATTCTCTCCTCGCGCGACTTCGCCCGGCAGGCGATCGAGGGCCACCGGCTGACCGCCCGCCTCGCCGCGCCGGCCGGCGCCCGCGCGGGCGTCTTGTCCGGCACCGCCCTGAAGCTGGCGGGATTCGCCGTTCTTCCCGACGCGGCGCCCGCGTCGCGGGAGACCCTCGCCCTTCGCACGGTGGAGCGCGGGTTGGATGTGCGCCAGATCGGCGGCGGGCAGGTGGCGATCGATTTCGTCTCGCCCGATCCGCGCCTGTCGGCCGATGTCGCCAACGCCTTCGCCGCCACCTATGTCGATCTGCGCCAGTCGAGCGGCGTCCATGTGGCGGAGACCGATGCGCCGGCCGTGACCTCCGCCAGAATCATCGCGAACGCCGCGCCGGCGACGGCCGCCCGCTGGCCGACGCCGCTGCTCTCCAGCTTGGTCGCCGGCATCGGCACCTTCCTGCTGGTCTTCGGCGTCCAGGGCTGGATGCGCCGCCGGCAGGGCGCGGCCGGCCATGAGTTCGGCGCCGTCCCGCTGCCGGAGACCACGCCGCGCCCGCGCCACCATCTGCCCTGGATCGGCGCGGAAACCGGCGAAACCGAACCTTCGGCCGAGCTGGCGAGCCCGCTGCGCCTGCTGTCGCGCGAGCGCGAGCAGGCCGATCTCGCGCGCCTCGTCGAGCTGCGCGGCAATGCGGCCCGCCTCGTCACGGTCACCGGCAGCCGCGCCGACGAATCGATCGCCGGCTGCGCCCTCGCTCTCGGGCGTTCGCTGGCCGGCTCGGCGGAGCGGCGGGTTGTGGTTGTCTGTCTCGACGTCGCCTCGCCGATGCTGGAAGGGCTGACGGCCGATCCCCGTGCGCCGGGCCTCACCGACCTGCTGACCGGCGTGTGCGGCTTCTCCGACGCTATTCACCGCGAAAGCGCCTCGCGCTGCCACGTCATTCCGCCCGGCCGGGGCG
>JAEYTJ010000004.1 GCA_023434095.1 Pseudomonadota bacterium | reverse complement strand
GCCGCAGGCGCTGCGAGAGGCCCTTGGCGCGCGGCTGCGGCAGGCCGAACATGGCGAGCGGCCACGCCAGCACCATGACGACGATCGTCACCGGCTCCAGATCGGCCAGCAGGTTGATCGAGAGCGGACCGACGCCGTTGAGCCCGGCGAGGCCGGCGAACAGGTCCATGGCCTGCGGCAGGCTCTCGGCGCGGAACCAGACCCAGCCCGACAGCACCACCAGCAGCACATAGGCATGGCCGATCACGCGCGGCGCGGCGCGGAGCATGGCGCCGAGGCGGGTCCTCTCCAGCACCAGGAAGGTGCCGTGATGGACGCCCCAGATGACGAAGGTCCAGCTCGCCCCGTGCCAGAGACCGCAGAGCAGGAACACGGTCCAGAGGTTCATCGCCGTGTGCAGGTGGCCGTGACGGTTGCCGCCGAGCGGGATGTAGACATAGTCCCGGAACCAGCTCGACAGGCTCATATGCCAGCGGCGCCAGAAATCGGTGATCGACAGTGCGCCATAGGGCAGGTTGAAATTGCGCGGGAATTTCAGCCCCATGGCCAGCGCGAGGCCGATCGCCATGTTGGAATAGCCGCCGAAGTCTAAATAGATCTGCAGCGCATAGGCGCAGACGCCGATCCACGCCTCGCCGAGGTTCGGGGCGGTGGTGTTGTCGAACACCACGCTGACCAGCGGCGCCACCTCGTCGGCGATCAGCACCTTCCAGGACAGGCCGATGACGAAGATGCGCAGCCCCGCCGAAACCCGGCCGAGCGTGGTACGCCGTGCCCTGATGCGGTGGGCGATGGTGGAGTAGCGCACGATCGGGCCGGCGACCAGCTGCGGGAACATGGTGATGTAGACCGCGATCTCCTCGAAGCGGCCATTGGCCCGCGCCTTCCTGCGATAGATGTCGACGAGATAGGAAATGGCGTGGAAGGTGAAGAAGGAGATGCCGAGTGGCAGCGGCAGGTGCACCACCGGCAACTGGGCGGCGTCGGGCAGCAGGTGATTGAGGTTCTCCGCGAGGAAGCCGGCATATTTGAAGGCGATCAGGCCGGAGAGGTTCAGCGCCACCGCCGCCGCGAGCATCCGCAGCCGCCATCGCCCGACGCGGGTGTCGATCAGCAGCGCGAAGGCGTAGTTGGCGACGATGGAGACCGCCAGCACCACCACATTGGCCAGCCCGCCCCAGGCATAGAACACCAGCGAGAAGGCGAGCAGGACGAGGTTGCGCGCCCGCAGCCCCGGCGTCGCGAAATAGCAGATGAGGAACGCCGGCAGGAAATAGAAGAGAAAGGTGACGGACGAAAAAACCATGGGCTTCCGGCGGCGCCTGCGGGCGAAGGGGATGGCTCTTCATACACGAAGAATCATCCTCGGAAACGTGCGAGGCCCGGCGGGTGCCGCGGCAGCGGCGATCGGGCGCAAGCGGCACGGCTGCGCGGCCTGCAGGACGGGGCTGCGCGGGCGTGCCGTTGACAGTCGCCGGGGGCACGCGCCACATCTGGCGGGCAGAGCGCAGGAGACAGCATGCGTCCGGTTATCGGTGTGATCAGCGACGTGAAGGCCAGGGACGGGCATGTCGTCCATGGCGTCACGGAAAAATACATTTACGCGGTGGCGCGCGGCGCGCAGGCGATGCCGGTGCTCGTTCCCGGCACCATCTCGGCGGTGGATTCCGCCATGGCGCCGGAGCGGGTCGTGGTCGACGAGATCCTCGACCTCGTCGACGCGCTGTTCCTGCCCGGCAGCCCGTCCAATGTCGGGCCGCAGCATTATGGCGACCTGCCGCACGACCCGCCGCTGCCGGCCGACCCGCACCGCGACGACATCTCGCTGCCGCTGATCCGCGCGGCGCTGGAGCGCGGCGTGCCGCTGTTCGGCGTGTGCCGCGGCTTCCAGGAAATGAACGTGGCGCTCGGCGGCACGCTGTTCCAGAAGCTCTACGAGCAGCCCGGCCGCTTCGACCACCGCGAGGATTCCGGGCTCGACATCGAGGGGCAGTACGCGCCGGTGCACGAGGTTGAACTGAGCGAGGACGGGCTGCTGGCGAGCCTCGCCGGCGCCACGCGCTGGCGGGTGAACTCGCTGCACGGCCAGGGCGTCGCGACGCTGGCGCCGGGCGTGGCGGTGGAGGCGACGGCCGAGGACGGCACCATCGAGGCGTTCCGCGTGCCGGACGCGCCGGGCTTCAACATGGCGATCCAGTGGCACCCGGAATGGCGCTTCTGGGCGGACAAGCTTTCCAGCGGCATCTTCACCGCCTTCGGCACGGCGGCGCGGCTCGCCGCCGAGCGCCGGCGCGGCGGCGGACGGCTGAAGGCGGCGGGCTGACGCTTCTCTATCCCAGCTGCGCCAGCAGATGCCCGATGCCGTCGCGAATATCGGCCTCGATGGCGCGGCGCAGCGCCGCTTCGTCGCGGCCGCGCAGGGCGGCGAGGGCCTCGGCGTGGCGGTCCACGGGGTAATGCGTCTCGAGGTCGGCCAGCGCCATGCGCATGAACGGGCCGATCTGCAGCCACACCGATTCGATGAGCGGCAGCAGCACATTGTCCGCCCGCCCGCCATATAGCGCACCGTGGAAGGCGAGGTTGGTCTCGATCATTGCCTCGGTATCGGCGGCCGCCACTGCCGCGTCGGAGGCGGCGTTGAGCGCGTCGAGCCGGGCGATGAAGGCGCCGTCGGCGACCACGAGGGCGCGCGCGGCCGCCTCGGTCTCCAGCAGCGTGCGCGCCATCATCAGTTCCTCGAAGCGCCGCGCGGTCATTTCCGGCACGCGGACCCGACGATTGTCGAGCAGCACCAGCGCGCGCTCGGCGACGAGGCGCCGCAGCGCCTCGCGCACCGGCATGGAGGACACGCCGAGCTCATCGGCGAGCCCGCGTATGGTTACCGCCTTGCCGGGCGGGAAGCGGCCCGCCATGACGGAACGCCGCAGCCGGCGGAAGACCCATTGCTGCAGCGTGTCGCCGTCGAGGCGGGGGTCCTGGGCGAGATCGAGCGGGGGAGAATCCATCGGTCCGGTCGGCTTCGGGGAAGGTGGCGACGTGAGAATGTCAGCTTGCTGCGTTATATAGCCGGAATACGTTTGTGATCCTGCCGAAGATCTGGAGATTCCTGCCCATGGCCGCACAATCCGGCACCCCCGCGCGTGCGGGCTACGAGATCGACCCGAAGCTGCTCGAATTGCTGGTCTGTCCGGTCACCAAGGGGCCGCTCGACTACGACCGGGCGGCCCATGAGCTGGTGTCGCGTTCGGCCCGGCTCGCCTACCCGATTCGCGACGGCATCCCCATCCTGCTCGCCGACGAGGCGCGGCCGCTGACGGAGGAAGAGGCGGCGCGCTGACCTCTACAGCGCCTCCCCGCGCAGCAGCCGGGGTGACCGCCCGCCGATGCCGGCGGCGTCGCGGATGAAGAAGCCCTTCAGGACCGGCAGGCGCTCCACCAGCCCGAGGCCGACATCGCGGGCCAGCCGCACCGCGTCCGAACGCAGGCCGAACAGTCGGTTGAGCCCGTCGGTGGCGACGCCCATGGCCAGCGTGTCGAAGCGCCGCCAGCGCTGGTAGCGTTCCAGAACGTCCGGCCCGCCGATATCGAGGCCGAGGCGGGCGGCGTCGGTGACCGCTTCCGCCAGCGCCGCCACGTCGCGCAGCCCCATATTGATGCCCTGCCCGGCGATGGGGTGGATGGTGTGGGCGGCGTCACCGACGAGAGCGAGGCGCTCGCCGATGAAGGAGCGCGCCATCTGGAAGCCGAGGGGGAACGCCTTCGGCTCGTCGAGGATGGCGATCTCGCCCAGTTCCAGCCCGAAGCGCTGCTCCAGCTCGTCCAGCAACAGAACGCGCGGGAGCTTGAGCAGGCGGGCGGCGGTTTCCGTCGACTCGGTCCAGACGATGGAGCAGCGATTGCCGGTGAGCGGCAGCATGGCGAAGGGGCCGGCGGGCAGGAAATGCTCGATTGCCTTGCTGTCATGCGGGCGCTCATGGCCGACCGTCATGACGATGGCGGACTGGCGGTAGGACCAGCCGGTGACGCCGATGCCGGCGAGCGCCCGCAGCTTCGAGCGTCCGCCGTCGCAGGCCGCCAGAAGCGACGTGGAGGCGTCGTCGCCCTCTGAAAACTGCAATGCGCTGCGGGCCGGGCCGGGGGTGAAGCCGACGACGCGGGTGGGCAGCAGGGAAATGCCGCGTTCGCGGGCGAGGTCGGTCATCGCGTCCTGCAGCACCGCATTGGGCAGCATATGGGCGAAGGGCTCGCCCGGCTCGACCTCGCCGTCGAAGGACAGGAACACCGGCCGGGCGGCGTCGCCGAGCTTGGAATCGGTGATCTCCATGGCGAGGATCGGCTGGGCCTCGGCCTCCACCCGCTCCCAGACGCCGAGCGCCTCGAACAGGCGGCGGGCGCCGGCGGCGATGGCGGAGGCGCGCAGGTCGGTGCTCGCCGGCCGCGCGGCGGCGAAGGCGGGGTCGGCGACGGCAAGGCGCGCGCTGTCCCCCAGCCCCTGGCGCAGGGCCAGCGCGAGCGAGAGCCCGGCCAGCCCGCCGCCCGCCATCACCGCATCATATCGCTGGTCCCGTTGCATGGCGTGTCGCCTCCGCTCTCGACCATCCGCGCATTGTGCGCGCTCCCTCCTATGCCTTAGCTAGGCACACCGGACAATGCGCGCCGGTGACGCCCCGCCTTGCCCATCCATCGCGTCGCGATGAGGAGCCGCCCGCCCATGACCCACAGCGCCGCCGAACTCGTCGCCCTGCTCGATCTGGAGCGGCTGGAGGACAACCTCTTCCGCGGCGACAACCCGCCGGAATCCTGGCCGTTCCGTTCCCGCGTCTTCGGCGGGCAGGTGCTGGCGCAGGCGCTGGTGGCGGCGCAGCGCACGGTGGAAGGGCTCGCCGCCCATTCCATGCACGCCTATTTCCTGCTGGCCGGCGATCCGCGCGTGCCGATCGTCTACGATGTCGAGCGGGTGCGCGACGGGCGCAGCTTCGCCACGCGGCGCGCGGTGGCGATCCAGCACGGGCGGCCGATCTTCATCATGTCGGTGTCGTTCCATCGCGAGGAGCCGGGGCTGGAGCACCAGCTCGATCTCGACATGGTGGTGCCGGCGCCGGAAGAGGTGCCGGGCATCGGCGAATTGCCCGCCGAACTGGTGGCGAAGCTCCCGGCCCCGGTGCTGGCCTATTGGCGGCGGCCGCGTCCGATCGAACTGAAGCCCATCGGCCTCGGCGAGACGGTGGCCGCGCCGCGCCGTGCCGTGTGGTTTCGCGCCACCGGGGCGCTGCCCGACGAGGAGGGCCTGCACCGCGCCGTGCTCGCCTATGCCAGCGACATGACGCTGCTGGAGGCGACGACGCTGGTGCATGGGACCAGCGTGCTGGGCGACAGCTTGCAGGTCGCCAGCCTCGACCACGCGCTGTGGCTGCACCGGCCGTTCCGCGTCGACGACTGGCTGCTCTATGTCCAGGACAGCCCCAGCGCCGCCGGCGCGCGCGGCTTCGCGCGGGGACTGATCTATGACCGCGCCGGCCAGCTGGTCGCTTCGGTGGCGCAGGAAGGCCTGATCCGGCCGGTGCGGCCGCCTGCCTCACAGGCATCTGCCTAAAAACTAGCCTGCGTATGGCGATTGTGGGGCGGTGACTCGGGAAGGGTCACGCTGCCGATCAAGAATTGAGCAATCAGGCCGGCTCGTGCGTCGGCAAAGGTGAGTGCGCGAGGCCGGAACCGGCGCGCAATCCGACCCGCAATCGGTAGTAGAGCCGTTGATTTATAACGGTTGGCACGCGAATTGATTATCCGTTCCCGGCTTGACCGGAAGGTTGCGACCACAACCTGGCCGAGTCCGACATGAAACGCCCTGAACACCGCCAGCGGTTCGGGGCCAAGCGGGGACAGGACGCATGAAGATCGTCATGGCTATCATCAAGCCCTTCAAGCTTGAGGAAGTCCGGGATGCGCTCACTGGCATTGGTGTGCACGGACTGACCGTCACGGAGGTCAAGGGATATGGCCGGCAGAAGGGCCACACCGAGATCTATCGCGGCGCCGAATACGCGGTGAGCTTCCTGCCGAAGCTCAAGATCGAGGTCGCCGTGCCTTCCGATCAGGTTTCCAAGGTCATCGACGCCATTACCACCTCGGCCAAGACCGGCCAGATCGGCGACGGCAAGATCTTCGTCTACGCGATCGACCAGGCCGTGCGCATCCGCACCGGCGAAACCGACGCCGACGCCCTCTGAGCCCGCGCCACTGATCCCGACATTTTCCGATTGCGACGGAGCATTGAACCCATGACGACCAAGAATTGGATACGCGCGGGCCTGCCTGCGCTGGCGACGACGGCGCTGTTCGCGGCCGCCGCTTTCGCCCAGGACAACCCGGCCACCGGCGCGGAAGCCACCGCCGAAGCCGCCGCCGCGGTCGCCACCGTGGACAAGGGCGACATCACCTGGATGATGGTCTCCTCGATCCTCGTGCTGTTCATGACCGTGCCGGGCCTCGCGCTGTTCTATGGCGGCCTGGTGCGCGCCAAGAACATGCTCTCGATCCTGATGCAGGTCACCGTCGTCGCGGCCGTGATGATGCTGGTCTGGATCTTCTACGGCTACTCGCTCGCCTTTACCTCGGGCAACGCCTTCATCGGCGGCTTCTCGAAGGCGTTCCTGTCCGGCGTCACCACCGAAAGCCTGGCTGACACCTTCTCCGACGGCGTGAAGATCCCCGAATACATCTTCATCGCCTTCCAGATGACCTTCTCGGCCATCACCCCCGCCCTCATCGTCGGCGCCTTCGCAGAGCGCATGAAGTTCTCGGCGATCCTGCTGTTCTCCGTGCTGTGGGTCACCTTCGTCTACTACCCCATGGCCCACATGGTGTGGTTCTCGGAAGGCCTGCTGTTCGAACACGGCGCGCTCGACTTCGCCGGCGGCACGGTCGTCCACATCAATGCCGGTCTCGCGGGCCTCGTCGGTGCCATCATCGTCGGCAAGCGCACGGGCTACGGC
>JAEYTJ010000003.1 GCA_023434095.1 Pseudomonadota bacterium | reverse complement strand
CGCGCCGATCGGGCTCGACATCGGCGCTGCCAACCCGGCCGAGATCGCGGTCTCCATCCTCGCCCAGCTGGTGGGCGAACTGCGCCGCCGCCCGGCCCGCCCGCCGGCCGCGCTGGTGCTCGCCGCCGGCCAGGGCACGCGCCTGCCGCAGGCACACAAGCTCACCCTGCCGCTCGGCGGCGTGCCGCTGGTGCGCCGCGCGGTGGAGGCGGCGCTGGCTGCCCGCGCGCGTCCGGTGATCGTGGTCACGGGCCATGAGGACGCGACGGTGCGCGCCGCCCTCGACGGGCTCGACGTGACCTTCGCGCCCAATCCCGACTTCGCGCGGGGTCTTTCCACCTCGCTGCGCGCCGGCGTCGCCGCGCTGCCGAAGGAGACCGAGCGCGTGGTGGTGCTGCTCGGCGACATGCCGAAGGTGGAGCCGGCGCTTATCGACCGGCTCGCCGATGCGCTCGATCCGGCGCGCGGGCGGCTGGCGGCGGTGCCGGTGGCGCAGGGGCGGCACGGCAACCCGGTGGCGCTGGCGCGCCCGCTGTTCCCGGCGCTGACGACGCTGGAAGGCGATGTCGGCGCCCGCCGCATCCTTGCCGACAATCCCGATTTCGTGGTCGAGGTGCCGGTGGAAGGCGAGGGCGCTTTTCTCGACATCGACACCAGCGAGGATCTGGAGGCGCTGGAGATCCACGAGATCGCCGCCGCCGCCGATGTCGATGCCGACGCCGCGCTTGAGGCGATGAAGGCCGAGGACGCCTGAGCGGCGGCCCGGCCCGTCAGAACGGCATGAACAGCGACAGCGTGCCATAGGGACTGTCGTCGCTGTCGCTGCTCCAGCGCCAGCCGCCGGCCGCGCGCACTTCCCAGCCGTGCAGCGGGGAGGCGACGAACAGGCCGAGGCGGGCGCTCTGGTCGAGCCAGTCGGTGGTCGCGCCGGTCTCCACGCCGAGATCGAGCCAGCGGAACGCCCGCCAGCCGGCGGTGGCGCGGCCGGCCACGGTGCCGTCCGCGGTGGAACCGCTCAGCGCCGCGGTCAGCGTCCAGCGCTCGTCGAGGCGGTAGAACCATTCGGCGACGAATTTGGCGCCGAACTGCGTGCCCTGGTCGCGATTGCCGGGATCGGGCCGGTCGAGCCGGTTGTCGACCACGTTGGCGCCGGCATAGAGCGCGAGGGCGTGCGGCCCGCGCAGGAACTGCCAGCCCAGCAGCACCTCGCCATCGGTCTTGTTGCCGGTGTTCCACCCGCCCGGCACGGCCTGCGTGCGGTATTCGTAGCGCCCGCCGCCGGTCTGGGTGCGCACGCGCAGGCCCTCCCAGTCCATCGGCGCGAACGGCGCCCAGGCCATGCCGCCCCAGCCATAGCCGGTGTCGCGGGCGATATCGACGCCGGTATAGAAATAGAGCCGCCGGCGCAGCGACAGCTCCGCCTCCTCCTCGGCCGCCGCGCCGGGAGCCGGGCACGCGGCGACCGCCGTCGCCGCGAGAAAGGGCGCGAGAAATCGCGCCGGCGAAGAGGGCATCGCCGCGCTCACGGTTGCAGGGGGTCCGGAAGTACGCCTTATCCGAGCACCCGGAGGGAGTGTGCTCAATCAACCGGTGGGTGAGCGGTCGGGCGTTTGCACGCACCGGCATGGCGCATTTTGTCGCAGGGGCGGGCGTGGGCTCAGACCGGCGGCGCCATCAGGTGCTCGACCGCCACGCCGACCCGCTCGCAGATGAGATCGGCAACCATCTGCCGGTGGCAGTGCTCGGGGTGGCGCTCGAAGCACAGCACGCAGACGCGCCGGCCGGCCTTGACCAGCGCGGTCAGCTCGTCGAGCTGCTCCTGCGCGGTCGGGGTGGCGAGGTGAGCGTCGTAGATGCGCCGCAGCTCGCCATAATGCCCACTCCGTGCCGCCTGCCGGCCTTCCGCCGGCGTGCCGAGGCCGCGCAGATGCAGGTAGCCGATGCCGCGCGCGCTCACCCCCGCGGCGAGATGGCTCTTCGAGAAGCCGGCGCGCCGCGAGGCGGCGACGGCGCGCACGTCGACCAGCAGGTCCACCCCGGCGCCGCTCAGCGTGTCGAGCACGGCGGCGGAGGAGACCTGTTCATAGCCGATGGTGAAGAAGGGCGGGGGCGACATGGCGGCAGAGTGGCGCGAAGGACGGGGCTTGTCGAGCCGGGCCGAATCTGTGGAGTTCTCTGCAGCTGTCGGCGCCGGCCCTTGCCGCGTGATAAAGGCAGGGCCGCGGGACGGCCATGCGGGCTTTCCCGCGGGATCGTCCGGTCGGGGGGCCTGGACCAGCGAACCATTCGGCCCTCGCGCGTGGCAGGGCCGGTGCAGGGATGCGTCACCGCAGATGAAGATCGGTATCGAGCTCGGAAACAGCAACGTCGGACAGCCGGTTCGGCTCGATCTGGAAGAGCTGTTGTCCACGCGCCTGCTGGTGCAGGGCAATTCCGGCTCGGGAAAGTCGCATTTGCTGCGCCGCCTGCTGGAACAGAGCGCCGGCCATGTGCAGCAGGCGATCATCGATCCCGAGGGCGATTTCGTCGGGCTGGCCGAGCGCTTCGGCCATGTGGTGATCGACGCCGAGCGCACCGCCGGCGAAATCCAGCGCATCGCCGCCCGCATCCGCAAGCACCGCGCCTCTGTGGTGTTCAACCTCGAAGGGCTCGACGCCGACGCGCAGATGCGCTCCGCCGCCGCCTTCCTCAACGGCCTGTTCGATGCCGACCGGGAGTACTGGTACCCGATGCTGGTGGTGGTCGACGAGGCGCAGCTCTTCGCGCCCTCCGGCGGCGGCGAGATTTCCGACGAGGCGCGGCGTATCTCGCTTTCCGCCATGACCAATCTCATGTGCCGCGGCCGCAAGCGCGGCCTCGCCGGCGTCATCGCCACCCAGCGCCTCGCCAAGCTGGCCAAGAACGTCGCGGCGGAGGCCTCGAACTTCCTGATGGGGCGCACCTTCCTCGACATCGACATGGCCCGCGCCGCCGATCTGCTGGGCATGGAGAAGCGGCAGGCGGAGAGCTTTCGCGATCTCAACACCGGCTCCTTCGTCGCGCTCGGCCCGGCGCTGGCACGCCGCCCGGTGGCGGTGAAGATCGGCCATGTCGAAACCGCCAGCCGCAACGGACGCCCCTCGCTGCTGCCGCCGCCGGAACTCGGCACGGCGGAGATACAGGACCTGATCTTTGACGATCTCGGCACCGAGCCGCTTCCGGCGCCCCCGTCACGCGGCGAGCCGCGCGCCACCGACGCCATTCTGGAGACCCTTGAAGAGGCGCCGCCGCCCGAGCCGGTACCGGTCGATCCCGAGGTTGCCGCCGCCTTCGAGGCCGAGCGCGAGGCGCTGGTGGAGGAGATCGTCCGCCAGTTCGTTGCCGATCCCGAGGCGCCGTTCCGTTCTGCCGCCGCGCTCTACCCGGATTTCCTCGTGCATTGCCGGGTCCGCCGGGTCGGCTCCAGGGTCCCCGATCTCGCCGAATTCACCCGCCGGCTCGCCATCGCCCGCGCCGGGCTGGAAGCGCGCAGCGGTGATGAAGGCTGGGCGCGCGCCGTCGACCAGGCGGCGGGCCTGCCGGAGGAGATGCAGGGCGTGTTCCTGCTGCTGGCGCGCGCGGGCATGGAAGGGGCGCCTTCGCCGGCGGACGAGGCGCTGGCGCGGGCCTATGGCAGCCGCTCGCCCTCGCGCGGGCGCTGGCTGCTGACCTATATGGAGGAGCGCGGCCACCTCGTCTGCGAGGCGGATTTCCGCGGCCGCCGGGTGGTCCGCTTTCCCGCGCTCGGCTGGAAGACCGCGCCGGGCGACCCGCGGGCACCGGCGGCCTGAAGCATCTGGTGGCCTGAAGCAACTTGCGGCCGACATGAAAACGGGCCCGTCGCCGGGCCCGTTTCCTTTCGCGCGGCGCGCGTCAGCCGCCGTAGAGGTAGTTCGGCAGCCAGAGCGCGAAGCCCGGGAAGGTGTAGAGCAGGATCATCGCGACGATGACGATAGCGATGAACGGCATCACGCCGGAGAAAATCTCCTCGATGGTCACGTGCTTGGGCGCCACGCCTTTCAGGTAGAAGGGCGCCATGGCGACCGGCGGCGACAGGAAGGAGGTCTGCAGGTTCAGCGCCACCAGCACGCCGAAGAAGATCGGGTCGATGCCGAAATGGTCGAGCAGCGGCAGGAAGATGGGCAGGAAGATCACGATGATCTCCGTCCATTCCAGCGGCCAGCCCAGCACGAAGATGATCACCTGGGTGAGGATCAGGAAGCCGATCGGGCCGATATCGAGCCCCATGATGAACTCTTCGACCACGCGCTGGCCGCCCAGCAGCGCGAACACGGCGGAGAACACCGCCGAGCCGACGAACAGCCAGCACACCATGGCCGAGGCGCGGGCGGTGAGGAACACCGAGTCCTTCAGCTTCTCGATGCTGAAGGTGCGATAGGCCAGCGCCAGCAGGATGGCGCCCGCCGCGCCGATGGCCGCCGCTTCCGAAGGGGTGGCGAGGCCGAGGATGATGCAGCCGAGCACCGAGACGATGAGCAGCACCAGCGGGAAGAACGAGGTCAGCAGCGCCCAGATGACGGTGCCCACCGGGACGTTACGCTCCTCCGGCGGCAGCTTCGGCGCCAGCGACGGATTGATCATCGCGCGGATGATCACATAGACCATGTACATGCCGGCGAGGGCGATGCCGGGCAGGAACGCGGCGGCGTAGAGCTTGACCACCGAGACGCCCGCCGTCGCGCCATACAGGATGAGCATGACGCTGGGCGGGATCAGGATGCCGAGGCAGCCGCCGGCGCAGACGACGCCCGAGGCGATCTTGGTGTCGTAGCCGGCGCGCAGCATGGCCGGAAAGGCCAGCAGGCCCATCAGCGTCACCACGGCGCCGACGATGCCGGTGGCGGTGGCGAACAGCGCGCAGGTGATGAGCGTAGCGACGGCCAGCGAGCCGGGAATCCACCCGGCGGCGAGTTGGATGGCGCGGAACAGCCGGTCGAGGATGTTGGCGCGCTCGATCACATAGCCCATGAACAGGAACAGCGGGATCGAGATCAGCACGTCGTTCGCCATCACCGAATAGGTGCGCTGGACAAACAGCTGGAAGATTCCGTCGCCGATGGAGAGGTAGCCGAAGGCCACGCCGAGCGCCATCAGGGTGAAGGCGATGGGAAAGCCGAGCATCAGCAGGACGAGGAAGACCACCAGCATCAGAATGCCAAGGGCGGGATCGGAAAGAAACATCACAGGGACCCCCGGGTGGTGGATTCGCGCTCGGTGGCGTTGATCACGGCTTCCTCGGCGTCGGCCTTGGCGGCGGCCTCGTCGAGAATGACCTTCTCCATTTCCTCGACGTCGTGCAGCCGTTGCGGCCATTCGCCGTCGCGGATGCAGATCCAGCAGCGCACGACCTCGACGATGCCCTGCAGCAGCATCATCACGCCGGTGATGGGGATCAGCGCCTTGAACGGCCAGATGACGGGGCCTTCCGGGCTGAACGAGGAGTGCTCGTTGAGCAGGTAGGACAAATAGAAATAGCCCCAGCCGGAATAGATCAGCGCGAGGATGCCCGGGAAGTAGAACAGGAAGTAGAGGACCAGGTCCGTCTTCGCCTGGTTGCGCGGCTGCCACTTCCGGTACAGGAAGTCCGCCCGCACATGCCCGTTGCGCGAGAGCGTGTAGGCGCCCGCCATCATGAACAGGGCGCCGTACAGCATCAGGCTGACGTCATAGGCCCAGGTGGTGGGGTTGTGCAGCGCGTAGCGGCAGAACACCTCGTAGCAGATCGCCGCCATCAGGATGACGATGCACCACGCGAACAGCTTGCCGATGAAGGCGTTCAGCCGGTCGACGCCGAGAAGAATGGATTGCATGGGAGAGGCCTCTTGTGGCTCGTCGTCGGGAGGCGCGGATTTCAGGCGGCGGGGTCGCACATCGAGGACGGCCCGCGACGGCGCACGCAACGGTGCGATCCGGGCGGCGTCCGTGGCCTGCCGAAACCAAAAGCCCCTCTCCGTTGCCGGAGAGGGGCGCACGCGACCCGAGGTCAGGCCGTCTTGAAGAAGTGGTCGTAGGCGAACTTGGAATCGGGTTCGTATTCCAGACGGAAGCCGACGATCCGCTTGGCCCATTCCTTCTGGCTGTCGACCACCTTCTTGAACACCGGGTCGGCGGACAGGTTGGCGATCACCGTATCCCAGGCCTTCAGCTGGGCTTCCAGCACCGCCTTGGGCGTCGGGAGCACCTTCACGCCGCGCGCCTTGATGGCCGCGAGGTCCTTGGAATAGCGGTCCTGCGCCTTCCACATCATGGTGGAGGAGGTGGCGTCGGACGCGCCCTTGAGGATTTCCTGCACGTCAGCCGGCAGGCCGTCGAACTTGGTCTTGTTGAACAGGATCTCGAAGCATTCGAGCGCCTGATGGTAGCTGCCGAGCATGTAGACCTTGGCGACGTCGGGGAAGCCGAGGACGAGGTCGGAGGACGGGTTGTTGAACTCGGCGCCGTCGAGCAGGCCGCGGTCGATGGCCGGCACGATTTCGCCGCCGGGCACGATCGTCACCGCCGCCCCGAACTCCTTGAACAGGTCCGCGCCGAGGCCGACCGTGCGGTACTTCATGCCCTTCATATCGTCGGCGCTGGTGATTTCCTTCTTGAACCAGCCCAGCGGCTGGCCCGGCATCGGGCCGGTCAGCATGCCGACGACGTTGAGCTTGAGCGTGTTCTGCACCAGGTCGTCATAGAGCTCCTGGCCGCCGCCATAGCGGATCCAGCCCAGCAGTTCATCCGCGTCCCAGCCGAAGGCGGGGGCGGTACCGAACAGCGAGAACGCCTTGCTCTTGCCGTACCAGTACGCGGCGACGCCATGGCCGCCGTCGAGAATGCCGGACGACACCGCGTCCAGCATCTGGAAGGCCGGGACGACCGAGCCGGCGGGAAGGATTTCCAGCTCGACGCGCCCGCCGGTCATGGCGTTGACGCGTTTCACATAGTCGCTGGCGAACTCGTGGAAGATGTCCTTGTTCGGCCAGGTCGACTGAAAGCGCAGCTTGATCGGCGCCTGCGCATGGACCGCAGGGGCGGCGACGGTGGCGCCGGCGGCGGCCGCTGCGGCGGTAGCGATGAAGCGGCGACGGCTGGTGCGGACGTCCTGACGCGCGTCCGCGATCTTCCCTGACGTTTCGGTCATGGGCGGTTCCTCCTATGGCGTTTCCTCGCGGGTGGTCCCCGCCGGGCGGCGCTTCTGCGCCTTGTCCCGATAGGCCAAGGAGACGATGCCCGATGGTTGAGTGCAAGCCCTAATTCATGATTTTTACTGTAATCCTTTCGTACGAAAGTCGAATGCGCCTGCATTGACGCAAAGTCCGCGCCGCGAACCCTGCTCCGCCGCTGGGGAAGGGCGCCCCGCTGCCGCAGCGGAGCGCGCACCATTCCCTTTCGTCCGCGCGCGCCGGGCCCGTCATCCCTCTGTCACGGGCAGGGCTTTGAACCGCATCAGCGCGGGCCGGTTCCGCCCGCATCCGATCGGAGACCCCCATGCGCCCGATGCTTCTCGCCACCGCCTCCGCCGCGGTGCTCGCCCTCGTCGCCCTGTCGGCGCCCGCCCGTGCGGCGGACGCCCCCTTCAACCGGATCGCCACCTTCAACGTGGTGGAAAACCTGCCGGCCGGCGCCGACCAGGCCAAGCCGACGGCGGCCGAGATCATCACCTATACCGAGGACGGCAACACGCTGATCTACAGCGACAGCCCCGGCCAGCGCATCGGCTTCATCGACATTGCCGATCCGGCGGCGCCGAAGGCGGCGGGCGTGGTCGCGCTCGACGGCGAGCCGACCACCACGGTCGTGATCGGCGCCAAGGCCTATGTCGGCGTCAACACCTCCGAATCGAAGGCCAAGCCCTCCGGTCATCTCGCGGTGGTGGATCTGGCCACCCGCATGGTGGAGGACAAAATCGATCTCGGCGGCCAGCCGGATTCGATCACCAAGAGCCCGGACGGCCGCTATCTCGCCATCGCCATCGAGAATGAGCGCGACGAGGATCTCAACGACGGCGCACTGCCGCAGCTGCCGGCCGGCAACCTCACCACCTTCGAGGTGAAGGACGGCCGCGTGGTCGACACGTCGAAGCGGGTGATCGACCTCACCGGCCTCGCGGCCATCGCGCCGGAGGACCCGGAGCCGGAATATGTCGACATCAATTCCCGCAACGAGGTCGTGGTCACGCTGCAGGAGAACAACCACATCGTCGTGGTCGACCTGCCCACCGGCAAGATTCTCTCGCACTTCTCCGCCGGCACGGTGGACCTCGACAAGATCGACACCAAGAAGGACGGGGTGATCGACCTTTCCGGCTCGATGAAGGCGGTGCCGCGCGAGCCCGACACCGTGCAGTGGATCGACGACGAGCGCTTCGTGATCGCCAATGAGGGCGACTGGAAGGGCGGCACGCGCGGCTTCTCCATCTTCGACAAGACCGGCAAGCTGGTGTTCGAGAGCGGCACCGCGCCCGAATACATGGCGGTGCGCCTCGGCCATTATCCGGAGAAGCGCAACAAGAAGGGCATCGAGATGGAGGGGGCGGAAGTCGCCACCTTCGGCGACGACCGCCTGATCTTCGTCGCCTCAGAGCGCGGCTCGCTGGTCTTCGTCTATCGCGACAAGGGCCCGGGCGAGGCGCCGGAATTCCTGCAGGTGCTGCCCGGCGGCGTCGGCCCGGAAGGGCTGATGGCGCTGCCCAAGCGCGACCTGTTCGTCACCGCCGCCGAGACCGACAACCGCAAGGATGGCGGCATCGGCTCCGTCGTCACCGTCTATCAGCGCCAGCCCGGCGCCGCGCCGGCCTATCCCACCATCGAATCCGTCGACGGCCCGGACGGCAAGCCGATCTGGTGGTCGGCGCTGTCCGGCTTCGCGGCGGATGCGAAGGAGGCGGGCAGGCTCTACGCCGTGACCGACAGCGCCTATGCGCAGGCGCGCATCCTCACTATCGACGCCACTGCGAAGCCGGCGAAGATCACCGCCGCCACCGTGCTGACCAAGGACGGCGCGCCGGCCAAGGGGCTGGACCTTGAGGGCATCGCGGTGCGTCCCGAAGGCGGCTTCTGGATCGTCTCCGAGGGCAATCCGGAGAAGAAGGAGAAGCCGACGCAGAACCTGCTGCTGCGCGTGGGAACGGACGGCGCCATCGCCGAGGAGATCGCCCTTCCCGAGGCGGTGGCGGCGCAGGCCGGCCGCTTCGGTTTCGAGGGTGTCGCGGTGGTTGGTTCCGGGGCGGACGAGACGGTGTGGATCGCCGTGCAGCGCGAGTGGAAGGACGACCCGAAGGGCTTCACCAGGCTCCTCGCCTACACGCCCGCCGACAAGAGCTGGGGCGTCGTGCGCTACCCGCTCGACACGGCTCCCAAGGGCTGGGTCGGCCTGTCCGAACTGACGCCCTACAAGGACGGGCTCATCGTGATCGAGCGCGACAACCAGATCGGCGCGGACGCCGCCATCAAGAAGCTGACCTTTGTCTCGCTCAAAGACGTGAAGCCGGCGCCGCTCGGCAGCGAGGCCGCCCCGCCGGTGCTGGTAAAGGGCGAGGTGAAGGACCTGCTGCCGCTGCTGAAGGCCACGAACGGCTATGTGCTCGACAAGGTGGAGAGCTTCGCCATCGACGTCGCCGGCAACGGCTTCATCGTCACCGACAATGACGGCGTCGACGGCTCATCCGGCGAGACACAGTTCATGCCGCTCGGCAAGTTCTGAACCGACGGTTCGACTTCCCCTCGTTCCGTCATCCCCGGGCTTGACCCGGGGACCCCGCCTCGCCGATGGCGCGAGAAGCCTAGGGCCGCACCGGACTGCCTGCTTCGAGGCCCAACTGCGCAGGGCACCTCAGCATGACGACGCGTTCTTTTCTGAGAAGAGAACTGCGTCATCCCGGGACGCGAGCGCAGCGAGCTTTGAGGGATGGTCGGTCCGCTCCAGCGGAGCCTCAATCCAGCACGGCGGCCTTGAGCAGGCAGACCATGGTGGCGTGGGCGGGCTCGTTGGTGAGGTTGCGGATGACGTGGCGGCGGTCGCAGCGGTAGCGCAGCGTCTCGCCGGCGCGGGCGGTCTCGATCACGTCGCCGCATTCGACCTGTAGTTCGCCCGAGAGCACGGAGAGGCATTCCACCGAGCCGCGCTGGTGGCCGTCGGAGATCAGTTCGCCCCCCGGCCCGGCGACGAAGTCGAACCATTGCAACCATTCCACCGTCTTGATCCAGCCGGTGATGGTGAGCCGGCACTTGCCATCCTCGGAGACGAGGATCGGCGTGTCGGCGCGGGTGAGGTGCTCGACGAAGGGTTCGTCGTCGGTGGCCGCCATGAAGCGGTCGATCGACATGTCGAGCGCCTGCGACAGCCGCCAGACCGTCGCGAGCGTCGGGTTGGTCTCGTTGCGCTCGATCTGGCTGATGATCGACTTGGCGACGCCGGACTGCTCGGACAACTCCGACAGGGAGAGATTATAGGCCTTGCGCAGGCGCTGGATGGTGCGGCCGAGCTGGCCGGTGATCGCCTGCGCCCCGGCATCCATGTCGCCCCGATCGAGGCTGCGCGTTCGGCCCGACATGCCGGCTCCCGTTTGGCTTATGAGACATGTATTTAGGTCGCCGCGGCCCGCCCGCGCAAGCCGGCGCGAAAAACGCGGCGGACAGTGCGGGAAAGCACATGCGCGCGCCGCGCCGCCGCATTAAGCTCGGCCCATGATGCAGAGCAACGCCCTTCCCACCTATGACGACGTAACCTCGGCCGCCGAACGCCTCGCGGGCGTTGCGGTGCGCACGCCGCTCCTCTCCAGCGCCCGGCTCGACGCGCTCACTGGCGGGCGAATCCTGCTGAAGCCGGAGCCGCTGCAGCGCACCGGCTCGTTCAAGTTCCGCGGCGCCTATAACCGCATCTCGCGCATTCCCGAGGATCAGCGCGCCGGCGGCGTGGTCGCCTGTTCCTCCGGCAACCACGCGCAGGGCGTGGCGGCGGCGGCGACCCTGATGGGCATGGCCTCGGTCATCGTCATGCCGAAGGACGCGCCGGCCATGAAGAAGGCGCGCACCATCGCCTTCGGCGGCGAGGTGGTGGAGTATGACCGCGAGAGCGAGGATCGCGACGCCATCGCCGACGGGATCGCGCGGGCGCGCGGCGCGGTGTTCGTGCCGCCCTATGACGATTTCCACATCATCGCCGGGCAGGGCACGGTGGGGCTGGAGATCGCCGAGGACCTCGCCGCGCGCGGCCTCGTGCCCGATGTGGTCGTCGCCAACGCCTCCGGCGGCGGGCTCGTTTCCGGTATCGCGCTGGCGGTGAAGCACCACTTCCCCGACGCGCAGGTGATGACGGCCGAGCCGGCCGGCTTCGACGATCATGCCCGCTCCTTCCGTTCCGGCGGGCGCGAGCGCAACAACCAGGCGAGCGGCTCGATCTGCGACGCGCTGATGGCGCCGACACCCGGGCGGCTCACCTTCGAGATTTCCTCGCGGCTCGTCGGCGCGGGCGTTTCCGCCACCGACGAGGAGGTGGCGCGGGCGGTGGCGTTCGCCTTCGAGGAACTGAAGATCGTCGTCGAGCCGGGCGGGGCAGTGACGCTCGCCGCCGTGCTGGCGGGAAGGCTCGACCTTGCCGGCAAGCTCGCGGTGCTGGTGCTGTCAGGCGGCAATGTCGACGCCGCCACCTTCGCCCGCTGCCTCGCGGCGGCGTGAGGCTCAGCCCGCCGCCATGGCGGCCGGGGAATGGGCGCGGGCGTGGGCGGCTTCGATGTTGTGCAGGAACTGCTCGGTGCAGGCGCGCCAGGAGAAGCGCAGCGCATAGGCCCGCGCCGCCGCCCGGTCGAGTGAGAGCGCCCGGAGCGCTGCCTGACGGAGATCGTCGGAGAGCACGCCCACCGGGGGCTCCGCCTCGCCGATCACGTCTTTCGGTCCGGTGACGGGGAAGGCGGCGACGGGCAGGCCGCTCGCCAGCGCTTCCAGCAGCACGATGCCGAAGGTGTCGGTGAGGCTGGGGAACACGAACACATCCGCCGCCGCGTAGATGCGGGCCAGCGCCTCACCCTCCTTCAGGCCGAGGAAGTGCACGTCCGGGTGGCGGATCTGGAGTTCCGTGCGGGCCGGGCCGTCGCCCACCACCACCTTCGAGCCGGGCAGGTCGAGGTCGAGGAAGGCGGAGATGTTCTTCTCCACCGCCACGCGGCCGACCGAGAGGAAGATCGGGCGGGGCAGGGCGGCGACGCCGGGGTCGAGTTCGACGGCCTCGCGCGGGCGGAACAGTTCGGCATCGACGCCGCGTGACCAGCGCATGATGTGGTGGAAGCCGCGCCCGCGCAGTTCCGTCTCCAGCGTCGGGGTGGAGACCATGATGCCGGCGCCGGCATTGTGGAAGCGCCGCAGCCACGCATAGGAGAGGGCTTCCGGCACGGGGGCGCGGGCCGCGAGATATTCGGGAAAGCGCGTGTGGTAGCTGGTGGTGAAGCTCTGCCCCCGGCTCAGGCAGGCGCGCCGCGCCATGATGCCGATCGGCCCCTCGGTGGCGATGTGCACATAGGCGGCGCCGATCTCGTCCATCCGCCGCCGCACCCGCCCGGGCGTCGCCAGCGCCAGCCGGATTTCCGGGTAGGTCGGCATCGGCACGGTGCGGAAATCGGCGGGGGTGAGGAAATCGATCCGCGCGCCCAGCGCGGCCGCCTCGCGCGCCGTGTTCTGCAGCGAGCGGACCACGCCGTTCACCTGCGGCAGCCACGCATCCGTGGCGACGAGAATGTGCATCAGGCGGCGACCTTCGGCCGTTCGAGCAGCAGCGGCGCGTTCACCCGCGCCCGGGTCTGGCGGGCCCAGTCGATCAGCTCGAAGCGTCCGTCGGCGTGTTCGACGATTGCCGTGCAGCTCTCGACCCAGTCGCCGCAGTTAATGTAATCGACGCCGAAGCCGTCGTGAATGACCGCGTGGTGGATATGGCCGCACACCACCCCGTCCACCTTGTGGCGGCGCGCCTCGGTGGCCACCGCCTCCTCGAAGCGGCCGATGAAGTTGACCGCGTTCTTGACCTTCAGCTTGGCCCACTGGCTCAGAGACCAATAGGGAAAGCCGAGCTTGCGGCGGATCCAGTTGAGATAGGTGTTGAGGCCGAGCGCCGCGGTGTAGGCGCCGTCGCCGAGGAAGGCGAGCCAGCGGGCGTGGCGCACCACGACGTCGAACACGTCGCCATGGATGACGAGGTAGCGCTTGCCGTCGGCGGCTTCGTGGATCGCCGTCTCGACCACTTCGATGCCGCCGAAATGATTGCCGTAGTAATCGCGGAGGAATTCATCGTGGTTCCCCGGCAGATAGACCATGCGGGTGCCCTTGCGGCTCTTGCGCAGCAGCTTCTGCACCACGTCGTTATGCGCCTGCGGCCAGTACCAGCCCGAGCGCAGCCGCCAGCCATCGACGATGTCGCCGACGAGGTAGATGGTGTCGGCGTCATGGTAGCGCAGGAAGTCGAGCAGAAGATCGGCCTGGCAGCCTTTCGTGCCGAGATGGACGTCGGACAGGAACAGGCTGCGATAGCGGCGTGCCTCGGGTGCGTCGTTCACCTCGAAAGCCCCCTCGATCAGGCCCGCAAGCGGGCTGGGCAATGTCTCCATGGGGAAGCATAAGCCCGACTCGCATCACGCTTTTATGACGATGCTGCGCTGCACCCTCGCGCGCCACCCTCAGAGGAAGAGCATCCCCACGCTCAGGGCCACCAGCGTGGCCATCCCGTAATTGACGAGCCGCTGCTGGCGCGGCGTCGACAGCAGGCGGGCGAGCAGCGCGCCGAAACCCGCCCACAGGCACAGGCTCGGGAAGGTGACCGCGCCGGAGACCAGCGCGATCATCGCCACTTCCGCGAACAGATCGTCACCGCCGACCGTGGTGAAGGCGGGGACGATGGAGAGGGCGATGGTCCAGGCCTTCGGGTTCACCCACTGGAACAGTGCGGATTGCAGCAGCGTCATCGGCTTCTCCACCGCTGTGCCGCCGCCCGGCCCGCCGGCATTGGCGATCTTCCAGGCGAGGTAGAGCAGATAGAGCGCGCCGACGATCTTCAGCGTCTGGTGCATGTAGGGGATGGCGAGAAACAGCGTGCCGAGCCCCAGCCCGATCGCCACCACCATGACCGCGAAGCCGACCGTGACGCCCCAGATCTGCGGCAGGGTGCGGCGGAAGCCGAAGGCGGCGCCGGAACCGGCCGAGATCATGTTGTTCGGACCCGGCGTCAGCGCACCGGCGAGGGCGAACAGGAACAGCGGCAGAAGCTGGGAGGACAGCGGCACGTGCATTCCTGGGGCGGCGGCAGGCCGGAGCGGCGCGCCAGAGCTAGGGCGTCCGCCCGCCGGCTGCAACCCGGAAAGGGCCGGCGGCACAAACGAAACCGCCGGTCCCTTCGAGGGACCGGCGGCGAAGCGGCAGCGGGCGCGCGGCCCGGGCGGTCAATGAGCGATGAACAGCGGCGCCGGCGGGTCGACCAGCAGCGAGGCGGTGACGCCGCCGAGGATCATCTCCGCCAGGCGCGAGCGGCTGTAGATGCCCATCACCAGCAGGTCGGCACCGAATTTCTGCACTTCCTGCGGAATGACGACGGTGGCGTGGCCCTCGGCGACGTGGCGGTGCCGGGCATTGACGCCGTGGCTGGAGAGATAGGCGGCGAGCTTGGCGCCGGAGGCGGCGACGTCGGACTTGCTTTCCTCGACGGTGAGCACTTCCACCTCCTCGGCCAGAGCGAGGATGGGCAGGGCGAAGCGGACCGCATGGCCGGCCTCGCGCGAGGGCTTCCAGGCCACCAGCACCTTGCCGAGGCGCGCCGGCACGGGCTTGCCCGTGGGCACCACGATCACCGGGCCGTTGCAGGCGAGGGCGAGATGCTCGGGCAGGGTGGCGGCGAGTTCATCGTCGACGGTGCCGTAGCGGGTCTCGCTGACGACGGTGACATCGGAGAAGGTGACTTCGTCGCGCAATGCGGACGTGACCTCACCCTCGACCGTGTGCCATGCGCCCGCCACTCCGGCGGCCGCCACGGCGGCCTCGAACTGCGCCTTGAGGGTGGTTTCCTTCTCCTTCGCCTCCCGCACCAGCTCGTTCACATAGATGGAGAGCGCCCGCCCGACGCGCGGCACGCCGGCGGGGTAAAGCGTGTAGACCGCCTTGAGCTGTCCGCCCGTCTGGCGCGCGAGGCCGACGGCGAAGGCCAGGCGGTCGTTGAAGCCCGAATCCGGGGCGGCGTGCAGAAGGATGGTGCGGATCGACATGGCGTTTCTCTCTCCTTGACGGCTGTCCTTTTGACGTAGGGTCATTGCGTGCCGATGAAAATGCGGAAAACCACGATCAGCAAGAGCCATTAGGTATTCCCTTTGCCCGCGTTCTCCCATCACGAGCGCGCGAACGGCGCGCGGCGATGATTGCCATCGCCGGTTCGGCCAATAAGGTCGTCCGGCGCGCGCGCCGACCCGGCGCGTGAATGAGGGAGCATTTCATGGTTCGCCGCCTGACGGTTGCGCTTGCAGCCGGCATGATCACCACTTTTGCCGCCTCGCTGGCGGTGGCCCAGACCGACGTCGCGAAAGAACGGCAGGCGCTGCTCAAGCAGTTCGGCGAGGTCACCAAGCCGGTCGGGGGCATGCTGCGGGGCAGCGTGCCGTTCGATCTCGCCCAGGTGCAGGCGGCGCTCGATCTCTATGTGAAGGATGCGAAGGTGCTGCCCGGCCTCTTCCCGGAAGGTTCGGGCGCGGGCAGCGATGCGCTGCCGGCGATCTGGACCAACAAGGCGGATTTCGACGCCCGCTTTGCCAAGCTCGGCACTGACGCCGCCGCCGCGCGCGCGGCGATCACCGACGAGGCGAGCTTCAAGGCCAATTTCCCCGGCGTGGTGCGCAATTGCGGCGCCTGCCACGACACCTACCGGCAGAAGAATTGACCGGCGCGCCGGACACCTCTCCCGCGCCAGCGCAGATGCTGGCGTGGGACCTGCCGACGCGGCTGGCCAAATGGAGCCTCGCCGCGCTGGTCGGGCTTGCCTTTCTCAGCCGCTATTACGGCGATGCCGGGCTGGTCTGGCACCAGTGGAACGGCCTCGCCATTCTCGTCGTGGTGACGTTCCGCCTGTTGTGGGGGCTGGTCGGCGGCTCGACGGCTCGCTTTGCCGGCTTCCTGCGCGGCCCCGCGGCCGGGCTGCGCTATGTCGCCGCCCTGCTCAAGGGCCGGCCGCAACATTTCCTTGGCCATAATCCGCTGGGCGGCTGGGTGGTGATGGCGCTGCTGGGGCTGGTGGCGGCGCAGGGGCTCACCGGGCTGTTCACCAGCGACGACATCATCGTCTACGGCCCGATGACATCAGTGGCGAGCGACGAGACCATCCGCAGCGCCTCGGTCTGGCACCAGCGGCTCTACCCCTATCTGCTGGCGCTGATCGCCCTGCATGTGGCGACCAATCTCGCCTATTCGCTGTTCGGCCGGGACAATCTCATCCGCGCCATGATCACCGGCACCAAGCCGGCGGCGCGCTATGACGACCGGGCGCCGGCGACGCCGGGCGGGGTGGGACGCGCGCTCGCCTGCCTCCTGCTGGCGGTGCTCGTGGTGTTCGGCGGTATCGCGCTGGCGGGGGGCGATCCCTTCCCGTGAGATGACGCGTTCGGCGTGCTTGCGGGACGCCGGGAACCGTGCTCCATGGCGCCATCATGAACGCGCTCAAGGGCATCGCGCTGCAGATCGGCGCGACGTTCCTCTTCACCATCATGTCGGCCCTCGTCCGCATCGTCTCGGATCACGTTCCGACCGGCGAAGTGGTCTTCTCGCGCTCGTTCTTCGCGCTGTTTCCGCTGCTCGCCTTGCTGGCGTGGCGGCGGGAGATCGGCGCCGCCGTGCGCACGGCCAATCCGCTCGGCCATATCGCGCGCGGCACCATCGGCGTCTGCGCCATGGGGCTGAGCTTCGCGGCGCTGGCGCGCATTCCGCTGGCGGATGCCACCGCCATCGGCTTTGCGGCGCCGCTGCTCACCGTCATGCTGGCGGCGCTGCTGCTGCGCGAGCGGGTGCAGATCTATCGCTGGGCCGCGGTGGTGGTGGGACTCGGCGGGGTGGTCATCATGCTGTGGCCGCACATGCACGGCTCCTTCGACACGCCCGGCCACATGTTCGGCGCGCTGTTCGCGCTGCTGGGCGCCGCCTTCACCGCCGGCGCCATGGTGCAGGTGCGCCGGCTCACCCATACCGAGACCACCGCCTCGATCGTGTTCTACTTTCAGGCGCTGGCCGCGCTGGCGGGCCTCGCCACCGCCGGTTGGGGCTGGGTGCTGCCGAGCGGGCGGGAAGGGGTCCTGCTGGTGACGATCGGCTTTCTCGGCGGGGTCGCGCAGATCCTGCTGACCGAGAGCTACCGCTACGCCCCGGCCTCGGTGGTGGCGCCCTTCGCCTATTCGGCCATGCTGTGGTCGCTGCTGCTCGGCTTCATCCTGTTCGCCGAGGTGCCACCGCTGCTGGTGCTGCTCGGGGGCGCCATCGTCATCGTCGCCGGCCTGTTCGTGATCTGGCGCGAGCGCCGGCTCGGCATCGACCGGACTCAGGAGGAGGCGGCCTCGACGCCGCCCGCCGCGCCGGCGCCTTAAAGTAGTCGCCGATCCCTCGTGGCTGGGCCGATAAAACGTTATACATCAATAATTTAGAGCCTTTTCCGATCAGATTGAGTCAATCTGGCCGGAGCAGGCTCCAGGCGTTCAGAACGCCTTGAAGGTGATCAGCGTCCTGGTGTCCTGGATGCCGGGGAAGAGCTGCACCTTCTCGTTGACGAAATGGCCGATATCGGTGCCTTCAGGCACGTAGAACTTGACCAGCAGGTCGAACTCGCCGGCGGTCGAATAAATCTCCGAGGCGATCTCGGCGTCGGCGATGGCGTTCGCCACCTCATAGGCGCGGCCGAGCTGACATTTGATCTGCATGAAGAAGGGAACCATGGCGGTCTTCCGGCTGAAGGCGGGAGGCCGATATGGACCAGAAGGCGGAGGACGGCGCAACCCCCGTGGCGCGCGCCGCCTTGCGCGGGCGCGCGTCCTCGCCTATCTCGCGGGGACGATCACGTTGGGGTGCCCAAGGCGCGCAGGCGCTCCGGGCTGAGAGGCGAGGCCGCAAGGCCGGGCATGCCGCAGGGCACGCCGCCAACCCACGAACCTGATCCGGGTCATGCCGGCGGAGGGAACGGATCGCGCGCGCTCGGGACCGCTTTCCCGTCGCGACGCCTCCGCCTCCCGCGCGGCGAGGGGAGGCGTAGCATGGCAGGCTCCACACCGATCGCGGTGACGATGGCGGGCTCGGACAGCGGCGGCGGCGCCGGCATCCAGGCCGATCTCAAGACCTTCTCCGCGCTCGGCGTCTACGGCGCCAGCGTGATCACCGCGCTCACCGCCCAGAACACCCGCGGCGTCACCGGCATTCACGACGTGCCGCCCGCCTTCATCGCGGCGCAGATCGACGCCGTGCTGTCCGATCTCGCGGTCGATGCGGTGAAGATCGGCATGCTCTCGCGCCCCGAGGCGATCACCGAAGTGGC
>JAEYTJ010000012.1 GCA_023434095.1 Pseudomonadota bacterium | reverse complement strand
TTGCACACGGCACCGGCGCCCAAGCCCTGGCTCGCCGGTGGCCCCCAAGCCAAATCGTTCCTAGCCAAGTTTAGGTAATATTTCATTAATGCCGTGACGACAACCCGGCCATGACACCGATGCGACGCCCTCGGCGCGCCGGCAAAGCAAGGCGCCTGAACGCCTGCGGGACCGACCGGACAGGCATATCTACCCGTGGCCTCCGCTTCAGATTGGAATTATTAAAGAGAAGAATCCGATGACGATCCGCGCCCGCCAACCCAGGGTGATCTCTTGCCCGCCTCCGCTTTCCCGGGCCTTGCATCGCGCCTTGCGCCTCGGCTGCGACGGCTTTGGCTGCCGGTCCTTCTGGCGGCGCTGGCAGGTGGTGGGCTCGCCTGGGCCGGCGGGCAGGAAATGCCGGCGCAGCGCCTTTGGGCAGGCGCGACGGCGCTGGTGCTGGCGCGGCTCGTCCTCCACATCCTCTCCAGCCTCCGCCGCGGCGAATTCGGCCTCGATCTCATCGCCGCGCTGGCGATGGGCACCGCCCTCCTCTTCGGCGAGAATCTGGCCGGCGCCATCGTCGCGCTGATGTTCACCGGCGGCGAGGCGCTGGAAGCCTATGCCCAGCGCCGGGCGGCGCGGGAAATGAGCGCGCTGCTCGCCCGGCTGCCGCGCAGCGCCTCCCGCTACGAGGAGGGCCGACTCGCCGAAGTCCCGCTCGACGCGCTGCGCCCCGGCGACCGGCTGCTGGTGCGGCGGGGCGAGGTGGTGCCGGTGGACGGCACGGTGGAGAGCGCGGCGGCGACGCTTAACCAGTCGGCCCTGACGGGAGAGCCGCTGCCGGTGCGGCGCGCGCGTGGCGAACCCGTCATGAGCGGCTCGACCAATGCGGGGGACGCCTTCGACCTGCTCGCCCTTCACGCGGCGGCGGACAGCACCTATGCCGGCATCGTGCGGCTGGTGGAAGCCGCGCAGCGGTCCAAGGCGCCGATGGTCCGCCTCGCGGACCGTTATGCGCTCGGCTTCCTCGCACTGACGCTCGTCATCGCCGGTGCGGCGTGGGCGCTCAGCGGCGATCCCGTACGGCTGCTGGCGGTACTGGTCATCGCCACGCCCTGCCCGCTCATCCTCGCCGTGCCGGTGGCGATCATTTCAGGGATTTCCCGTTGCGCCGCGCGCGGGGTGCTGGTGAAGGAAGGCGGCGCGCTGGAGCGGCTGGCGGAGCTGCGCACCGTGCTGATCGACAAGACCGGCACGCTCACCGGCGGCCGCCCCCGCCTCGTCGCCATCGCGGCGCGCGAGGGGCGGAGACCGGAGGAGGTGCTGCAGCTTGCCGCCGCGCTCGACCAGGCCTCCGCGCATGTGGTGGCCGGGGCGCTGGTGGAGGCGGCAGAGGAACGCCGCCTTGCCCTGCCCTCGCCGAGCGCTATCGCGGAAGAGCCGGGCGCCGGCCTCACCGGCCGCGTCGCGGGGCACGACGTCGCGGTGGGCGGGTGGGATTTCGTCACCGGGCGGTTGCCCGCGGACGCTCTGGACCCGACAATCATCGCCGAGCGGGCCCGCTGGGCCGCGCGTCCGGGCACGGTGGTGGTCGCCCTCGCCGTGGACGGCGCCCTGGCCGGCGCGCTGCTGCTGGCCGATGGCGTGCGCGAGGAGGCGCAGGCCGTGCTCCGCGCCCTGCGCGAGATGGGCGTGACCCGCCTGATCCTCGCCACCGGCGACGAGACCGCGCGGGCCGAGGCGATCGCCGCCGGCCTCGGCTTCGACGCGGTGCTGAGCAACATGACGCCGCAGGACAAGGCTGCCGCCGTGGCGGCGGAGCACGCCAATGGCCCGGTCATGATGATCGGCGACGGCGTCAACGACGCCCCGGCGCTGGCCGCCGCCGATATCGGTGTCGCCATGGGCGGCAGTGCCTCGGCCGGCAGCGCCTCGTCCGAAGCCGCCGGCATCGTCATCCTGGTCGACCGGCTGGACCGGCTGATCGACGCCATGCGCATCGCCCGCCGCGCGCGTGCCATCGCCCTGCAGAGCGTCGTCGCCGGCATCGGCCTGTCGACGCTCGGCATGGTCGCCGCCGCCTTCGGCCTGCTGGCGCCGCTGCAGGGCGCACTGCTGCAGGAGGCGATCGACGTGGCGGTGATCCTCAACGCGCTGCGGGCCCTGCGTGCCCCGCGCGGCGCGGCACGGGACTGAAGCCGCCGGGCGCTCTCGGTCAGGATTGCCGGGCATTGCGCGGGGGGTCACGCGCCCGCTTTTCCAGATCGCCGCCCCGCGCCGGGGCCGCTCTCTGGTGTTGCCGATCGGCATCACTATATGAGCCTAGGCCGGGCCCAACCCGAAAGGGAAAAAGGGACCGCCCCAGGAGAATCCCATGAAGAAGACTGACCCCCGCCTGTGGATGTGGTCGGACGCGGTCGAGATGCTCAACCGCGCCGACCGCCTGCACCGGCAGATGTTCCAGCCGGTCGTCCGCGCCGAGGCCCCGGCGCGCCATCGCGCGCCATGCTGGGAGCCCCCGGTCGACATGCTGGAGACCGACCATGAGCTCTTGGTGCTCGCGGCCCTGCCCGGCGTGGACCCCGACCGCATGACCGTCTCGATCCAGAACGGCGTGCTCACCATTGCCGGCGCGCGCATCCTGCCGCCCGAGCTGCACAATGCCACCATTCACCGCATGGAGCTGCCGCAGGGCCGGTTCGAGCGCCAGCTCGCTCTGCCGCCCGGCCGCTATGAGGTGAACCATCCACGCGTCGTCAATGGCTGCCTCGCCATTGTGCTGCGCAAGGTTTGAGGGGGAGACACGCAATGACACACCCCGATTTCGATAGATTCTCCCCGCTCCGCATGGCCGATGCCGGCAACGGCAACGCGTCCGGCGCCAACGGCAATGTGCCGGAGGATCAGCTGATCCTGCTGCCGGTGCGCAACCTCGTGCTGTTCCCCGGCGTGGTGATGCCGGTCGCGGTGGCGCGCCCGGCCTCCATTGCCGCCGCCCAGCAGGCGGTGCGCGAAGGGCGCCCGGTCGGCATCGTCATGCAGCGCGACCCCGCCGTGGAGGAGCCCGGCCCGACCGACCTTCACCGCATGGGCGTGATCGCCAATATCCTGCGCTATGTCACCGCGCCGGACGGCACGCATCACCTCGTCTGCCAGGGCGAGCAGCGTTTCCGCGTCGATGAGTTCGTGCGCGAGAAGCCCTTCCTCACCGCCCGCGTGACGCGGATCGAGGAGAGCGAGACGCGCAATTCGGAGATCGAGGCGCGCTTCGTCCACCTGCAGGGCCAGGCCAACGAGGTGATGGAGCTGCTGCCGCAGGCCCCGGCCGAGCTGGTGGCCGCCGTGCGCGGCGCCAATTCGCCCACCGGCCTCGCCGACCTGATCGCGGCCTATGCCGACATCTCGCCGGACGAGAAGCAGGAGCTTCTGGAGACGGTCGACATTGCCGCCCGCATGACCAAGATCTCGCGCCTGCTCGCCCACCGCATCGAGGTGCTGCGGCTGTCGCAGGAAATCGGCAAGCAGACCAAGGCGTCGCTGGACGAGCGCCAGCGTGAGGTGCTGCTGCGCGAGCAGATGGCGGCAATCCAGAAGCAGCTCGGCGAGGATGGCGGCAACGGGCAGGAAATCGCCGATCTGGAGAAGGCGATCGCGGATGCCGGCATGCCGGAGGATGTGGAGCAGATGGCCCGCAAGGAGCTGGGCCGGCTGCGCCGCATGCAGGACGCCAGCGCCGAATACGGCATGATCCGCACCTATCTCGACTGGCTGATCGCCCTGCCGTGGACGCTGCCGGAGACGGCGCCGATCGACATCGCCGAGGCGCGCAAGGTGCTGGACGAGGACCATTTCGGCCTCGACAAGATCAAGCGCCGCATCGTCGAATATCTGGCCGTGCGCAAGCTGGCGCCGAACGGCAAGGCGCCGATCCTGTGCTTTGCCGGCCCTCCGGGCGTCGGCAAGACCTCGCTCGGCCAGTCCATCGCCCGTGCCATGGGTCGCAAATTCGTCCGCGTGTCGCTCGGCGGCGTGCATGACGAAGCGGAGATCCGCGGCCACCGGCGCACCTATGTCGGCGCGCTGCCGGGCAACATCATTCAGGGCATCCGCAAGGCGGGCACCCGCGACTGCGTGATGATGCTGGACGAGATCGACAAGATGGGCTCCGGCATTCAGGGTGACCCGTCGGCGGCGATGCTGGAAGTGTTGGACCCCGAGCAGAACGGCACCTTCCGCGACAATTATCTCGGCGTGCCGTTCGACCTGTCGCGCGTGGTGTTCATCGCCACCGCGAACATGCTCGACACCATCCCCGGCCCTCTGCGCGACCGCATGGAGATCATCCAGCTCACCGGCTACACCGACCAGGAAAAGCTCGAGATCGCCCGCCGCTACCTCGTGCGCCGGCAGCTGGAAGCCAATGGCGTGACAGCGGAGCAGGTGGAGGTGGAGGACGAGGCGCTGGCCGCCATGATCCGCGCCTATACGCGGGAAGCCGGCGTGCGCAACCTGGAGCGCGAGATCGGGCGCGCCATCCGCCATGTCGCGGTCGACATCGCGGAAGGCACCGTGGCCACGGCGACGATCGCGGTGGGCACGTTGCCGGAGCTGCTCGGCCCGCCGCTCTTCGAGGACGAGGTGGCGCTGCGCGTCTCGGTGCCGGGCGTGGCCACCGGCCTCGCCTGGACCCCGGTGGGCGGCGACATCCTGTTCATCGAGGCGACGCGCATTCCCGGGCGCGGCGGGCTGATCCTCACCGGCCAGCTCGGCGATGTGATGAAGGAGAGCGCGCAGGCGGCGTGGAGCCTCGTCAAGAGCCGCGCCGTCGAGCTTGGCATCGACCCTGGCCTGTTCGCCACCAGCGACGTGCATGTGCACGTGCCGGCCGGCGCCACGCCGAAGGACGGACCGAGCGCCGGTGTCGCCATGTTCACCGCCCTCGTCTCGCTGCTCACCGGCCGCACGGTGCGCAAGGACACGGCGATGACCGGCGAGATTTCTCTGCGCGGCCTCGTCCTCCCCGTTGGGGGGATCAAGGAGAAGGTGGTGGCGGCAGCGCGGGCGGGGCTCACCCGCGTGATGCTGCCGGCCCGCAACCGGCGCGACTATGAGGACATTCCTCAGGACGCGCGGGACCGGCTGGAATTCGTCTGGCTGGAGCGGGTGGACGAGGCCATCGCCGCCGCGCTGGAGCCCGTCGAGGCGGGCGAAGCACCGGCCTTCAAGGCCGCGAGCTGACGCGCGGCGCTTTCGATGCGGGCCGTCCCGGTTCTCCGGGGCGGCCCCTCTCCCCGGCGCGAAGATGACGCTGCCGGGGAATCCGGGTAGAGACGACGCCCTGCCTTAACCGATCAAACGGGTGCCATGGAGAGCTTCTGGTCGACCTACTGGCCGCATATCGTGCTCGTCACGAGCGGCACGGTGGGCGTTGTCGCGGCTATTCATGCGGCAATGACCAAGGACGACGTGCGCGCCGCCATCGGCTGGGTCGGCGTCATCCTGCTTTCGCCGCTGATCGGCGCCTTCCTCTACCTGGTGGCCGGCATCAACCGCATCCGCCAGAGCGCGGCCGGGCGCCGGCGCGCCAGCCAGGAGCGGCAGCACCGCCGGCATGAGCGCCCGCCGGCCGCCATTGCCCTCTCGCCCAGCCTGTCCGCCATGAAGCGGCTCGGCGACCGCGTCTCGAGCTTCGCGCTGACGACGGGCAATGCGGTGACGATGCTGGACAGCGGCGGCGAGGCCTATCCCGCCATGCTCGCCGCCATACGCGGGGCGCAGCGGCACGTCGCGCTCTCGACCTACATCTTCGACAACGATCCCGTCGGCGTCGAATTCGCCGACGCGCTGATCGCGGCGCATAAGCGCGGCGTGGCGGTGCGGGTGCTGATCGACGCCATCGGCGCGCGCTATTCCCGCCCCTCCATCGTCGGGCGGCTGAAGGCGGGTGGCGTGGTCACCGACCTTTTCATGGGCAATCTCATCGGCCTGCGCCTGCCCTATGCCAATCTACGTAGCCACCGGAAGATGCTGATCGTCGACGGCACGCTCGGCTTCACCGGTGGCATGAACATTCGCGCCCAGTTCACTACCGCCCATGCCGGCGACGACCCGGCGCGCGACACGCATTTCCGCCTCGAGGGGCCGGCGGTGGAGCAGTTGCTCACCGTGTTCACGCAGGACTGGGCGTTTTCCGCCGAGGAGCATCTCGACGGCCCGGCCTGGGCGGAGGGCGATCATTCCGAGCCGCGCGGGCCGGTGGCGGTACGCGTCGTCCCCTCGGGCCCCGACCGCAACCTCGCCTGCGCCCACAGCATGATCATGGGCGCGCTCACCATGGCGCAGAGCCGGGTGAGCCTGTGCTCGCCCTATTTCCTGCCCGACCAGCAGCTCATCGGCGCGCTCTCGGTCGCCGGGCGGCGCGGGGTGGAGGTGGATGTCGTCATCCCCGCGGCCAACAATCTCAAGCTGGTCGACTACGCCATGACCGCGCAGCTCGACCAGGTGCTGACCGGCGAGTGCCGGGTGTGGCGGGCGGGCGGCATGTTCGACCATTCCAAGCTGATGGCGGTAGACGGGTGCTGGGCCTATGTCGGCTCGTCCAATCTCGACCCGCGCAGCCTCCGGCTGAATTTCGAGCTGGACCTCGAACTCTACGATCCCACCATCGCCGCCGAGATCGAGGCGCGGATCGGCGCCATGGCGACCGCCGGCAGCCGGGAGACGCTCGACACCCTCGCCGCCCGGCCGTTCCTGAAGAAGCTGCGCAACCGCGCCATCTGGCTGGCCTCGCCCTATCTGTGAGAGCACCCCCGGCGGGCGGCCCCGTTATCTCCGAGCCCGGCTCCGTCCTCCCCGGGCCTGGCCCCGGGGATCCGGACTTCGGCAACGTGCCCCGACACCGGCGCAAGGCGTGGACGGCCGGGCCCAGCCCGGCCATGACGATCATCGGCGGGGCGGCCGCGTGGAGAGGCGGCATCCTGGCGGCGCGACACAGCGGCGTAGCGGCACAGCAACCAATGGACTGCAGCACAGCAGCGTGGCCTGGCGTGCTCTCCCGCGCTCCAAAAACAAAAGCCAGCCCCGGCGACGGGGCTGGCTTGAGGGAGACGGTCGCCCGTCTCGGGAGAGGCGTCTCAGCAGAGGCCGGCGGCGGGTTGATCCGCCGCCGCGATCCTCACGCGGCGGCAACGGCGGCGGTGTCGACTTCCGAGATCGTCTT
>JAEYTJ010000366.1 GCA_023434095.1 Pseudomonadota bacterium | reverse complement strand
CCCACTGCCCACTCCACCGGCCTCACCGGCCAGCCTGCGGACGGTATTTCGATGCCGCAGCGCCGGCCGCTCACCCCCGCCGCCGAGCGGGCGCTGGCCGAGGCCGCGACCCGCCGTGCGGCGGCCGCCCCCGTCGCCGGGCCGACGGAAATCGACGGGCGCGACGGGCCCGAGCCGGTGCGCTACGGCGACTGGGAAGTGAAGGGCATCGCCACGGATTTCTAGAGGAGGCCGGGGCCGGTCAGTCCTCGCCGCCGCCGGAAGGGCGGTCGCGGCGCAGGGATTTGATGCCGGAGCGCTTGGCCTTGCCTTCCAGCCGGCGGATCTTCGAGCCGAGCGTCGGCCGGGTCGGGCGGCGGGTGATCGGCACGACGGCCGCCTCGCGCACCAATTCCACCAGCCGCGCCAGCGCATCGGCGCGATTCTGCTCCTGCGTGCGGTAGCGCTGCGCCACCAGGACGAGCACGCCCTCCTTGGTGAGGCGCCGTCCGGCGAGCCGCTCCAGCCGCTCTTTCACGTGATCCGCCAAGGTCTTGGAGCCACGCACGTCGAAGCGCAGCTGTACCGCGCTCGACACCTTATTGACGTTCTGGCCCCCCGGTCCGGAGGCGCGGACGAAGGTCTCCTCGATCTCGTCCTCGTCGAGCCAGACCCGGGGCGTGACCGGGATCATGGCCGCCGCACGTGCTCGATCGCCTCCAGCCGCTCGCGCACGCGTTCCAGATCGGCGAGCGTGGCGGAGACCCGCTCGCTCAGCCGGCGGGTGAGTTCGCGGGCGGCGTCGGGGTAGCTTTCGAGCGTGCGCAGGAACATGCTGCGGGGAATGCGCAGCACCTCTGCCGGCTCGAGCGCCGTGGCGGTGGCCGGGCGCCGCGTCTCGGTCAGCAGCGCCATCTCGCCGATGAGCGCCCCTTCGCCGACGCGGGCGCTCTGGCCCGGCCGCACCGCCAGAACCGGATCCTCGGGCGCCACCCGCAGGCTGCCCCATTGCACCACATAGGCGCAATCGGCCGGCTCCCCCTCACGGAACAGGGTCTGGCCCCGCGTCAGCGTGTAATGCTCGACGCTGATGGCGATGACGCGCAAAGCCTCCCGCCCCATCAATGCGAGCGTCGGTACACGTTCCAGAAAGGCGATGTCGTCCTCGATGGACATTCGGCGGGCGAAACTCCAGGGCCGGACGAATCACCCGGCCTGTCAGGGCAGCAATTTGTACCCGCCAGCCTCGGTGGCAAGCAGACTTGGGTGGGACGGGTCTTTTTCGATCTTCTGGCGCAGGCGATATATATGCGTCTCAAGCGTATGGGTCGTCACGCCCGAATTATAGCCCCAGACCTCCTGCAGCAGAATTTCGCGTGCCACCGGCTTTTTTCCGGCCCGGTAGAGGTACCGCAATATCGCGGTCTCCTTTTCGGTGAGGCGAATCTTCGAATTGCGCTCCGTCACAAGCATCTTGGCGCCGGGCCGGAAGGTGTAGGGCCCGATGGTAAACACCGCGTCCTCGCTGGCCTCGTGCGAACGCATCTGCGCCCGGATGCGGGCCAGCAGAACCGCGAAGCGGAACGGCTTGGCGACATAGTCGTTGGCGCCCGCTTCCAGCCCCATGATGGTGTCGCTGTCGGTGTCATGGCCGGTGAGCATGATCACGGGCGCCTTGAACCCGTTCTGCCGCATCACCCGCACCGCCTCGCGGCCGTCCTTGTCCGGCAGGCCGACATCCATCAGCACCAGATCGACCCGCGTCGATTCGACCTCGCTGATCGCGGCGGTGGCGCTGTCGGCGGAAATCACCTCGAATTCGTCATAGAGCGAGAGCTGTTCGACCAGCGCCTCCCGCAGATCCTTGTCGTCGTCGACCACCAAAACTCGCAGCGCGTTCGCCATATCGCTTTCCCGAATATCTGCGTTCCCGAGAGAGGCCGCTGGTCGAAGCCCTTGTCCCGGGTGCCTCGCGCGTCCACTCTCACGCAAGGTTGGAGTGAAATGCCGTATGCCCCGAGTAGGCAGGCGAAGCGCGTTCGGCAAGCGCCGAGGACGGATGGGACGAAGGTGCTGTCGGTTCGTGACGTGATCGTGAACGGAAATGGCGTGAAGAAGAAGACCCTTCGCACAGAAGCGCACCGAAAATCGCCCACCCTCACCCGGCTGCGGATCGTGGCAAGACCGGGTGCCGACCTCCACGGGCGCCAGCGCGGCCGGCTCATCCTCGAGGGCCGCACCATTCCGGTGGCGCTCGGCCGGTCGGGAATTCGCGCCGACAAGCGGGAAGGCGACGGCGCGACGCCGAAGGGCGTCTGGCATCCGCGCGAGGTGCGCTATCGGGCCGACCGCGAATCCCGGCCGCTCACCCGGCTGCCGGCCTTTCGCATCCGCCGCGAGGACGGCTGGTGCGACGCACCGCGCGACGGCCGCTACAATCTTCCCGTACGGCGACCCTTTCCGGCGTCGCATGAGAAAATGTGGCGGGCGGACAGGCTGTATGATCTGGTCGTCGTGCTCGACCACAACAGCCGCCCCCGACGGGCTCATCGCGGGTCGGCCGTATTCCTTCACATTGCCCGCGGCGCCTTCGAGCCGACGGCGGGCTGCGTCGCCTTCCGGCCGGCGGATCTGCGCTGGCTCCTCGCCCGCATCGGCCGGCGGACGGCCATCGAGATCGTGTGAAAATAGCCGCGACGGGCGGGTACCCGTCGCGACCTCGTTTAGTTCACCGGATCGTCACGCTAGCGGTAGACATACCAGCAGCGGCGGACGGGCCGGCCCCACCGGTCACGGCGCACCGCACAGACCCGGCGCCGCCGCCGACGCCGGCGCCAGCCGGGGGGACGCGGGCCCGGCGGGCCCCATTGCGTATTCTCGATCGGCGTGCCGTCGGGCGCGTGCGCGGCCGGCTCGATATCGTCCGCCGTGTCGGGGGCGATGTCGCGAAGCTGGTTGAGCACCGCCGCCTCGGCCGGTGAAAACAGCGTGCCGGCGGCGACACCCGCTCCCAGCGCGCCGGCAAGGCCGAGCAAAAAGCCTCGTCTGTCCATGTCGTTCTCCACTCCACCTGTGCCACAAGGGCTGCCGACGCCCGATAACGCGGCAGATGGAAGTTGGTTCGCATGGGCGCGTCGGGCGCGGGGACGGAGCGTGCGCCCTTGCCGCGGGCCGGGCCGCGCGCGATAGTCGATGCAGCGAATCGCAGAGGTCGGTCATGAACGTCTTCGGCACGAAATCCCGCAGCCTGCGGTCCTTGGGCGCCACGGTACTGGGATGGACGATGCGGGCGGCGCTCGCACTCGCCATCGCCCTGCCGCTGCTGGCGGTGAGCCCGCCCGCGCAGGCGAGCAATTCGACCGGCGCGCTGATCGGCGGCCTGGTCGCCGGCGCGCTGGTCGGCTCGGTCGTCACCTCGGCGGTGAACCAGCCCAAGACCTATTACTACGCGCCGCCTCCGCCGCCCCCGCCGGCCTACTACCCTCCGCCGCCGCCGCGTCCGGTCTACGGCCCGGGCTATTGCGGTGCGCCGCCCTACCCGCCGTGCCGCACCCCGGTCTACTGAGACCTCTCCATCCGCTCCTCCCGGTCACGATCCGCTCCTCCCGGTCACGCATCAGGGCACTCCCATGCTGAAGACGGCCGCTACCGCGCTCTGCCTCGTCCTTGGGCTCGCCGCCGCGCAGGCGCAGGACGTGCAAGCCCAGGATTCCTCGGGCGCGTCCACCGGGCCCTCCGCTGCCGTGCCGCCGCCGGCCCCGGCGGGGGATACGCTTCCGGCTCCGGTCGCCTGTTCGTTCGAGAAGGTCTTCGTCTGCGAGGCGAATGGCTGCAATCCGTCGCAGGAACTGGGCACAATCGACCTTCCGGCGCGTTTCCTGGTTCATTTCGGCGAGCAGATCATCGCCAGCGTGTCGGACGACAAGCTCCCGCATATCAGCTCGATCCAGAGCGTGATTGGCGATGGCGACACGCTGATCCTCGACGGCAATGACAACATGGCCGCCTGGGCGATCCAGCTTTCGCTCTCCAAACCCGAAGCGACGCTGACCACGCTCGCCGGCGGCAAGGTACTGACCGCGTTCGGAACCTGCGCGCCGGCCAACTGAAGCGGGGCGGCGGGCTCGCGCGAAATGCCCTTTTCCAGTGCTGAAGCCGGCTGATCGCGTCAGCCGGCTTTTCATTTCGACCGGCTTTTCACTTGGCGGCGCGCGTCGTTTCGTTATAGACAGCGCTCCGCGCGGGCGTGGCGGAATCGGTAGACGCGGCGGACTCAAAATCCGTTTCTGGTGACAGAGTGTCGGTTCGAGTCCGACCGCCCGCACCAGTTCCTCCTACATGTCGTTCACCCATGCCGCCGACGCTGATGCGACGGCGTTGCGCCGTGACGACAGGGCGGCCGGTGTTTAGCCGAGATAACCTCTGTCGAGCAGATAGGCGAAGATGCGCTCGGCGGCGGCTTCGGCGGCCAGCGCCCCGCTCTCGATGGTGATCTCCGCGTCGAGCGGCGGCTCATAGGGGCTGTCGATGCCGGTGAAATTCTGGATCTGCCCGGCGCGGGCCCGCTTGTAGAGGCCCTTCACGTCGCGCGTCTCCGCCACGTCCAGCGGCGTGTCGACGAAGATCTCGACGAACTCGCCGGCCTCCAGCAGCTCCCGCGCCATCTGGCGCTCAGCGCGGAAGGGCGAGATGAAGGAGACGAGCACGATCAGCCCGGCATCCACCATCAGCCGCGCCACCTCGGCCACCCGGCGGATGTTCTCCACCCGGTCGGCGTCTGTGAAGCCGAGGTCCTTGTTCAGGCCATGGCGGACATTGTCGCCGTCGAGCAGATAGGTGTGCTTGCCCAGTCCGTTGAGCCGCTTCTCGACCAGGTTGGCGATGGTCGACTTGCCGGCCCCGGAAAGCCCGGTGAACCAGAGCACCGCCGGCTTCTGCAACTTGAGTCCGGACCGGCTGGCCTTGGAGACGTCGAGTGCCTGCCAGTGAACGTTCGTCGCCCGCCGCAGGCCGAAATCCACCATCCCGGCGCCGACCGTCTGGTTGGTCATGCGGTCGATGACGATGAAGGCGCCGGTCTGCGGAATCTCCGCGAACGGGTCGAGCGCGACGGGTTCGTGGGTGGCGACATTGACCACCGCCACGTCGTTCAGCGCCAGCGTCTTGGCGGCGAGCTTCTGGAAGCTGTTCACATCGATGCGGTGCTTGATCTCCGTCACCGACATCACGACGGTCCGCGTCCCGATCTTCATCAGATAGGGGCGGCCAGGAAGCAGCGCCTCCTCGTGCATCCAGATGAGATGGGCGGCGAACTGGTCGGAGACCTGCGGCCGCGCATTGGCCGCGGCGATCACGTCGCCGCGCGAGGCGTCGATCTCGTCCTCGAGCGTCAGCGTCACCGCCTGGCCGGCACCGGCCTCCGGCAATTCCCCGTCGGCAGTGACGATGGCGGCGACCCGCGAGGTGGCGCCCGAACCGGCGACGACCACCGTCTCGCCCACCCGCACCGTGCCGGAAGCGACGGTGCCGGAAAAGCCGCGGAAGTTCAGGTTGGGCCGGTTGACCCACTGCACCGGCAGGCGGAACGGCCGGGTATGGGCGCCGCTCTCCACTTCCAGCGTGTCGAGGTGATCGAGCAGGGAAGGGCCGTCATACCAGGGAGTGTTGGCGCTGCGGGCGATGACGTTGTCGCCATGGCGGGCGGAGATCGGGACCGGCACCAGAGTGCGGAAGCCGAACTGCGCCGCGAAGGCGCGGTATTCCGCGACGATCTCGTCGAAGACCGCCTGCGAATAGTCCATTAGGTCGATCTTGTTGACCGCCAGCACCACGTCCTTCAGCCCGAGCAGCGCGACGATGAAGGAGTGCCGGCGCGTCTGGGTGAGGATGCCCTTGCGCGCGTCGACGAGGATCACCGCCACGTCGGAATTGGAGGCGCCGGTCGCCATGTTGCGGGTGTACTGCTCGTGGCCCGGCGTGTCGGCGACGATGAATTTGCGCTTCTCGGTGGCGAAGAAGCGGTAGGCGACGTCGATGGTGATGCCCTGTTCGCGTTCGGCCGCCAGCCCGTCGACCAGCAGCGCGAAATCGAGGTCCTCGCCGGCGGTGCCGTGCTTGCGCGAATCCGAGGCGAGCGTCGCCAGCTGGTCCTCGAACAGCAGCTTGGTGTCGTAGAGCAGCCGGCCGATGAGGGTGGACTTGCCGTCATCGACGCTGCCGCAGGTGAGGAAGCGCAGCAGCCCCTTGCCCTCGTGCCGCGCGAGATAGTCGGCGGCGCCGAGGGACGCGATTGCCTCGTTCATCAGAAATATCCCTCGCGCTTCTTCTTTTCCATCGAGGCGGCCTCGTCATGGTCGATCAGCCGGCCGGCGCGCTCGGAGGTGCGGGCGAGCAGCATCTCGCCGACGATGGCCTCCAGCGTGTCGGCATCGCTCTCGATGGCGGCGGTGAGCGGGTAGCAGCCGAGCGTGCGGAAGCGCACCCGCTTCATCTGCGGCACCTCGCCCGGCGCCAGCGGCAGGCGCTCATCGTCGACCATGATGAGCTGGCCGCCACGTTCCACCACTGGCCGCTCGGCGGCGAAATAGAGCGGCACGATGGGGATGTTCTCGGCGAGGATGTACTGCCAGATATCGAGCTCGGTCCAGTTGGAGAGAGGGAACACCCGGATCGATTCACCCGGCCGGACGCGGGCATTGTAGAGGTTCCACAGCTCCGGGCGCTGGCTCTTGGGGTCCCAGCCATGGCTGGCGGTGCGGAAGGAGAAGACGCGCTCCTTCGCCCGGCTCTTCTCCTCGTCGCGCCGCGCGCCGCCAAAGGCGGCGTCGAAGCCGTGAAGGGTCAGCGCCTCCTTCAGCGCCTCGGTCTTCATCACATGGGTATAGAGCGAGGAACCGTGGTCGAACGGGTTGATGCCGCGCGCCAGCCCGTCCTGATTGGTGTGAACCAGCAGCTTGAAGCCCAGCCGCGCGGCCATCGCGTCGCGGAAGGCGATCATCTCGCGGAACTTCCACGTCGTGTCGATGTGCATCAGCGGAAAGGGCGGCGGCGAGGGATAGAACGCCTTGGCCGCGAGATGCAGCATCACGGCCGAGTCCTTGCCGATGGAATAGAGCATCACCGGGTTGGCGAACTCGGCCGCCACCTCGCGCATGATGAAGATCGATTCCGCTTCCAGACGCCTGAGGTGCGTCATCCGTTCCGACGACATCGAACCCGCCTATCTCTCGTGATTTCTCCCGCCTGTGCGGCGGCGTGTGCAGGCTTCCCCGTCGCGGCACGCGGGCGGGCCGTGTCCATCCGTTGCGACGATGCCGCGCTGCCGTGGGCAGCCGGCGCGAGACGAGCGTCGGATGGGCGCCCGGGGTAAACCTCACGCCTCGTTCTTAGACAGGCGGCGGAGAGCGGTCAATATCTCACAGATGACAATCGGTATCGGTAAAAATATCCAGAAACGATGCGTTAAATATTGTTGGCGGCGGCGTGCAGGGGCATCCGCCCACCGCGCCGAAGCGGGCACACATTAGACAGCCTCTAATCTACTGATATTGCAGAGCTATTTGTTTTCACGTAGATGTGAACCCTACTGATTGCCATCGCCTTCGAGGCGAAATGAGGTTTGGACACCGAGTGACTGCCGACGTGAAAGTGGCGTTCCACACCCATGGACCGGAGTTGCGAAGCTACCTGCGCGGCCGCCTCGGCGACGCGCATATGGCGTCCGACCTCGTGCAGGACACCTTCCTGCGGGTGATCGAGCGGCCGGAGACCCGGATCCACGATGTCCGGGCCTATCTCTACACCATTGCCCGCAACCTGCTGCTGAACCACCGCAGGCAGGAAACCCGCCGGCGTACCGACAGCGTGCCGCATGAATGGCTGGGTGACATCGCCGCCGACGCGCCGTCCCCGGAAGACGCCGCCGACGCCACGCTGCAGCTCCAGCGGCTGCAGCGCTTCATCGGCGAGCTGCCGGCGCGCACCCAGCAGATCTTCGTGCTCAGCCGCGTCGACGGGCTGACCCAGCCCGAGGTGGCGCGTGCGCTGTCGATCTCCGAAAGCTCGGTCCAGAAACATCTGGCGACGGCGATCCAGCACGTGACGCGGCGGCTGCGGTTACGCTAGAGCAACACCTCTTTACGGGTTTTGGCCGCGCCGGTTGTGTTCCCTTCCACGAGGGCGACGGATGGCCCGGTGTTCGGGGATGACGGCGTGAACGAGGATCCATCGTCGGAGGCGGACCGGCGCGCGGCGCTGTGGGTCGCCCGCCTCGACGGCGGGCCGCTGGACGCGGAGGAGCGGGAGGCCTTCCGTTCCTGGCTCGACGCCGATCCGGATCACCGCGCGGCGTTCGAGGAAGCTCACAGCGCCTGGCGCAGCCTGGGTCTTCTGCATCGCGAACCCGGCCCGCTGCGTGCCGTGCCCCGCCCACAGCGCCGGAAGCCGGTCAGCCGGGCAGGAATAGCCGGGGCCGTCGTTCTGCTGGGCGTCGGGCTGCTGGCGTTACGCTACCAGATCGGCGACCCCTGGATCGCCTTCGCTGCCGACTGGCGCACCGCGCCGGGCCAGACCCGGCAGGTGGCGCTCGACGATGGCACCCTGGTCGATCTCGGACCGGACAGCGCCATCGCGGTGCAGTTCGACGCTCATGAACGCCGTGTCGCGCTGCTCGCCGGCGAAGCCTATTTTCAGGCGGCCCCGCGCGCCGGCAGTGAGGTGCGCCCCTTCGTGGTCGCGGCCGCCCGGGGCACCACCACCGCGCTCGGCACCCAGTTCCAGGTGGAGGAGCGAGAGGGCGGCGCCCGGGTCACCGCCGTCGAGCACCGGATCGAAATCGCGTATGACGCGCCCGGACGCGGCGACGCGCGCGTCGTGCTCTCGCCCGGCTCCACGGTCGAATACGACCCGGCCGGCGGCCTCGGCCCGGTCGACACGGCCGATGTCGAGGACGCGACCGCCTGGCGCCGGGGCTTTCTGGTGTTCGATTCGCTTCCGCTAGAAGAGGTGGTGCGCCGGCTCAACCGCTACCGGCGCGGGCGCATCGTCATTGCCGATCCGCAGCTCGCCCAGCGCAAGGTCAGCGGCGTGTTCGCCAGTGCCGACCTCGACGGCGTCATCCGCACCATCACCGCCGAACTCGGCGCCCGCGCCTCCTCGCTGCCGCCGCTGGTGACGGTGCTCTACTGAAGGCCGAATTTTTTTACGGGGTTCGACCCTCCCGGTTGTCTTCACCCGCAGAGATGCGCCGCTGGCACGAGGGGATGGACCGAGATGGCTGAAAACCGACATGTGGCGGGGGCTCCTGCCCGGCGCCGCAGGCTGGCGGCAGGGCTGGTCGCCGGACTTCTCGCCTCGGCCGTGCTCCCGGCTGCCGCGCTCGGCCAACAGGCGGCCGGCACGGCGGCGACGCGCATCGCTTTCGACATTCCGGCCCAGGACCTCAACCGCGGCGTGCTCAAATTTGCCCAACGCGCGGGGGTGCAGGTGTTCTACGACACGGCGAAGCTGCAGGGGCGCCGCTCCTCTGCCGTCTCCGGCACGCTGACCCCGGAGGAGGCGCTGGCCCGCCTGCTCGCCGGAACCGGCCTCGTCTATCGCTTCACCGCGCCGAACCAGGTGACGATCGTCGATCCCAGCGCGACCAGCGCGGCGGCCACCGGCCCGGACGGGGCGATCGAACTCGGCACCATCGACGTGCAGGGCAGCGGCACGGTCGGCTATGTCGCCACGGAAAGCACCGTCGGCACCAAGACCGACACGCCGCTGATCGAAACGCCGCAGTCGATCTCCGTCGTCACCCGCGACGAGCTCGACGACCGCGACGTGCAGACCCTGACGCAGGCTGTGGCCTATACGCCCGGCGTGCGTACCGGGCAGAGCGGCTTCGATCCGCGTTACGATGCCTTCACCATTCGCGGCTTCGACGCCACCTATAACGGCATCTACCGCGACGGGCTGCGCTGGCCGGGCGCCAACATGTCGGTGTTCAAGATCGAGCCCTATGGCGTGGAAAGCGTCACCGTGCTGCGCGGCCCCAGCTCCGCGCTGTACGGTCTCGGCTCGCCGGGCGGCCTGGTCGATGTGACCTCCAAGCGCCCGACCGAGGAAGCCTTCGGCGAGGTGGAGCTGCAGGGCGGCAATTACGAATGGTGGCAGGGCCAGTTCGATGTCGGCGGCCCGATCGACAAGGACGGGCAGTTCCTCTACCGCCTGACCGGCCTGCTGCGCGACGCCGGCTCCCCCAACACGCTCGGCGGTGGCGTCAACGACATGGCGTTCATCGCCCCGGCGCTGACCTGGAAGCCGAACGACCAGACCCGCATCACCTTCCTCGGCGAATACCAGCAGTCGGAAACCCCGGCCTCGCTGCCCTTCTATCAGTGGCAGGGCCCGGGCGGCACCTTCAGCCGCGCGCCCGGCGACTATAACAGCCAGCCGCAGGAGCAGTGGCGGATCGGCTATCTCGCCGAGCACGACATCAATGACGTGTTCACCGTCCGGCAGAACCTGCGCTACGGCTCGGCCGACACCACGGTGCGCTACACCAGCATCTACGGCATCGACCCGGACACCAACATCGCCACCCGCGGCACCGGCTATGTGCACGACCTGCTGGATTCCTTCGCCATCGACAACCAGCTGCAGGCCGACTTCGTCACCGGCCCCGTGACGCACAAGCTGCTGGTCGGGCTCGACTACACCTATCTCGCGCTCGACGGCGGGATCGGCTTCGGCACGGCGTCCGATTTCAACCTCAACACCGGCCAGCCGCTCGGCCCGACCTTCGATCCCCCGTTCAACTACGCGCGCTACAACCAGACGCAGAGCCAGACCGGCCTCTATGTGCAGGAGCAGGCGACGTTCGACCGCTGGATCCTGACGCTGACCGGCCGCTACGACTGGGTGGAGTCCAAGGACGAGGACCTGCTGACCTATACCACCGAGAACACCGACGACAGCACCTTCACCGGCCGTGCCGGCCTCACCTATCTCTTCGACAACGGCATCGCGCCCTATGTGAGCTACGCCACCTCCTTCGCGCCGACGCTCGGCGTCGACGCCAGCGGCAATGCCTTCGTGCCGACCACGGCCCGCCAGATCGAAGGCGGTGTGAAATATGTCCCGCCGGGCTTCGACGGCTATTTCACCGCCGCCGTTTTCCAGATCAACCAGGAGAACGGGCTCACCACCGACCCGCTCAACCCGCTGTTCCAGGTGCAGACGGGCGAGGTGCGGGCCCGCGGCTTCGAGCTGGAAGCGGTGGCCAATCTCGGCAATGGCCTGAAGATTCGCGGCGCCTACACCTATCTTGACCTCACCAATGTGGCAGGCGACCCCGACACGATCGGCCTCTCCCCGTCGGGCCAGCCGCAGAACGCCTTCGCCATCTGGGCCGACTACCAGTTCCAGAAGGGCAGCAAGCTGGCCGGGCTCGGGATCGGCGCCGGCGTGCGCTACACCGGCTCGACCTGGGGGGACTCGCTCAACACCTTCCAGAACAGCGCGTACACGCTGGTCGACGCCAAGCTGAGCTATGATTTCAGCTATCTCGACGCGGCGCTCAAGGGATGGAGCCTGCAGGTCAACGCTCAGAACCTGCTGGACGAGGAATATGTCACCTGCGATGCCGGTTATTGCTACATGGGCGCGCCCCGCACCGTGCTCGCCGGGCTGAAGTACCGCTGGTAGCGCGCGACGTGCCCGTCTTCGACGCCGTCACCACCCGGCGCGGCCTGCTGGCCGCCGCAGCGTTCGGCCTTGCGCTGGCGCCCCGCCGGGCACCGGCGCGGGGAAGGCCGGCGCGGATCGTCTCGCTGGACTACGGCCTCGCGGAAACCCTGCTGGCGCTCGGCGTGACCCCGGTCGCCATCGCCGAGGCGGACCAATGGGCGCAATGGGTGGTCGAGCCGGCGATGCCGCCGGGCGTCGTCAATCTCGGCGCGGCGCAGGAGGCCAATGTCGAGCTGCTGCACGCGCTGAAGCCGGACCTGATCCTCACCACTCCCTATCTCGCCGGGCTGCTGCCGGTGCTGGAACGGCTCGCCCGCACCGCGAGCTTCGCCATCAACACGCCCGAACCCGGCACGCCCTATCCCCGCGGCGTCGACGCCACAAGGCGGCTCGCGGGGCTGATCGGGCGGGAGCGCGAGGGAGAGGCGCTGATTGCCGCCAGCGCCGCACGGATGGCGCAGACCCGCGCCGCCCTCGCCCCGGTGGCCGGCAGGCCGGTCCTCCTCGTCAGCTTCATGGATACCCGCCATGTCCGCGTCTATGGCGCCAAGAGCCTGTTCGACGACGTACTGACGCTGTGCGGCCTCACCAATGCCTGGCAGGGTTCCGCCAATTACTGGGGCTTCGCCACGGTCGGCATCGAGCAATTGTCCCGGGCGCCCGAGGCGCGGCTGATCTATGTCGAGCGGATCGCCGCCGATGTTCGCGCGGCGCTCGCCCGCTCGCCTCTGTGGAACAGCCTCGGATTCGTGCGGGCGGGCCGGGTGCACGCCATGCCGCCCGTGCTGATGTTCGGCATGTTGCCCTCCGCCATGCGCTTCGCCCGGCTGCTGCAAGCGACCCTGGGCGGGGACGTCTCGCATGGCTAGGCAGCCGCGTCTCAGCCCCGCCATGCTGGTCGGCGCGCTGGCCGTCGCCGCCTTCGGCATGAGCCTGGCGACGCTGGCGCTGCGGCTGCCCCCGAGCCTCTGGATAGAGGCGGTGACGGCGCCGGACCCCCTCGACATCCGCCAGATGCTGGTGCGCTACAGCTACGCCCCGCGCCTTGCCACCGCGCTGCTGTGCGGCGGCGCGCTGGGCCTTGCCGGTGCGCTGCTGCAAATGGCGCTGCGCAATCCATTGGCGTCGCCGACCACGCTCGGCGTGTCGGCCGGCGCCAATCTCGCCCTCGCCATGGCCATGCTATGGGCGCCCGGCCTGCTGGCGGCGGGGCGCGAATGGACGGCGATGGGCGGCGGCATGGTGGCCGCGCTCGTGGTGCTCGGCCTGTCCTGGCACAGGCGCCTCTCCCCGCTGACCGTGGTGCTGGCCGGCATGGTGGTGAGCCTGTATTGCGGCGCGCTGGCCGCCATGCTGGCGCTGTTCAACAGCCACTATCTCGCCGGCCTGTTCATCTGGGGCGGCGGCTCGCTGAGCCAGCAGGACTGGGCCGCCCCGCAGTTCCTCGCGCCCCGGCTGGTACTGGGCGGGCTCGTCGCCGCGCTGCTGGTGCGGCCTCTCACCCTGCTAACGCTCGAGGACGACCATGCCCGCAGCCTCGGGCTTTCCGTACCGCTGATCCGGCTGGCGGCCCTGACGCTCGCCGTCGCCCTCACCGGCGTCGTCGTCGGCACGGTCGGTGTCATCGGCTTCGTCGGGCTGGCCGCACCGGCGCTGGTGAATGCCGCTGGCGCCCGCCGGGTCGGGCCGCGCCTTCTCGGTTCGACGCTGCTCGGCGCGGTGCTGCTGTGGCTGACCGACCAGAGCGTGCAGTGGCTGGCCGGCGATGTCGCCGAAATGGTGCCCACAGGTGCCGTCACGGCCCTGTTCGGCTCGCCGCTGCTGCTCTGGCTGGTGTCCCGGCTGCGGCTGTCGCTGCAACGCCCGGCCGGATCGGAGGCGCCCGCCCGCCGCGCCGGCCGCCCGCTGCTGGTGATGAGCGTGCTGGCGCTTCTGCTGGTGGCGCTGGTCGTGCTGTCGCTCGGCCTCGGCTACGGGCAGCAGGGCTGGAACGTCACGTTCGCGCTCGTGGAATGGCGCTGGCCGCGCGCCCTCGCCGCGCTGGCGGCCGGCATCATGCTGGCCTGCGCCGGCGGAATGCTGCAGCGCCTGACCGGCAACCCGATGGCGAGCCCCGAAGTGCTGGGGGTGAGCGCCGGTGCCGCCTTCGGCCTCATCATCGCGCTGTTCGTTCTGGAGGGGAGCGGCCGCGCGGCACAGCTCGGCGCCGCCACTTCGGGCGCGCTGCTGGCCCTGTTGGCGATCCTCGCTCTGGCGCGCGGCAGCACGGCGGCTCCGGAGCGGGTGCTGCTGGCGGGCGTCGCGCTCGGGGCGATGTTCGACGCGCTGGTCACGGCGCTGATGGCCGGCGGCGACCCGCGCGCCATGCTGCTGCTCAACTGGATGACCGGCTCGACCTATGGCGCGACCGCGACCGACGCCGGCATCGCGCTCGTCGCGGCGGCGGCGAGCCTCGCTTTGCTGCCGCTGGTCGGCCGCTGGCTGGACATCGTCCCGCTGGGCGGAGCCATCGCCGCCGCACTCGGCCTGCCGCCCCGCCGCAGCACCGGCGTGCTGCTGGTGGTCACGGCAGCGATGACGGCGGTGGCGACGCTGGTGATCGGCCCGCTGACCTTCGTCGGACTGATGGCGCCGCACCTCGCGCGGTTTCTCGGCCTGCAGCGGGCGCTGCCGCAGCTCGTCGCCGCGGCGCTGGTCGGCGGCATCCTCATGGTGGCGGCGGACTGGCTGGGTCGCACCATGGCCTTTCCCTGGCAGATCCCGGCGGGCCTGACCGCCACCTTCATCGGCTGCCCGGTCCTCATGTGGCTGCTGGCACGGAGACAAAGCGCATGACAATTGAGACCGCGCCTAAGATCGCGATCGAGACCACGACGCCCGCCCGCATTCCCGGCACCGTGCAATTCGACCTCGCCTCGGGCGACGCTGGCGAGCCGCACCGCATCTTCCACTACACCCCGCCGGGGGCGCCCCCCCC
>JAEYTJ010000316.1 GCA_023434095.1 Pseudomonadota bacterium | reverse complement strand
CGAGGCGCAAATTGAGCACCGGCCGCACATGCAGGCAGCCCACCGAAGCGTGGGCGTACCAGGTGCCGCGGGTGCCATGCCTTTCGAAGATTTCGGTCAGCCGCGCTGTGTAATCGGCGAGGTGCTCGAGCGGCACGGCGCAGTCCTCGACGAAGGAGACGGGCTTTCCCGCCTGCTTCATCGACATCATGATGTTGAGGCCGGAGGTGCGCACATCGGCGATGGCCGCCTGCAGCCCCGCCTCGCGCACGCTCACCACGCCGCCCCAGCGCGCGCCCTCGCGATCCCAGCCAAAGCCGAGATCGCCCATCGTGTCTTCCAGCAGCTTCAGCCGCCGCTCATTCTCCGCTTCGTCCTCGGCGAACTCCACCAGCAGGATGGCGTCGGGCGTGCCGCGCACGAACTGCTTCAGCGTCGCCTGGAACATCGGGATTTCGCCGGCCAGCGCCAGCAGGGTGGAATCCACCAGTTCCACCGCGATGGGCTTCAGCTTCACCAGATGCTGGGCGGCATCCATCGCCTGATAGAAGCTGCCGAAATGGCAGGCGCCGATCACCTTCTTGCCGATCAGCGGCCACAGCTTCAGCTCGATCCGTGTGGAATAGGCGAGCGTGCCCTCGGAGCCGACAAGGATATGGGCGAGGTTGGTCCCCTGCGGCTGCGGCACCAGCGCGTCGAGATTGTAGCCGCCGACGCGCCGCTGTACGCCGGGGAAACGCGCCGCCACCTCGTCCGCCTCGCGCGTCCCGAGATCGAACAGGTCGCGGGCGAGCGGCGCCAGCGGCGAATCCGGCGGCAACGTCGAAAGATTGTGGTCCACAGGACCGAAATGCGCCTTGGCACCGTCGGCCAGCATGGCGTCGATGGACAGCACATTGTCACGCATCGTGCCGTAGCGAAGCGAACGGCCGCCGCAGCTGTTGTTGCCGGCCATGCCACCAATGGTGGCGCGGCTGGCGGTCGACACGTCCACCGGAAACCACAGGCCGTGTTTCTTCAGCGCCCGGTTGAGGTCGTCGAGCACGATACCCGGCTCGACCACGCAGCGGCGGTTCGCCACATCGAGTTCGAGAATGCGGTTGAGGTGCTTCGACCCGTCGATGACCAGCGAATCGTTGATCGTCTGCCCGCATTGCGAGGTGCCGCCGCCGCGCGGCGTGACAGGAATGCCCTCGGCGCGTGCCAGGGCGATGGCGCGCTCGGCCTCCTCCGTCGTGCGCGGCACGACCACCCCCAGCGGCATGATCTGATAGAAAGAAGCATCGGTGGCGTAACGCCCGCGGTTGAAGCGGTCGAACCACACATCTCCCGAAACTTCCGCCTTCAGACGCCGCTCAAGCCCGGGCGTCAGCCGTGCCGCCATGATCCGCTCACTCCCTCACGTCCTTTTTCGCGGTGCCGGCGCGCCGCCATGGACTGAAACGCATTTTGCATTCATAATTCATTTATGCAAGATGGGGCGTGGAAGCGGGATCGTCACCGGCCGCCCGCTCGCAGCCGTGAAGAGGCGCGCGCATCAGCGCCGACCAAGGGAGAGAAGAAGATGTCCAGCAATGCCGCCCGGGTGGCGGGTCGTCATTTCCTGCAGATTCCGGGCCCCACCCCGGTGCCCGATCGCATCCTGCGCGCGATGGACATGCCGACCATCGACCATCGCGGTCCCGAGTTCCAGAAGCTCGGCAAGCGCGTCCTGGAAGGCATGAAGAGCGTCTTCAAGACCGCCAACCCCGTCATCATCTACCCCGCCTCCGGCACCGGCGCGTGGGAAGCCGCCCTCGCCAACGTGCTCTCGCCCGGCGACAAGGTGCTGATGTTCGAGACCGGCCATTTCGCCACGCTGTGGAAGAACATGGCGATCAAGCTCGGCCTTCACCCGGAATTCATCGCTTCGGACTGGCGCATCGGCGCCGATGCCGACGCCATCGAGGCGCGGCTGCGCGAGGACAAGAGTCACGAGATCAAGGCGGTCTGCGTGGTCCATAACGAGACCTCGACCGGCTGCATCTCGCTCATTCCCGAGGTCCGCAAGGCCATCGACGCCGCCGGCCACCCGGCGCTGCTTCTGGTCGACACCATCTCCTCGCTCGCCTCCATCGACTTCCGGCATGACGAATGGGGCGTCGACGTCACCGTCTCCGGCTCGCAGAAGGGCCTGATGCTGCCGCCCGGCCTCTCCTTCAACGCCGTTTCCCCCAAGGCGCTGGCGGCAGCGAAGAAGTCGTCCATGCCCAAGCTGTTCTGGTCGTGGGAGGAAATGCTCCCTCACAACGGGAGGGGCTATTTCCCCTACACGCCCGGCACCAACCTGCTCTACGGCCTCGCCGAGGCCATCGACATGCTGCACGAGGAGGGGCTGGACAACGTCTTCGCCCGCCACGACCGCCATGCCGAAGCCACCCGCCGCGCCGTGCGCGCCTGGGGGCTGGACGTGCTCTGCCGCGATCCGAAGTACTATTCGTCCTCGCTGACCGCGGTGCTGATGCCCGAGGGCCACGACGCCGACGCCTTCCGCGAGAAGACGCTGAACCATTTCGACATGTCGCTCGGCACCGGCCTCACCAAGCTCTCCGGCCGCGTGTTCCGCATCGGCCATCTCGGCGACACCAACGACCTCACCATGCTCGGCGCGCTTTCCGGCGTGGAGATGGGCCTCTCGATCGCCGGCGTCCCGCACAAGAAGGGCGGCGCGCAGGCGGCGATGGACTACCTCGCCGATTGTGCCCGCGGCACGCTCAGCGCCGCGGCGTGACCCTGACGCTCCGGCCGCGCGACCTTCGTTGACCTTGCGAAATTCGCCGGCCGGAGCGATTTAGGGATAGATTTGCGCAGGTGCCGCGCCGGGTGCGCGGCCATTTGGAGATTCGCCATATGGCGATGTCGGACACGGCCATCATTCCGCGGCGCAGCCTGCATGACGAGCTGGCCGCACAGCTGCGCGACATGCTGATGCGCGGCGATCTGAAGGCCGGCGACAAGATCTCCGAACAGGCACTGTGCCAGCGTTTCGGCGTTTCCCGCACCCCGCTGCGCGAGGCGCTGAAGGTGCTGGCGAATGAGGGGCTGGTCATCCTCTCCCCCAATCGCGGCGCCAGCGTCGCCCGCGTCTCGCCGGACGAAGTGGACGAGCTCTTCCCCATCATGGGCGCGATGGAGGCGCTGGCCGGCGAAGCCGCCTGCGCCCGCGCCACCGACGCCGATGTCGCCCGCGTGCAGGCGATGCATGACGAGATGCTGGTGCATTACCGCGCCGGCGATCCCGCCGCCTATCTGCGCCTCAACCGGCGCATCCACGAGGCGTTTTTCGACATCGCCGGCAACCACGCGCTGGCCCAGCTCTACCAGACCCTGATGGTGCGCATCCACGCCGTGCGCTTCGTCGCCCAGAAGTCCAGCGAACGCTGGCGCGAGGCGGTGGACGACCATGAGGAGATGATGGCCGCCCTGAAGGCGCGCGACGGCGTCCGCCTCGGCGCCATCCTCAAGCTCCATTTGCGCCACAAGGCGGCGATGGTGCACGAATCGCTGGAGGACGCCGAGTCCCACGCGGCCGAATAGGCCGTCTTTTCGGGCGGACCACGTCATGGTCGCGCATCCCCGGGCCAAGCCCGGAGATGTCGCCCGGACAAATCCCTCAGGCCGCCTTCAGTTCGCCCGCGCTCCGCAAGGCGCCCTCGAGCGCAGCGTCGCGCTGGCCGGCGGCGATGCCGTCCGCGACGATGAATTCCGGGGTGATGCCGATGAAGCCGAACACCCAGCGCAGATAGGTCTCGGCATGCTCGGCCGCCGCCGCGAAGGCCGGGTCGGCATAGTGGCCGCCGCGCGCCAGCGCCACGATCACCCGCTTGCCGGTCGCGAGCCCCTCCACCGCGCCGCCCGCGCCATAGGCGAAGGTCTTGCCCGGCACCAGAATGCGGTCGATCCACGCCCGCAGCTGGGTCGGAACGGAAAAATTGTACATCGGCGCGCCCACCACCACGATGTCGGCGGCGAGGAACTCGTCCAGCGCCTGCTGGCTCGCCGCGTCGCCCTTGCCGCCGGACAGCGGATGGTCGGCCGGCATCGAGGCGGGGGTGGCGTGCGGCAGCGGATCGGCGGCGAGATCGCGATAGACAATGGTGAGCGAGGGGTCGGCGGCAGTCAGGCGCGCGACGATGGCGGCGCTGACCTGCCGGCTCACCGAATGGTCGCCGAGGATGGAGGAATCGAGATGGAGAAGGGTTTTGCTGGGCATGGCGGGACCGCTGTTAGCCGGTTACGATTTGTGACCTGGACTAATTAGGTGCCTGTCCATAGGCTGCGCAAGAACGCACATCACTCACCCTGAGGCACACGGAAGTGACTGAGGAACATCCCCCTTTCCATACCGAGGGCTGCCTTGCGGTCAGCCGCGTGCTGGCGCGCGTCGGCGACAAGTGGAGCGTGCTCATCGTCATGCTGCTGGCCGGCGGCCCCCGCCGCTTCAACGAGATGAAGCGCATGGTCGACGGCATCTCCCAGCGTATGCTCACCCTCACCCTGCGCGGGCTGGAGCGCGACGGGCTGGTCTCGCGCACCGTCTACCCCACCATTCCCCCGCGCGTGGATTACGAGCTCACACCGCTCGGCCATTCCCTACGCGGGCCGGTGATCGCGCTCGGCCAATGGGTGGAGGCCAACCTTGCCGAGATCGCCGCCGCGCAGGCAGCCTTCGACCGGCGCACCACGCCCGATACCATCGAGCGGCCGCTGCAGCGCGCGGCGGGCATGCGATAGCTCCCGCTCGCGTCGTCCGCATCTATAATTATTGATGCAAACCGGTCGACGCGCTAGGCTGACGGGCAGAACCTGCCGGGAACATCGCATGCCCTCCTCGCCGCTCATCCGTCATTCCCTGCACGAATCGCTGGTCGCCCCGCTGCGCGAGATGATCCTACAGGGCGAGCTGCGGCCGGGCGAGAAGGTGCCGGAGGAACAGCTCTGCGAGCGCTTCGGCGTCTCGCGCACCCCGATCCGCGAGGCGTTGAAGGTGCTGGCGGCGGAGGGCGTGCTGCAGATCCTGCCGCATCGCGGCGCCATCGTCGCCCGCATCACCGAGGAGCAGATCGAGGAGCTTTTCCCAATCATGGCCTCACTGGAACGGCTGGCCGGCTTACTCGCCTGCGCTCGCGCCTCCGATGAAGATATCGCCCGCGTGCGCACCCTGCACGACGCCATGATGGGGCATTTCGAGAAGGACGAGGAGGCGGAGTATCTGCGCCACAACCGGCGGATTCACGAAGCCTTCTTCGAAATCGCGGGCAATGCGACCCTGTCCGCCTATTACCAGCAGATCCTCACCCGCATCCATGCCTGCCGCTTCGTGGTGCGCAAGAGCCGCTACCACTGGGCGGCGGCGGTGGAGGAGCACAAGGCGATGATCGAGGCGCTGGAGGCGCGCGACGCGCCGCGCCTCGGCGCGCTGATGGAACGCCACGTCACCGGCACCACCGCCGGCATCGCCCGCGCCTTCATCGAACGCACGCGTGCCGGAACGGAAGCCCCCTCCCCCCAAGGCGGACGCACGCCCGGTCCTCAGGACGGCTGAACCGACGGTGTCCGATCGCAATCGGCAGCGCACTATCCGTAATTATTGATTTTATATCAGGAACGCATCGGAAAGAGAGGCTCACCATGAGCGATGTTCTGGATCAGGCACGGGCGTCCGCCCCGCCGGCGGCGGAAGGCGCGCCGAAGGCCCGCCCCCTCCCGCTCACCGGCGTGCGGGTGCTCGATGTCAGCCAGGTGATGGCCGGCCCCTATAGCTGCATGCTGCTCGGCGATCTCGGCGCCGACGTCATCAAGATCGAGCCGCCCGGCACGGGGGACCAGACACGCGGGGCGATGGGCTTCAAGATGAAGGGGCC
>JAEYTJ010000280.1 GCA_023434095.1 Pseudomonadota bacterium | reverse complement strand
GCGGGTGCAAGCGGTCGATCATGCCGGGCTGTGCGACGCCCTCGGCCGCGCCCTCGAAGCCCATATGGCGCCGCTGATCGAAAGCCTCCACGCACGCACCGGCCTTCCCGCCCGCGCCCTGTGGCGGCTGGTCGGCGATGCGGTGGCCATGCGGTTCCTGGAAGCGGGCCGGCTTCTCGGCTGCGAGGCCACCGCGAAGGCGGATGTCATGGCGGCGCTGATGCGGGCCGGTTCGCCGCTTGCCAACCGGCAGCTGCATTTCTTCGACGTCGAAATCATCGCCGACGCTCCGCCGCGCCAGCTGCTTGCCCGCCGCACCTTCCGCGCCCGTGGCGGCTGCTGCCGCTTCTACACCGCACCGGGCGGCTCGCTCTGCACCAGCTGCGTGCTGGTCAAGCCCGAGGACCGGCGACGGCGGATCGAGGCGCGGATGCGTGCCGAACTGGGCCTGCCGCCCGTTCCCGGAGACCGGGCGGCGCCCCCCGCGCCAGCCGTGCAATCTCCACAGGGGTGACGCATGGTTCGTACGCTGACGGTTTTCATGTTCAGCCTCACTGTCATTGGCGCCCTCGGTGCACCGGGATGGGCGTGCGAGGGGCGCGTGATCGCCTCCAAGGACGTCCTGCATTCCCCGGTCTGCGTGCCGACCGATCCCCGGCGCATCGTGGTGCTCGACCCGACGTTCAGCCTGGGCATGGGACTGGAGCTTGAGCTTCCGCTTCTGGGAGCGCCACTTGCCGTGATGAGCGACAAAACCCTGCGCGAAAAGGCCCTTGCAGGCGGCGTCACGGATCTCGGCAGCTTCATGGAGCCCAGCATCGAGCGCATCGCGGCCTTGAGGCCCGATCTCATCCTCGGCACGGCTCAGGCGGACCGCGCCTATCCCTTGCTGTCCCAGCTCGCGCCAACGGTGCTGATCAGCGCCGACGACTGGCAGGACTATCTGCGGCTCGTCGCCGAGGTCGGCGGCCGGCAGGCGCGGGGCGAGCAACTGCTCGATGGCTACAGGACGCGCGTCGCCGCCCTGAAATCCCGCGTGCCGGACCGCACCGTCTCGATCCTGCGCATAACGCCCTGGGACTTTCAGGTCTATCTCGACGGTCCCAAGGCCTATGGCCCCTTCGCGGTGCTGCGGGATGTCGGCGTGCGGCGCTCGGCCTATGAGACGACAAAGGGGGAGGAAACGCTCAAGCGCCCGGACTGGGAAGCCCTTGCCGGGCTCGACGGCGATACCCTGCTCTACATCGTCGGCGGCGTGAACAACTCCGCCACCAGCGGCCGGCACGAGGAGGTGCTAGCCAATCCGCTCTGGCAGATGCTGCCGGCCGTGAAGGCAGGGCGGGTGCACCGCCTCGATCCAGCCGTCTGGATGGAGTTCAGCGGCGTCGGTTCGGCGCATCGCGTGCTGGATGATGTCGAGCGCCTCATCATCGCCCGGCCATGACGATGCCTGACCACGCGCTTCCCGTCCGCCGCGACGGACCGGGCCGGAGCCTGCGCGGCATCGGTCTGGCCGTGGCCGTCTCGGTCCTGCCGGTGATCGCGCTATGGGCGCTGAATGTCGGCCATGCCGCCATTCCGCTCGACCGGCTCGTAGCGGCCGTGATCGAGTTCGATGCGTCGCGCGAGCACGTCATCCTCTGGGACGTACGCCTGCCGCGCGTTCTGGCGGGCCTGCTGGTGGGTGCGCAACTGGCGGTCGCCGGAGCCATCATGCAGGCCGTCACCGCCAACCCCCTCGCCTCGCCCGGTCTTCTCGGCATCAATGCCGGCGCGGCCTTCGCGGTGGTGCTGGCGATCGCGATCGCGGGCGTCGACGGCGCCGGCACGCTCATGTGGTTCGCCTTTCTCGGCGCCGGCGCTGCGGCGGTCGCAGTGTACGCTCTGGGGTCGGCCGGACGGGGTGGGGCAACCCCGCTCAAGCTCGCCCTTGCCGGCGCGGTGTTGACCGCTTTCCTTGCCTCGCTCACCACCGTGATCCTGCTGCGGGACCAGACCACGCTGGACAATGTCCGCCTCTGGTCCGTCGGCAGCCTGAGCGGGCGCCCCATGAGCGCCATCCTCGCCATCGGTCCCTGGGGCCTCGCCGGACTGGCCGGTGCCGTGCTGGCGAGCGGCCCGATCATGACCTTGAGCCTCGGCAGTGACCTCTCGCGCACGCTCGGCCAGAGCCCTGGTCTCTGGCGCGCGGTCAGCGCCGCCCTCGTCGTCCTGCTGGCAGGCGCCGCCGTGGCGCTGGCGGGTCCTGTCGGTTTCGTCGGGCTCGTGGTGCCCCATATGGCCCGGCTGCTGGTCGGGGCCGATTATCGCTGGATCGTCGCCTACAGCGCGCCGCTCGGTGCCGGACTGGTCGTGCTTGCCGATACCGCACTGAGGGCACTGTCCGGCGTCGACATACCCGTGGGCGTGACGCTGGCCCTGGTGGGGGGCCCGGTCTTCATCGCGCTGGTGCGCCGGCAGGGATGGAACCTGCGATGAGGGCCGTGGCGCTGCCGGTCGTGATCCTTCTGCCGCTGGCATGGCTTGCCCTCTCCTGGGGCGATGGCGGTCTGGCGCCGGGCGATATCGCGGCATGGTTGTCGGGCGATCCGGTGGCGGCGATGGTCGTGGGCTCGCTGCGCGCCCCGCGTCTTGTCGCGGCGCTCCTCGTCGGCGCCTGCCTCGGGGTGGCGGGGGCGATAACCCAGGCGGTCATGCGCAACCCGCTCGCCGAGCCGGGGTTGCTCGGCATCAATGGCGGCGCCGGACTGGCCGTCATGATCCTCATCGTCCACCTCACTGCACCGACTGGCCAGTGGCTTCCCGTCGCCGGTTTCGCCGGCGCGGCCCTAGCCGCGGGCGCGATCTACGCGCTGTCGTGGCGGGGCGGCACCTCCTCCATCCGGCTCATCCTGATCGGCATCGGCGTGTCGGCGCTCACCGGAGCGGGCATCGCCTTCATCACCGCCTTCGGCCAGGTGAGCGAGGTCCAGCGCGCCATGAGCTGGATGGCGGGCAGCCTCTATGGGTCTGACTGGACAAGGGTTTTCCTTCTCCTGGCCTGGGCCGCTCCGGCACTGGCAGGAACCTGGTTGCTCGCGCGCGAACTCGGGCTGATGGCCTTTGATGATGACACTCTGCTGGGCTTGGGCATGCGCCTCCAGCTGATCCGGGGAACGCTGATCTTGCTGTGTACCCTGCTCGCCGGCGCCGCCGTCGCCATGGCCGGCCCGATCGCCTTCATCGGCCTTATCGCCCCACACCTCGCCCGCCTCTCCGCGCAAGCGCGCTATCTCATTCCAATGACTGCGCTTTATGGTGCGGCGCTGCTGCTCGTCGCGGACATTCTGGCGCGGGCCCTGATGCTCCCCGCCGGCATCCTGACGCCGCTGATCGGCGTTCCCTTTCTTGGATTTCTCCTTCGGAAACAAAGCCATGACTGAAATGGCCGGGACGGCTCGCCTCCAAGCGCATGCGATCAGCGTCGGATATCGCACCCGCCCTGTGCTGCATGATCTCACACTCCACATTCCACCAGGCCAGTTCACCGCCCTCCTCGGCCCAAATGGCAGCGGTAAATCGACCCTGCTGCGTGCGCTTGCCGGTCTCACTGCCCTGCGCGCCGGCGAAGTGACCCTGGACGGTCATGCAATTCGCGCCTTATCGCGCCGGCAGCTTGCGCAAAATCTGAGCCTTCTTCCGCAGACGCCTCGCGCCCTGGACGACATTGCCGTGGCGGATCTTGTCGCGCAGGGCCGCTACCCTCATCGACGCCTGTTCGCGCGCTGGGGCCCGCAGGATCAGGTGATCAGCAATGATGCCATGCGGTTGACCGACATTGACGATCTCGCGGCGAGGCCCCTAGGCGCTCTGTCAGGCGGTCAGCGCCAGCGCGCCTGGATCGCGATGACGCTTGCCCAGTCCGCCGATATCCTGCTGCTCGACGAGCCCACCACCTATCTCGACATCGCCCACCAGCTCGACATTCTCGATCTGCTCCGCCGACTCGTGCACGAACAGGGAAAGACGATCGTCGCGGTCCTGCATGACATCAACCAAGCTGCCCGCTTTGCCGATCACATCTGCCTGCTGAAGGAGGGCAGGATCATTGCAAGCGGTTCAGCGGTCGACGTTATCCAACCCGCCCCTTTACGGGACGTATTCTCGATAGAGGCGTCCATCCTTCAGGATCCACAGGATGGTCTGCCGGTGTTCGTCGTCAGAAGGTGACACTGGATGAGAACTGACCTGAACCCCTGATCCTTCTGCAGATTTAGGCAGAGCCCGTCGTTCATGAAGACGGACGATACGAGCCTCACGGTTCACGGAGGAACAGATCATCGGGATTCCGAAGGAGCAGGAAGCGGGCGCGAAGACCGCCGACGTCTGCCGCAGGCACGAGCACGCGTCAGCTGAGGCCGAACGTCTTCCTCAGCCCCTTCTCGAAGGGACCGGGGCTTCTTATTCGGCGGCCAGGACCGGTTGCGTCATGTGGGCGTGGGCGATGTCCGCGGGAGCCTGATCGGGCGTCGCCGTGATGCGGAACCAGGCGGCATAGAGCGCGGGGAGGAACAGCAGGATCATCACCGTTCCGACCGCCGTGCCGCCGATCAGCGTGTAGGCCATCGATCCCCAGAACACGGAGTGGGTCAGCGGGATGAAGGCCAGCACGGCCGCCAGCGCGGTGAGGATCACCGGCCGCGTCCGCTGCACGGTCGCCTCGATGACGGCATGGTAATCGTCGAGGCCGGACGCCTTGTTCTCCTTGATCTGCTCGGTCAGGATCAGCGTGTTGCGCATCAGGATGCCGGCAAGGCCGATCAGCCCGAGAATGGCGTTGAAGCCGAAGGGTTGGTTGAACAGCAGCAAGGTCGGCACCACGCCGGCGAGGCCGAGCGGAGCCGTCATCATCACCATGGTCATCGTCGAAAGGCTGCGGACCTGCAGGATGATGACGATGAGCATCGCGGCGATCATCAGAGGGAAGATCTTGACCAGCGCGACATTGGCCTTGAGGGACTCCTCGATATTCCCGGCCATCTCGATGCGGTAGCCGACAGGGAGCGAGGCGATCAGCGGCTGGAGCGCCTGCATCACCTGTTGGGAGACCTCCGGCGGCTGCGTGGCCTCGTTGACATCGGCACGGACCGTGACGACCGGCGTGCGGTCGCGGCGCTTCAGGATCGGCTCCTCGAACCGGATCTCGGAGCGCCCGATCTGATCGAGCGGGACCTGTCGGCCGTCCCGGCTCATCAGCGAGAAGTCGGCAAGCCGCGCCGGATCGAGCCGGTTGTCGCCGGCACTGCGCGCCACGACGGGCACGTTGCGGATGTTCTCGCGCACCTGCGTGACGGGAATGCCGGTGAGCAGCAATTGCATCTGCTGGGCGGCCTCGGTGGGCGACAGGCCGATCAGGTTGAGACGGTCCTGGTCGGGAACGAAGCGCAGCACGGGCGCGCGGTTGCCCCAGTCGCGATTGGCCTGCCGTACGTCCGGCACGCCGCCCATAAGGGCAAGGGCCTTTTCGGAGATGCGATACAGTTCCTCCGGATCGGGGCCCATGATGCGGAATTCGACCGGGAAGGGCGTGTAGGGGCCGAAGACGAGTTGCGTGACCCGGACGAAGGCTTCGGGGGCGAGCCCCTCGGCGATGGCCGCGCGCAGATCGTGCTTCAACGCCTCGCGGGCGGCCGCATCGGGCGTCAGCACCACGATCTTGGCGAAGGACGGGTCCGGCAGCTCCGGCGCCATGGCGAAGAAGAAGCGCGGCGCGCCCTGGCCGATATAGCTGGTGACGATCTTCGCCTCGGGCTGCTCCTGCAGCCAGCGCTCCACCTTCTCGACGGCGGCCGTCGTGGCTTCGATGCTGGTGCCTTCCGGCATGCGCACCTCCACCAGGACTTCGGGGCGATCCGAGGTCGGGAAGAACTGCTGCTTGACCGCTCCCATGCCCATCACGGAGAGGACCATGGCGACGCCCACCACGGTGCAGGTCAGGAACTTGTGCCGCACGGTGAATTGGATCACCGCGCGCAGGCGCCGGTAGTTCGGCGTGTTGTAGATGGCGTGATGGCCACCCGCGACCGGCTTGATGTCCGGCAGCATCTTGACGCCGAGATAGGGCGTGAAGACCACGGCCACGATCCACGAGACGATCAGCGCGAAGCCGACCACCCAGAAGATGTTGCCGGCATATTCGCCGGCGGCGGAGGCGGCGAAGCCGACCGGCATCAGGCCGATGATGGTCACCAGCGTGCCGGAGAGCATCGGCGCCGCCGTGTGGCTCCAGGCATAGGCGGCCGCCCTGATGCGGTCCATGCCCTCCTCCATCTTCACCACCATCACCTCGATGGCGATGATCGCGTCGTCGACCAGCAGGCCGAGCGCCAGGATCAGCGCGCCCAGCGTGATGCGGTCGAAGAAGCGGCCGGTCTCCAGCATGATGAGGAAGACCACGGCCAGCGTCAGCGGCACGGCGAGTGCCACGACGATGCCGACGCGCCAGCCGAGCGCGACCAGGCTCACGAACAAGACGACGCCAAGGGCCATGACGAATTTCAGCATGAACTCGCCGACGGCGGCGTCGATGTTCACCGCCTGGTCGCTGACCTTGGCGAGCGTCATGCCGAGCGGCAGCGTGGCGGCGATCGCGTTGGAGCGCGCCTCCAACGCCTTGCCGAGCTCCAGCCCGTTCCAGCCCTGCTGCATCACCACGGCGAGCATGATGGCAGGCTCGCCATCATGGCGGATGATGTAGGTTTCCGGGTCCTGATAGCCGCGCCGCACCTCGGCGACATCGGAGAGCTTCAGGGTCCGCCCCCCGGCCACGATCGGCGTGCTGGCGATAGCCTCGATGCTGTCATAGGCCCCGTCGAAGCGGAGGAAGACCTGCGGGCCGCGCGTGTCGATGGAGCCGGCGGGGGTCACGGTGTTCTGCCGCTGGAGCGCGCTGGCGATGTCCTGCGCCGACACGCCGAGCGTCGCCAGCTTGGCGTAGGAGAACTCGACGAAGATCTGCTCGGGCCGCTCGCCCAGAATGTTGATCTTCTTGACGCCGGGGACATGCAGGAGGTCCTGCCGTATGACTTCCGCCTGCCGCGCCAGCTCGCGCATGGGCATGCCCCTGGCCTTCAGGGCGTAGAGGGCGAAGCTGACGTCGGAGAACTCGTCATTGACGAAGGGCCCGAGCACGCCGGGCGGGAGGTTGCGCGCCTCGTCGCCCAGCTTCTTGCGCGCCTGATAGAACTCCTCCTCGACCGCCGAGGGGGGCGTGTTGTCCTTCAGCGTCACCGTCAGAAAGGCGAAGCCGGGACGCGCGATGGTCTCGACCCGGTCATACCAGGTCAGCTCCTGGATACGCTTCTCCAGCGGCTCGGCGACGAGGTCCTGCATCTCGCGGGCGGTGGCGCCCGGCCACGCCACGGTGACCGTCAGCGTCTTGATAGTGAAGGACGGGTCTTCCGCCCGTCCGAGCTTGACGAAGGCGTAAACGCCCGCGGCCGCCAGAAGAACGATGAAGAACAGCGTGACCGCCCGTTCGCGCACCGCGAGCGCCGAGAGATTGAAACTCATTGAGCCGCCCCCTCGACCACGGCCGACGTTCTCACGACTGCGCCGTCCTTCAGCAGATGGGCGCCCAGCGCCACGACTTCCGCGCCGGGCGCGACGCCTGTGACGATGGCCTCTTCCCCGCCGAGCCGTTTGATCTGGACGGGGACGAAGCGCACGGTGGACGAGGTGCGTTCGAGCTCCCACACGCCGGTGCGCGCGCCATCGTCCAGCACCGCGCCGACGGGGACGGTCACGGCTGTTTGGTCCGCGCCACTGGCGATGGTGATGGTGACGGTCGAGCCGAGCGGCGCCGAAGCGGCGGGGCCGTCGAGCACGTAGCGCGCCTCATAGGTGCGCGTCTGGACATCGGCCGCGTCGGACATCTGCCGCAGGCGGGCCGTGCTGGGCTCGGTATTGCTGCCGTAGACGCTGGCTCTGGCCTGCGACCCCAGGGCCGGACGGATCGTTTCGGGAAGCGCCACCACGGCTTCGCGCGGCCCGGCATGGGCCAGTTGAACCACCGTCTGGCCGGCGGCGACGACCTGGCCGGGTTCGCCCAGCGTGGCGACGACGGTGCCGTCGGCGCCGGCCGTCAGCGTGGAGTAGGTCGCTTCATTCGCGGCGACATCGGATTCCGCTTCGGCCACCTCGAGCTGAGCCTGCGCCGTGTCCAAAGCGGCCTTCGCCTGTTCGTAACGCTGGGGGGTCGCGGCGAGGCCACCCTTCACGAGCGCGGCGTACCTCTTCTCGTCCGCGCTTGCCTGAACCAGCACCGCGCGCGCGGCGGCGACGGCGTTGCGCCTGGCGGTCAGGGCGAGGCGTAGATCGGTGTCGTCGATCCGCATCAGGGGCTGGCCGGCTTTCACCTGCTGGCCGACATCGACCAGCCGCTCGACGATCTTGCCGGGCACCCGGAAGCCGAGATTGCTCTGCACCCGCGCCTCGATGAGCCCGGTAAAGCCACGCTCGACGCCCGTCGCGGGAGCCGCTGTCGCGACGCGAACCAGAGGAGCCTTCTGCCGGGGATCGCTCACCATCCCTGCGTCGGGCGAGGAAAGCGCAAGCGCGGCCACAGCGCCGACCCCGGCCATCGCGATCAGGCCGCCAGCCATCACCAGAATGGGCTTCTTCATCGCCTTTGCCCTGTCAATTTAGATTGCACTTGACCGCTATATCGAATATAGAAGTCGAACGCAATCTAATTTCAGGAGGTCGCCGATGCGGGTCAGTCGGGTTCAGGCGGAGGAAAATCGGAACACGGTGATCAATGTGGCGAGCCGTCTTTTCCGGGAGCACGGCTTCGACGGCATCGGCCTGAAAGACCTGATGGCGGGCGCCGGCATGACCCAGGGCGCCTTCTACAAGCAGTTCGACTCCAAGGAGGATCTGGTCGCGCAGGCGTCCCGCCGTGCGTTGGACGAGGCGCTGGCCCGCTGGTCCGCGGCCGCCGCCGCCAAGCCCGACAATCCGCTCGCCGCCGCACTCGACTTCTATCTTAGCGAGGGTCATTGCGCCCAAAGGTCGGATGGCTGTCCGGTCGTCGCTCTCGGTTCGGACGCGGCCCGGCAGGGGCCGGAGGTGCGCGCTTCCTTTGAGGCCGGCTTCAAGGAGCATCTCGCCCTGGTCGCCGGCTGGATCGGCGGGGAGGATCGCGGCGAGGCGGAAAGCAAGGCGATGGCCGTTCTCTCTACCATGGTGGGGGCCGTGCTGCTGGCGCGCGCCGTCAACGACAAGGAGATGTCGAGACGGTTCTTGCAGGCCGCGGCGGGGAGCATCACAGCGCAGGCCGCTCCGGCTCCTCTCGATCTAAAGCCAGACGAGTAAAAGGGTCCCATCCCCATGGATGACGTCATCATCATCGGCCGCAGCTTTGCCGGTCTCGCCGCCGCGCTGCAGCTCGGTCGTGCCCGACGTAAAGTCTTCCTTGGCGGCCGGACGGCAGCCTAGAGAGCGGAATCGCTGATATGCGGCCGTTCGGAAAATCCGAGAAGCAATGTCTTCGCCATGTCGCGCGCCTGCGAGGCAAGCTGCTCATCCCGCACTTCGCCGGCGGTCCAGAACGACAGAACCCCGCGAAAGGCAAAGGCGAGCTGTTCCGGCAGACAGCGCAGCGCGCGCTCCCTGCCCGCCCCGATCAAGCCTTCGCCGGCTCCCAGCGCCAGCGACCATAAGGTCGTGGAGTGCGCCAGGACCTTTCCGGGGGACGAACCGGCCGTGCCGATCCAACCCATCACAACCCGGTTTATCTCCGGCTCCTCCAGCATCACCTCGACGGCCGTGTCGATCGCCAGCAGCACCCTGCCGGCGGCATCGGCCGGCGGCGACATTTCGGTAAAGCGCTTGGCCATCATATCGATCCGGCGCCCCGACAGGGCGTGCATGATCGCCGCCTTGCTGCCGAACTGATTGAACGGCGTCGCGAAACTCACCCCGGCTTCGGTGGCGAGGTCGCGCATCGAGAAATCGGCATTGCCCCGGCGCAACAGCCGCTCCGCCGCATCCAACACGCGCTGGCGAACCGGCTCGCCGCGCGCGGCGGCCGGAACGGCCTGGGCCTTGTTTCCTGCCATCGCCCTATCTATATCATGATATAGTTTCAATCATGACCGTGAGCTATACCATGGCATCCACCTTCAGGACATTTCTCATCACAGGCGTCAGTTCCGGCCTGGGACGAGCCTTCGCCCTCGGCGCGCTTGAGGCGGGAAACTATGTAATCGGCACCGTGCGCCGGCAGGGTGACGCCGAGGCCTTCGCAGCGCTCGCGCCCGGTCGCGCTCACCCGGTGACGCTGGATGTGACGGAATTCGACACGATCCCCGCGGCTGTCGCCGAAGCCGGACGGCAGGCCGGCCCGATCGACGTGCTGGTGAACAATGCAGGCTATGGCCATGAGGGCGTGCTGGAGGAATCGTCCATGGACGATCTTCAGCGCCAATTCGCCGCCAACGTCTTCGGGCCCGTCGCGATGATGCAGGCGGTGCTGCCAGGCATGCGCGAGCGGCGGCGCGGCCATATCATCAACGTCACCTCCATGGGAGGTTTCATCACCATGCCGGGGATAAGCTTCTATTGCGGCAGCAAGTTCGCGCTTGAAGGCCTGTCCGAGGCGCTCGGCAAGGAAGTGGCGCGCTTCGGAATTCGGGTGACCGCGCTCGCGCCCGGCCAATTCCGCACCGATTGGGCCGGCCGCTCGATGGAGCGCACACCGCGTAGCATCGCTGACTATGACGCGGTGATGGACCCGATCCGCGCCGCGCGACAGGCCAAGAGCGGCAATCAGCCCGGCGACCCGGCCAAGGCTGCGCAGGCATTGCTCGCTCTGGTCGATGCCGAGAACCCGCCGGCGCGGCTGTTCCTCGGCGAGGACGCTCTGGGGCTGGTCGAACAGAAACTCGACCGCATGCACGACGAAATCAGCGCATGGAGGGAGCTTTCCCGCTCAACCAGCTACGCCTAGAGAGCGACGAATTTGCTGCAGCCTATGAAGGACTCCGCAACCGGATAGCCCCGCTCGATGAGCTGACGACCGGGTCGCGCTTGATGTGTGATTTGCCCATCGGGGCCTCCACAAAGCCGGGGAAGAAGGCGTCCAGAAATCCACGGACGGTTCACTTCAACCTGGCGCTTCGGCGTCGGCCTTCATGATGTCTCGTCGCCGTCCGGCGCGTTGCTTCCGCCCAATTCGGCGCTGGCGGCCGGCATGACCTCCAGGGTCGGCACCGCCCACGGCTTCCGGACGGGTTGGGCGGATTTTTCAGCCGTGCCGCCGGACACATCGGAATGGGGGACGCCTCGCTCCAGACTCATAGCCAAGACCTCTTCGTTGCATGAGGTATCTTCGCTTCCCGCGTGCCCTGTTGCAATGAGAAGAGAATACCATCAGGCCATTAATACGCAGAAACTTCGGTAGAACTATCCTAAAAGTAATATTCTGTAATAAAACTCAGCGAACAACTGGGTTGCATCAAACGAAAAATTCTACCATCATCGTCTTCGTTCCGACTTTGAGCACTAAATTTGATCAAAGTGTGATGCATGTCCTCATATTATGTCGGCGAGATTCGTCTATTCGCGTATGATTTTGCACCAAAGGAATGGCTCAAGGCCGATGGCTCCAAGCTGTCTGTCACAAAATACAGCGAGCTGTTCTCAGTGATCGGCTATTCCTATGGAAAAGCCGACGGCGGACAAAGCTTTCTCATTCCTGATTTGCGCGGCCGCGTGCCATTCGGCGCCGGTGACAATGATGAAGACAAGATCTGCCATATTGCAGGGGCCACAGGCGGCTCGGAAACCGTCACGCTGACACCGAACGAACTGCCCCGTCATTACCATCAGCTTGAAGTCGACCCGTCGACCAACACGGGAAATCCGCAGCACGGAACGGGCAACCCCGACAATGCGGTCATCGGCCAGGTCAATGACGACGGACGGGTTCCCCCGAACCAGCCCTATCTCTATGGCCCGCCCAAGAATCCGCTGGTCAGCCTCGCCCCTGGGTCGATCGACTCGGCGGCCGGCTCCCAGGGAGGCGCGCACGACAACATGCAGCCCTTCCTGGTGCTGAACTTCTGCATCTGCGTCAGCGGGGCGACGCCCGTCTGGGCCTGACACATAACGGACGCCATCATGTTCGAGCCATCCGGACCGGAAGACTCCTATATTGGAGAAATCCGCCTCTTCGCAGGAAAGAGCCCGCCAAAGAACTGGTTGTTCTGCGAGGGACAGCTGCTGAACGTCGGCAACTATCAGGCTCTCGCCGGCGCGATCGGTGCCCGGTGGGGCGGCGACGGACGCACGACATTCGGCCTGCCGGATCTGCGCGGACGCGTGCCCGTCCATCAGGGGCACGGGCCGGGCCTGTCGCAGCGTGTCTTTGCCGAGAAGGGCGGCGAGGACGACGTCGTGCTGACGGCGGCGCATGTTCCCGCCCATACGCACGCGCTGATGGCGACGGCGGAGGCGGCGACGAGCAATGTGCCCGGGCCGACGCTGATCCACGCCACCGCCACCATGAAGGCCGGTTCCGCGGCGGGGCTGAAGGCCTCCGCCTATGTGGACGACACGCGAGGCAGCACCCTGCGGACGCTGCACCGCGAAAGCATCGGCATGTCCGGCGGCACATTGAGCGGCGTGCGTGCGCACACCAACGTCATGCGCTCTCTCCCCGTGCATTTCATCATCTGCTGCGTCGGTCTCTTTCCCATCCGCGCCTGAGCGGGGTTCGATCTCTGGGGCCTGTCATGGATTCAAACGCATTTACCGGTGAGATCCGCCTCTTCAGCTATGAGCGCACCCCCGAATTCTGGCTTCCCTGCCACGGGCAGGTTCTTCAGACGAAGCGCTATCCCGAGCTTTTCGCGGTCATCGGCTATACTTTCGGCGGCAAGTCATTGACCTTTGCGTTGCCAAGCTTTGGCGGCCAGTTTCCGATGGGGGCCGGCACGCGGCCCGGAGGAACGGCGCGCACTCTGGGCGTCAAGGTCGGGCAGAAGGCGGTTCGTCTCGACGTCGCGAACATGCCCCCGCACGATCATGTCCTGCATGGCTATTCCGCGGGCATCGACAAGATGACCTCCGCCCCCTCCCCGCGCGCGTGGATCTCGCGCGTGATGGTCACGCAGGGAGCGACGGCCAACCCGATGGTGGCCGAGAACTTCGCCAAGACCAGGAATCCGGCGAAGTCGCTCCATCCCGACAGCATCGCTCCGGCCGGCGGCAATGCCGGGCACGACAATGCGCAGCCCTATCTCGCCCTGAGCTTCTGCATCTGCTGCGTCGGGGTGAACCCGGCGCACGAGTGACGGAAAGCCTTCCAGACACAGAATCCGGACCATTCGAGGGAACGTCATGCTCGAGAACGCCCTGTATCCCGACAATCCGAACCGGGCCTCGCGCGCCGGGCAGCTGGCCAATGACTGCGCCATGTTCTCCAGCGAGCTGAGCCAGAAGAAGGCCGCCATCGACGAGGCGATCGGCAAGGTCGACGAGACCTTCCGCAAGGCCTTCAAGGCGGCCGGCGGCGGCGAGGTCCCGCGCGTCGAAATCCGGCTGGCGCGAAGCTGGGTCTTCGAGGCCGTCCCGGCGGTGGCGGGCATCACCACCACGGTACTGGTCGAGCGCGCGATCGAGCAGGCCTATGTGCGGCACCTGCTGGCCGAAGGGCGGATCGGCGAAGCCGCGTTCAACAGGCTTTTCCGTTTTCCGAACTGGTTCAAGATCGGAAAGTTCGGCGGCGGCCTGGCCAGCGGCGCCGTCGCCACCCTCGTTCTGCAACTGGGCATTGACGCGCTCGACGGCGCCAACCAGCGCAGCAAGCTGCAGGAGGCCATCTCCAGCCTTGCCACGCCCCGGTTCCGGCTGAAGCGCGCCATCATGGTCAACCAGACGCTCATCAGCTCGCTGCAGGGAATGTCGTCCGCCTATGCCGCCCAGGAGCGGTTCCTGGCGCGCCGCGCGGGGCTCACGGACGCGGAAAAGCAGGCGACCCTGACGGAGTTCACCCAGGCCTTCGTCGAGGAAACCAGGGCGTCGATCGCCGAGATCGACAATGCCAAAGTTCTCGCCGAACTGACCCTTCTCGACAAGGATCGCAACGCCTGGACCGCCGAGGACGCCACGGCCGACATGTCGGTCGAGCAGGCCTCGATCGAAGAGGCGGTCGTCGCCGCCCTTCACGATAGCCAGTCCGTCGCCTGACCGGTCATAGGAGACGCATCATGGGGTGGCTTGACGATCTGCTCTATCCCGACAATGAAAAGCGCCGGGAACGGGCCACACAGCTCTACAATGACTGCGAGACGCTGACCGCCCAGCTCGGCCGCCAGCGGGCGGCGCTGGACACCGCCTTTGCCGACCTCGCCGCCACGTTCGGCAATCTGGGCTCGTCGCAGACGAAGGCGGAAGTGGAGCGGCTCGGCCTCGCGCCCGCCGGCGAGTGGCTGGTGACGGTGCCCCGGCTCGCCGTTCCGCTGGCGACCGCCGCGTCCTCCTCGCTTAACGCGGCGTTTCTCGCCGCCGTTCTCGGTTCGGGCGGCAACGCCCTGTCGAGCTTCGTCAACCTGTTCGGCCTGCCGGAGGGTTTTCCCCGCCGGCAGTCGAAATCGGTCGATCTGTCGGACACCTACGGGCTGCTGCCGGCCGCCATGAACGGCGCAACAGCCCGCAGCCAGCTTCGCGACCTCATGAAGTCGCTCGGCGCGGCGCGGCTCCAGCTGCAGCGCGCCGTCCTGACCAACCTGGCCCTGCTCGACGCGCTCAAGGGCCTCGGCGCCTATGCGGCCACCGTGTCGAAAAGCATGGCGCAGACATCGACGGGCGAGGCCGAGCGGGCGGAGCAGGCGGGGGAACTGCTCCATATCTACGTCGAGGAACTGGAAAGCGTCATCGCCTCGGTTTCGGACGAGACGGCCCACCTCGCCCTGCAGCGTCTGGACCGGGATCGCGGGGCCTGGGTCAGCGAAGACGAATATGTCGACTGAAGGTCCTTCAGCCACCGCATGCCGCACTTGCGAGGTTCGACGATGACGATATTCCAGTCGGTGGTTTTTCCCGACAATGAGCGCCGGGCGCAGCGCGTGTTCGAGCTGGCGAGCGACTGCGCTCTCTTCTACCAGCGCCTCGCCGCGCACAAGGAACAGATCGACGGCGCCCTGGCGGAGATCGACAGGGCGTATCATGGGCTGTTCGCCGCCGCGTCCAGCACGGACGGCGCCGTCATGACGCTGGAAATCAGCGACGAGTGGACGGTCAAGTGCCTGCGAACCGTCGCGAAATCCCTGAGCAAGAAGATCGTCGTCACGGCGCTGGAGGCCGCTGCGGCGTCTCTCGCCGTCCAGCGCGGGGCTGCGCCGTCCGCCATGCGCCAGCTCGTGAGGGCTCCGGCCTGGTTCCTCGGCAGCGAGATTGCACGCGGGCTGACGGGAGCGATGATCGCGGACCTCATTCTGTCGGCGTATGACGGCATCAACGAGCGCACGCGATTCCGCAAGATGATCGGCGACATGGTCCCGGCGCGTCAGCAGGCGGCGCTGTTTGTCCGGCGCAACGATGCCTTGCTCGAAGGCCTGCGCGCGATCAGCGCCTCGCTCACCGTCACGGCCCGCACGTCGAACTACAAGACGGCCGACGAGGTGGAGCGCAAGGGATTGGCGAACGAGCTTCTGGAGCACGGCCTCGACGACATCGGCACCCGCCATGCATCCATCGACGAGAATCTGATCGCCGTCGAACTGGCGCACCTCGATCGGCAACGCGGGTCCTTCACCGAAGAGGATGGCGGCTGACCCTTCCCCTCCTTCAGTCAAGCAGATCGAAACGCCGGTCAGCGCGTCTTATCGGCGCGTGCCCTCCAGCTGAGATTTCCATCAAAAGGACCTCTGCGCCGCCCCGGTTATCACAGGTTAATTTGCAGCTTCGCATTTGGCGTTAGCTAACGGACATGTCGTGATTCCTCTCCTTTGCGGCAAAGCGGATTGAGGGGTTGCCGTGAAAGATACGGAGACAATGGCGCGCGAACTGTGTGCCTGCGACCTGCGCCATGTCGTCGAAGACGCGCGCATCCCGGAACTGGTGCAGCGCTACTGGCCCGTCCTGGCCAACGAAATCCGGCAGGGCGTCACCGATGGCGAATGGCCCTACAGCGCTGAAGAGATCGACGCCCTGACGGCCGAGTACCGCACGGTTCTCGGCCAGAGCTAGCGGCCGCGCACCGGACCCGGCGCGCCGGCTCCACGCCGATCCGTTATGTGGGCAGAGGTGCGCCGACCGATGAGATCGACAGCGCGCCCTCTTGAAGAGGCACCCGAACTGCGCTTGTTTTGAATGACGACCCGTGGTCGCCAGTGAGGTAGGTACGATGGCCGATGCAAGCGAACTGATAGAGCTGGACGAGCGCATTGCCATTGCGCGCCAGAACTTGTCGGAACTCACCGAACAGGCGGCAGCGTATTCCGGTGCGGGCGACGAAGAGCGCGCCGCCGAGCGTATCGCGCAGCAGCAGGAAATCCTCGACAACCTCATCCGTCAGCGAGAAGCCCTGGCGGAGTAGGTTCGCGCGGCGCCTACGACGCCGTCCGGCGTGCCCTGTGCGCGCCTGATCGCGGATGGCTTTCTCGAAGGTCGCGCCGGCGGACAGCGGCGCGGTGCGGCAGCGCAGAGCGAGGGCGCCGCCTCCGGCCTGGTGATGCGCCGGCGCTTGATCGCCGGGCTCTCCTCCGGCTATCGTCCGCTCATCGACCGAGTGGCAACTAGGGATCCGGGGGGCAGCGCCCTCGCAGGACCGAGCGTTGCAGAGACCGCGGGAGTTCCGCGGCTGCACCCAAGGGACAAAACCCCAGGGGAGGAGACGTCGAGATCAACCGGCGCAGTGTGCGCCCAAGGGGATCTCAATGACGCTTGCCTCGTTGCTTCTCGTCGTCCTCGCCTCCTTCATCCACGCCACCTGGAACCTGCTCGCCAAGCGCGCGGCCTCGGTCGGGCCGGCGTTCGTCTTCGCCTATAATCTCGTCGCCTGCGTCGCCTACGCGCCCTGGGTGCTGTATTTGCTGGCCGAGGACGCCATCGACTGGACATGGCAGGGCGGCGCCTTCGTGCTGCTGAGCGGCCTCATCCACCTCGCCTACAGCCTGTGCCTGCAGCGCGGCTATCAGGTGGCGGACATGTCGGTCGTCTATCCCGTGGCGCGCGGCACCGGCCCCATGCTGTCGACCTTTGCGGCGGTGCTGCTTCTCGGCGAGCCGCTGGCCGGGCTGGGACTTACCGGGCTTGTGCTCATCATCGTCGGCATCGGCCTAATCGCCACGCGCGGCGATCTGTCGGCCTTTCGGCGGCCGGGTGGCAAGGCCGGCATCGGCTGGGGCACGGCCACCGGCGGGCTGATCGCTTCCTATACCGTGGTCGATGCCTATGCCGTGAAGGCTCTCGGCATCGCCCCTGTCGCCCTCGACTGGTTCTCGAACCTGCTGCGCTTCTTCCTGCTCCTGCCGCTCATCGCTGCCAACCCGCGCCGCGCGCTGAAGCGCATGCGTAGCTTTTGGTGGATCGCAGTCGGCGTCGGCCTGCTCTCCCCGCTGTCCTACATCCTCATCCTCGCCGCGCTGAGGAGCGGTGCGCCGCTCACCCTCGTCGCGCCGATGCGCGAGATGTCGATGATGGCGGGCGCGCTGATGGGAATGCTGATCCTCA
>JAEYTJ010000252.1 GCA_023434095.1 Pseudomonadota bacterium | reverse complement strand
GCCCTGCCGCGCTTTGCGGCGCGGCGCCGGCTGGTGGCGGCCGAGGACCCGCTGGGGGCGGGCGGCGCGGCGGTGCTCGCCATCGGTCGCGAGATCGGTGCGGAACTCGATGGCGAGCTGTCGCTGGTGCTGTCCACCGAGCCGGAGCGGCTGGAAGTGCTCGACATTCCGCGCGAGAACGACCCGCCGGGCGATCTCTCCGTGGTTCAGAAGCTGGAACGGCTAATCGCCGACTGGCGGCGCAAGGCGCTGCTGAAGCGCCACCCCAACCGGCCGCCGCTGCGCCGGCCCTATTCCGGCTTCCACCCACTGATCTATGCCGAGCATCATCCCGTCGCCTGCTTCGACCAGCGGCGCTATCCGCTCTCGCACTGGATCGAGCGCGGCCGGCCGGCGGGGCCGTGGGCCGTCCCGGTGTTCGGGCCGCTGCCGGCAAAGCGCGCGAGCCGGCTGAAAAGCGCGCTGCACGGCCACTTCTTCTATCCCGACCTGCTGCCGGAACTGCTCGACCGGATCGCGGCGAATGCTTCCCGTCCGGACCTGTTCCTCACCACCGACACGCCGGCCAAGGTGGCGGAGCTGCGGACGATGACGGCGGATTATCCGGCCGCGGTGCGGATCGACATCGTTCCCAATGTCGGGCGCGATGTCGGCCCGTTCCTGACCGGACTGCGCGACGCCCTGACGCTCGGAGGCTACGACGTCTTCTTGCATGTCCACGGCAAGAAGACGAAAGGCCGCCGCCGCGCCATCGGCGATCCCTGGCGCCATTTCCTGTGGGAGAACCTGATCGGCGGGGCCCATCCCATGCTCGACGCCGTGCTCGCCTACATGGAGGCGCAGCCGAGAGTGGGCCTGGTCTTTCCCGAGGATACGCATCTGCTGGACTGGGCGCGCAACGCCCGCATCTGCGAGGAACTGCGCGAGGACCTCGCGCTGACCGAGCCACCCGGCACCTATGTCGACTTTCCCGTCGGCAACATGTTCGCGGTCCGGCCGGGGGCGCTGGCTCCCTATCTCGGTCTCGACCTGCAATGGGCGGACTATCCCGCCGAGCCGATTCCCGATGACGGCACGCTGATGCACGGGCTGGAGCGGCTGCTGCCCATGGCGGTGCGCAAGGCCGGCTTCAGCACCGCCGCCGTGCGGGTGCCGGGCACGGACTGGGACTGAACGCGCCACGCGGCGGCAATTGCCGCCGCCGCAGGGGAAAGGCTACATCACGCCCATGTCGAGCTCGTCCCTTTCCAGCACGTCCTCATCCGCGCAAGCGCCCGCCGACGAGCTGCTCATCGCCTTCGCCCAGATGAACCCCGTGGCCGGCGACATCGCCGGCAATCTGCGGCGCGTGCGCGAGGCGCGGGCGCTGGCGGGCGGGCAGGGGGCCGAACTGGTGGTGTTCACCGAGCTCTTCCTCTCCGGCTCTGCGCCGCAGGACCTGCTGCCGAGCCCCGCCTTCCAGGCGGCCTGCCGGCAGGCGGTGGACGAACTGGCGCTTGAGACCGCCGATGGCGGGCCGGCGCTGCTGGTGGGCGCGCCCTGGGCCGAGGACGACCGGCTCTACAACGCCGTCCTGCTGCTGGATGGCGGCGCGGTGGCGGCCACACGTTTCAAGGCGATGCCGGGCACGGAGAGCGGCTTCGACGAGCGGCGTGTCTTCAGCCCCGGCCCGATGCCGGGGCCGATGGCGTTTCGCGGCGTGCGCATAGGGGTTCCGGTGGGCGAGGACCTCGCCTCGCCTGACGTGGCCGAGTGTCTGATGGAGACGGGGGCCGAGATCCTCATCGTCCCCGCTGCCTCGCCCTATCGGCGCGATGTGCAGGACGCACGGCTGAACGTCGCCGTGGCGCGGGTGGTGGAGAGCGGGCTGCCGCTCGCCTACGTCAACCCGCTCGGCGGGCAGGACGAGCGGGTATTCGACGGCGGCTCCTTCGTGCTCAACGCCGACCTTTCGCTGGCGGTGCAACTGCCGAACTTCCAGGAGCGGGTGCGGATCACCCGCTGGGAGCGCTGGGCCGATGGCTGGCGCTGCGAGGAAGGGGCGCGGGCGCCGCTGCTGGCGGGCAACGAGGCGGACTATGCCGCCTGCGTGCTTGGCCTGCGCGACCATGTCGAGAAGAACGGCTTTGCCGGCGTGGTGCTCGACCTTTCCGGCGGCGCCGATTCCGCTCTCGCGACCGCGATGGCGGTGGACGCGCTGGAGCCGGGCCGCGTCCACGGCGTGGTGCTGGGTTCCCGGGACACATCCCCGGAGGTGGTGGCGGGCGCCGCTCATGTGGCGCGGGCGCTGGGCGTGCGTTCCGACAGCCTGTCGATCGACGCGGCGCTGGAGGCGATGGAGCAGGTGCTGGCGCCGCTGGCGGCCGGCCGCGACGGAGACCGCCTGTCGTCGGGCGTTCGCGGTGCGCTGCTGCGGGCGCTTGCCGACCGGCTCGGCGCCTGCCTAGTGGCGACCGGCGGTGCCGGGGGCTTCGATCCGCTGAAAGGCCTCGATGCCGGGCAGCGGCACGACCTCGCCGCGCTGCGCAACCGCTGGAAGCCCGCCGGCGCGCTGGGGCCGCAAGGGCCTGTCATGGCCGACCTTCCGCCTGCCTGACGGGCGGCGCGGCGCGGACGGCTGTCCCGCTCACCCTGCGAGATGCCGGGCCAGCGCGGTCCAGAGCGGGGCTGCCACCGCGAAGGCGATCACGCTCACGATCAGCGTCGAGGAGGCGAGGCCGACATAGGTCTGCTCGCGTCCGGCGATGACGATCCCCGAGAAGGCCGGGGGAAGCGCGGCGAGCAGGACCACCTGTTCGAGATGCGTGCCGCCGACGCCGGCCAGCAGCGCCATGGCCAGCATCGAGGCCGGCATCAGCCCGACCTTTACCAGCGAATTCCAGAGCACTTCGATATTCAGCTGGAACTTGTGGGCCGAGAGCACGAGCCCGGCGGCGAACACCGCGACGCCCGAGGTGGCGTGGCCGATGAGCGCCAGCGGCGCCTGTAACAGTTCGGGCATGCGCACGCCGGCCAGCACCAGCACGACGGCGATCATCGGCGCCAGCACCACCGGCTCCTTCGCCGCCTTGATCAGCGCCGCCGCCGGCCTGGTGCCCTTCGGCGCGACGAAGAACATGCCGAGCGGCACGAGGATGACGTTCACCACCAGCGCCACGATGGCGACGCTGAGCGCGGCGGTGCCGCCGAACAGCGGCGAGAGCACGGCCATGCCCAGAAAGCCCACCGTCGGGGCACCGGCGCTGAGGCCGGCGATTCCCGCCTCCCGCCGGTCATGGCCGAAGACGAACAGCGCGCCGAGAAAGGCGACGAAGTACCAGAAGAGAAGCACGATGACGGAGATCGTCAGCAGGCGCGTGTCGGAGAACAGCGCCTCGCGCGAGGAGTTGGCGATGGACACGAAGAGCAGCGCCGGCAGGCAGTAGGTGAGGACCAGATGGTTGAAACCGGAAGCCTGGGACTGGTCGAAGCTGGAGCGCTTGCCCGCGACATATCCAAGAGCGAGGACGAAGAAGATGGAGAAGATATCCTGGATGATGGGTGTCACGCGAAGCTCCGCTGGCGGGTGCGGTTGAGGGAACGACACCTGGCATAATGTCGACAGGAGCAATGTTTCATTGGACGCGTGTGAGGTAAAGCTTGCCGGCGCAGGTGCTGCCGAAACGCTTGCTCCCGCTCCCCCACCTCGGCGATAAGGCGGGATGACCGACACCGCTTCCGCCCCCCCGCCCGTCCTGCGCTTCGCGCCGTCGCCGACCGGCCTGCTGCATGTCGGCAATGCCCGGACGGCGCTCTACAACGCGCTGTTCGCGCGGCAATGGGGCGGCACCTTCATCCTGCGCTATGACGACACCGATACGGCGCGTTCGACGGCGGAGTTCGCCGCCGCGATTGCGGAGGATGTCGCCTGGCTCGGCCTCGTGCCGGATCGGGTGGAGCACCAGTCGCAGCGGCTGGAACGCTACGACGAGGCGGTGGCGCGGCTGAAGGCGCAGGGCCGGCTCTATCCCGCCTATGAGAGCGAGGACGAGCTGGAAGCCAAGCGCCAGTCCCGCCGCCGGCGCGGCCTGCCGCCCGTCTACGACCGCGCAGCGCTGAAGCTCACGGCTGAGGACCGGGCGGCGCTGGAGGCGCAGGGCCGCCGCCCGCACTGGCGCTTCCGCCTCGACGGGCGGCAGGTGGTGTGGGACGACCTGGTGCGCGAACGGCAGGCCGTCGACACCGCGACGCTTTCCGACCCCGTGCTGGTGCGCGAGGACGGCTCCTATCTCTACACGCTGACCTCTGTGGTCGACGATATCGACATGGGCGTGACCCATGTGGTGCGCGGCGAGGACCACGTCACCAATACCGGCGTGCAGATCGAGATCATCGAGGCGCTGGGCGGCTTCGTGCCGCGCTTCGGCCACCACAATCTTCTCGTGCTGCCGAGCGGGGAGGGGCTTTCCAAGCGGCTCGGCCATCTCTCGCTCAGGGCGCTGCGCGCGGAGGGCGAGGAGGCGCTCGCCGTGGCGAGCCTCGCCGTGCTCACCGGCACGTCGCGGGCGGTGGAGCCGGTGGAGTCGCTGGAGTCGCTGGCGGCACGCATCGATTTTTCCAAGATCTCCCGCGCTCCCGCGCGTTTCGACCCGGCGGAGCTTTCCGCGCTGACCGCCGCGACGCTGCACCATCTGCCCTATGAGGCCGTAGCCGGCCGGCTGGCGGCGCTTGGCGTCGGCGGCGGCGAGGCGTTCTGGCTGGCGATGCGCGGCAATCTGGCCCGGCTCGGCGACGCGGCCGGTTGGTGGCGCGTGGTCGAGGGGCCGCTCGACCCGGTCACGGCGCCCGAGGATGCGGCGTTCCTGGCGCAGGCCGCGACGCTGCTGCCGGAGGGGGCGTGGGATGGCGAGGTCTATCCGCGCTGGATCGCGGCGCTGAAGCCGGCGAGCGGCCGCGCCGGCCGGGCGCTGTTCCACCCGTTGCGCCTCGCCCTCACCGGGCGCGAGAGCGGGCCGGAAATGAAGGCGCTGCTGCCGCTGATCGGTCGCGAAAAGGCGGCGGCGCGGCTGAGGGGCGAGCCGGCGTAGGCCCTTGGGGCTGGACAGGCCCCGGCTGTCATCCCGGCCGCAGCGTAGCGGAGAGCCGGGATCGCGGGCCGATCTGGGAGACGATCTCGGCCTAACGGCCGTTCCGGGATGACGGCTTTCCTGTCGCCGGTCAGCGCCCTCTCGGCCTGTTCGTCAGGGCTTCCTGGTCGCCGGTGGCGCGGCGGGACGGGGCTGCGACATCTCCCGCGAAGCGTCCTCGGTCACGACGATGTCGCCCTTGCGCAGCGTCGGGTCTTCCGCACCGGACAGCGCCTGCGCCCAGCTCATGCCGGCAGGGCGGCAGGAGCAGGCGGGAACAAACTGCTTCTTGAACAGCAGCGCGGTAGGCAGCGACATATAGGGCTGGCCGTTGATGCCGACCGCCTGGTTGATGTCCTCGCCCGGGTTGCGATAGGCGAACAGCCGCGCCTCGGTGCCCGGGCACTGGCGCTGGCACTGCGCCTCGTCCGAGCCGAACTTGGCCGGGGTGGCGGCGAAGGAGACGGGGAAGAAGAAGCCGTCGCAGGTGCGCACGCACACGGTGCGATAGGTCGAGACCTTCGGCATTTCCAGCGGCTGCACGTCGAGCGGGCCGGACTCTTCCATCGGCACGCCGAAGAGCTGCTCGATGAAATTGCGCGGGCGGCGGTTCTGGCTGCCGTAGTTGCCGCCACCACCACCCTGGCCGAGGGCGGCTTGATATTGCTGGCCGCAATTGTTCTGGGCGAGGGCGTAGATGAGCTGCCGGCGCTGCTCGTCATTGCCGCTCTGCTGGCCGCGCGCCTGCATCATGGTGCGGTCGAGCGTCGAGCGGGCCTGGGTCAGGCGGCGGTTGAGCGATTCGCACTGCGGCGGGAGTTGCGGCTGGAAGATGAGGAAGCCGCGCTTGTCGCAGCCGAGCTGGCGCACCTGCGCGGAAAGATTGGCGATGTCCTGCTGCTGCTGGGCGATGGCGGCGCCGAGATCGGGCTGCCCGCCGCCGCCGCGGCGGTCGAGCCCCGCGAGCTGGCCTTCCAGCCGGATGCAGGTCGAGCGGTCGCCCCCGTCATAGCCCCCGCTGACGCTGCCGGGCGGGTAGTCCTGCGCGACCGCGAGGCCGGCCGGGGCGAGGAGCGCCACGGCGACGAGAAGGCGGGTGGCGAGGCGTTGGCGGCGGAATATCATCAAGGGGACTGCAATCGCGATGGCGGACGGGAGAGGGTGTGCCGGAATCGGGGGCAGCGCGCAATGAGCATGGCAAGCTTGTCGAAAGTTTGAACCGGCTTTCGCCGTAGGGGACGGGCGCCCCGGCGCGGCAGCCGGGCCGTTGCGCGCGCCGCCCGCGCCCCCATATGCACGGCGTTCCGACCGGAGTTCACATCCGCATGACCCGCGCCCCGCGTTTTTCCTTCCGCCTTGCCGCCCTTACCGCTCTGGCGCTGGCCGCCGGCCTCGCCGCCGCGCCCGTGCAGGCGCAGGAGCCGGACCTCATCTTCCGCAAGTCGACCGTGTGGAAATTCCTCACCCCGGACGACAAGCTCGCGACCTACGGCATCGACGATCCCGTGGTCGACGGTGTCGCCTGCCATTACACCGTGCCGGAGCGCGGCGGCGTGAAGGGGATGCTGGGGGTGGCGGAGGAGGTGTCGGACATTTCCATCGCCTGCCGGCAGATCGGCCCGATCAGCTTCAAGCGCAAATTCGAGCAGGGCGACGTGGTCTATCGCGAGAGCCGCTCGCTCATCTTCAAGAAGATGCAGATCGTGCGCGGCTGCGACGCCAAGCGCAACGTGCTGGTCTATCTCGTCTATTCCGACAAGCTGATCGAGGGCAGCCCGAAGAACTCGACCTCGACCGTGCCGATCATGCCGTGGGGCGCGACCAATGAGGCGCCCAAATGCGCCGATTTTCTCAGCTGAGAGCGAAGGTGCGCGCCTGTTGCGGGCGCGCACGGCTCACCGCCAGGTGCCTCAACGGGCGCAGGTGATGGCGACGGCGCCCTGGCAGGCGCTGCCCTCGCAGGCGGCGGTGCGGACCGGGGCGGCCACGTTGCCGAGATCGGCCTGAACGTCCGAGCGGGCCATGCCGAAGCTTGTCGCGCGCGTGAAGCCGTGCACCCGGCACCACGCATCCGCCATCGCCTGGCCGCAGGCCGAACCCGACGCGATGCAGGTGTCGATGCCGTAGCCGTCGGAGAGGTCGACGCTGAAGATTCCGGTGTTCTCGTCCGCCCGCGCCAGGCCCGGGGCCAGCGTGAGGGCGAGGGCGAGCATGGACAGGCGCAGGCGCGGCATGGCGTTCATGGGAGGTGCGTTCACTGGTGACGACAAGGTGGCGGCTTGACAACGTGAATGTGGCGAAAAGGTTTGAAGCGTCCCTTAAAATTTCGCGCCGCCGTCGTCGTGGCGGCGAGATAGCTGCCGCGTCCCCGAGCGTCAACCACCCCCCGCGCCCCGGAGCGGCGATTGCGGAAAACGGCGCCGCCCGCCGCCGCGCGGCGGTCGCGGCTTGACGCGGCCGGCCAAACGAAGGACAGACGCCACGCCGCGCCTCATCGGTCGCGGCAGGATCGAGAAGGCACACTCATGTCGGGCACCCAGGCGCTTCCCGAGCTGAAGCTCTACAACACGCTCTCGCGGACCAAGGAGGCGTTCTCGCCTCTCGATCCCGCCAAGGTGCGCATGTATGTGTGCGGCCCGACCGTCTACGACTTCGCCCATATCGGCAATGCGCGCCCGGTGATCGTGTTCGATCTGCTCTACCGGCTGCTGCGCCACCTCTATGGGGCCGACCACGTCAAATATGTGCGCAACATCACCGACGTGGACGACAAGATCAACGCGCGCGCGGCGGCGGAGCATCCCGGGCTCGACCTCAACGAGGCGATCGCCAAGGTGACCTTCACCACCGAGGCGCAGTTCCACGACGACCTCGAAGCGCTGGGCGTGCTGCACCCGGATGTCGAGCCGCGCGCCACCGAGCACATCGCCGAGATGCGCCAGCTGATCGAGAGGCTGGTCGCCTCCGGCCATGCCTATGTGGCCGAGGACCATGTGCTGTTCTCGGTGCCCTCCATGCCCGATTACGGCAAGCTCTCCAACCGTCCGCTCGACGACATGCTCGCCGGCGCGCGGGTCGATGTCGCGCCCTACAAGCAGGACGCGATGGACTTCGTGCTGTGGAAGCCGTCCAAGCCAGGCGAGCCGGGCTGGCCCTCGCCGGCGGGCATCGCGGCGCCCGGGCGGCCCGGCTGGCACATCGAATGCTCCGCCATGAGCTGGAAGCATCTCGGCGAGACCTTCGACATTCATGGCGGCGGCATCGACCTCGTCTTCCCGCACCATGAGAACGAGGTGGCGCAGTCGCGCTGCGCCTTCCATTCCGGGCTGATGGCCAAGGTGTGGATGCACAACGGCTTCCTGCAGGTGGAAGGCGAGAAGATGTCGAAGTCGCTCGGCAACTTCATCACCATCCGCCAGCTGCTCGCCGACTGGCCCGGCCCGGTGTTGCGGCTCAACATGCTGAAGACCCATTACCGCCAGCCGATCGACTGGACGGTGAAGGGGCTGGAGGAGAGCGCCAAGACGCTGGAGCAGTGGTTCGACGCCGCCGCCCCCGACGCCTATCCGCGCCCCGCCCCGGCGGTGCTGGAAGCCTTGGCGGACGACCTCAACACGCCCAAGGCCATCGCCGAGATGCACGCCCTGCGCGACCATGCCGGCAAGAAGGCGCTGGCGGGCACGCTGGCCTTCCTCGGCTTCGAGCCGGGGCCGATGGAGGCGTGGGCGGCGTCCCGCGTGCCCGCCCTCGCCATTCCGGCGGAAAAGGTGGAAGCGCGCATCGCCGAGCGCATCGTCGCCCGCCAGAACCGCGACTGGGCGGCCTCCGACCGCATCCGCGACGAACTGCTCGCGCTCGGCGTGGCGCTGAAGGACAACAAGGACGGCACCACCTCATGGGAGCCGAAGCGGTGAGCGGGGAGGCAACCCGTCCGCCCGCCGCCGCGCTGCGCCCGGCGCTACCGGGCGACGTGCCGGTGCTCGCTGCCCTCGCCGAGGCGGCGATCCTCGAACTGACGGGTGATGATTATGATTCCGACCAGCAGGAAGCCTGGGCGGCGGCGGCGTCCGATGAGGAAGCGCTGGCGGCGCGGCTGACGGATCAGCTGACCCTCATCGCCACCCGTGGGGGCGAGCCGGTGGGCTTCATTTCGCTCGCCGACAACAAGCTGGTCGACATGCTCTATGTGAGGCCGGACGTGGCGGGCGAGGGCGTCGGGGCGCTGCTCTACGACGCCATCGAGCGGCTGGCCGGCGCACGCGGGGCGAAGAGCCTGACGGTAGAGGCCAGCGACACCGCGCTCGATTTCTTCAGCAAGCGCGGCTTCCAGCCCAAACAGCGCAACACGCTTTCGCTGAGCGGGGTATGGCTGGCCAATACGACGATGGAAAAGCAGCTCGCGGCGCCGGGGACAACGCACTAGCCACAGTGCGAGCCTTGGCTTCCATCCTCGGAGGCCCGGCGGCGCCGGGCACCTCAGGATGACGTCGTTTGATCGGAACATCCGTCATGCTGAGGTGCCGGCCGTGAGGCCGGCCTCGAAGCACGCAGGCGCATTCCTCGCGGGACGACGGCCCGTGCGACGACCGCCCGCTCACATCCGGTCGAGCACGCGCTCTTCGGCCTCGCCGTGCAGTTCCCCTTCGCCGAGATGGGCGACAGCGCCGTGCAGCTTCGGCAGCACGGCGCGCACATTGTGCGCCACCAGCAGCTTCACCGGACGGGCGACATTCACGAAGCCGGTCGCCTGCATGTGATCGAGCAGGGTGAGCAGCGGGTCCCAGAAATTGGCGATGTTGAGCACCATCACCGGCTTGGAATGCCGGTTGAGCTGCACCCAGGTGAGCTGTTCGATCAGCTCCTCCAGCGTGCCGATGCCGCCGGGCAGGGCGATGAACGCGTCCGCCCGCTCGAACATCAGCCGCTTGCGCTCGTGCATGTCCTTGGTGACGATCAGCTCATGGGCATGGTCGAAGGCCTGCTCCTTGCCGATCAGGAAGTCCGGGATGATGCCGGTCACCCGACCGCCAGCTTCCGCGCAGGCACGGGCGGTGGCGCCCATCAGCCCGACGCCGCCGCCGCCATAGACGAGGCGGATGCCCTCCGCCGCCAGCAGGCGCCCGAGCGCGACTGCGGTGTCGAGATAGACGGCATCGGCCCCCGTGGCCGCGCCGCAATAGACGCAAATGCTCTTTATCTTTGTCATAGTCACCATGGTGCACTGCAGCACGAACCGGTTCAAGCGGTCTTGTGTTTCTCACATGGCATCGCCCGCCTTCCGGTGCAAATGGCGGGTCGGTGATCGGGTTCCGGCAACCGGTCGACGGACACGTGCCTTGAAATCATCGTCAATCGACGATAGACGATGGCGATGACCGATCCTGCCCCGCTTCCCGACGCCGACGAGGTGCTGGCGCTGCGCCTGCGGGCGCTGGCGCATCCGGCGCGGCTCGCCATC
>JAEYTJ010000064.1 GCA_023434095.1 Pseudomonadota bacterium | reverse complement strand
CCACGAGGCCGGCCAGCGCGGCGGCAGCGGCGAGCCCGCCCGGCGCCAGCACGCCCTCGCAGGCGATACGCGCCAGCAGCACCGCCCCCGCCATGGCGAGCGCTGCCAGCGTGAGCCGGACCAGCCGGCGGCGCACCGGCGCGCGCAGCACGACCAGCCGGCGGCGGCCGAGGCCGATTCCCAGCCCGGCGACGCCGGCGAGGCTGGAGACAAGCACCCCCAGAGCCGGCCCCGCCATGCCCAGCGGCCCGACGCTGAGAAAGCCCACGACCACCCCCAGCGGCAGTGCGGCGAGGCTGGCGAGGGTGACGAGCCGCGACAGGCCGCGCGCAAAGGCGATGGCGATCAGCACCTTCTCCAGCGCCTGTGCCGGCAGGGTCAGCGCCAGCAGGGCGAGCGCGGTGGCGGTGAGCGCGCTGGCCTGCGGATCGAAGGCGCCGCGCTCGAACAGCACCACGACGATGGGATGGGCGAGGACGGCGAGGCCGAGCGCCGCCGGCAGCGCGAGCGCCAGGGCGGCGATGAGGCTCCCCGCGCCAAGGTCCGTCTCGCCAAGTCCTGCCTCGTCCAATCCCGCCTCGCCGGGCTCGGGCTGCCCGCCTTGGCGCGTCCCCGCCAGTGCCGGCAACAGCACCGCTCCGGCGCTGGCGCCGACGAGGCCCAGCGGCAGCTCGACCAGCCTTGTGGCGTAGAACAGGGCGGCGACCCCGCCGCCGATGCTCGAAGCCGCCGCCGCGGCGATGAGGAAGCGCAGCTGCGGCAGCGCGGCGGCCAGCAAAGGTGTCGCAGAACCCGCCAGCATAGGCAGCGCCGCCCGGATGTCGGCGGGCGCGAGGCGCAGCTGGACATAGCCGCGCGGCACGGCGGCCGCGTTCAGCGCGCATTGCGTCAGCGCACCCGCGACGACGCCCGCCGCCAGCCAGGCAAGCGCGGCGGAGGCGCTGATCGCGTGCGCGCCGGCGAGCCACAGCAGAACCAGCAGCGCGATGACCGCCAGATTGGCGGCCGCGGGCGCCATGGCCGGGCGGGCGAAGCGGCCGGCCTCATTGGCGAAGGCGGCGAACACACCGGCGAGCAAGGCGAGCGGCAGGCAAATGACGGTGAGCCGCCCCGCCAGCACCGCGCCATCCGCGCGCGGGCCATCCCCGGCGAAGCCCGGCGCCAGCACGCTCACCACGACGGGCATGAACAGGAAGAGCAGGCCGGCGGCGGCGAGCCCCGCCAGCGCAAACACCGCCAGTACCGCTCCGGCCAGCGCCCGGCGCTCCGCCGCGTCCTCCGCCCGCGCCAGTCCCGGCAGCAGGGCGGCGTTGAGCGCGCCCTCGCCGAGCAGCCGGCGGGCGATCTGCGGCACGGCGAGGCCGGCGACGGACGCTTCCGCGACGATGCCGGTGCCGAACAGCGCCGCCACCCCGGCGTCGCGGGCGAAACCGAGCACGCGCGAGGTCAGGGTCAGCAGGGCGACGGTGGAGGCGTGGCGAAGCAGGGCCATCGCCCAGCAATAGTCGGCGGCCGGGGGAAGGGAAAGACGGTCGAGGTAATCCGGCCGCTCAGGACCGGGCCTGGCCCGGCCACCCGGGCGGGGACCGGGTGCCAGCGGCAAGGTAATGTCCCGGGTCGAGCCCGGGGACGAGGGCGATGGAAAGCGGCCGCAGTCCCTGTGCTTCCGCCCCTGTTGCACCCTCGCCTTCGCCGGCGCGCCGTCATCCTGAGGTACCGCCGCAGGCGGCCTCGAAGGAGGGGCGCCTGAGTTCGCTACGTCCCCTCGGCCCCCTCCTTGCAAGGGCCCCTCCTTCGAGGCCCGGCCGCTGGCCGGGCACCTCAGGATGACGTTCCTCAGAGTTGGACACACGCAGGGTCCCCCATTCTCGGGAGGGCATCCCTCGACGGGACGCGGGAAACGCAGGTGAACCGGGCCGCACGGGGCGCCGGCGTTGCGGGACGGGCGTCCGTCTGCTACCGCGTGACCCGCCTTCAGCCCCGGCAAGCCCTTGCGGAGAAAAGCCGTCCATGACCGTCCCCCAGCTCGATGTGATCGGCTTCGGCAACGCCATCGTCGACGTGATCTCCCGCGCGGAAGAGGCCTTCCTCGACCGCCACGGCATGCGCAAGGGCGGCATGACGCTGATCGATGAAGAGCGTGCCGAGGCGGTCTATGGCGCCATGGGTCCGGGCGTGGAGATTTCGGGCGGCTCGGCCGCCAATTCCATGGTCGGCATCGCCGCGCTGGGCGGGCGCGCCGGCTTCATCGGCAAGGTGCGCGACGACGAGCTGGGCGGCATCTTCGCCCATGACATCCGGGCCGCCGGGGTCGCCTACGCCACACCCGCCGCGACCACCGGCCCCGCCACCGCCCGCTGCCTCATTCTGGTGACGCCGGACGGCGAGCGCACCATGAACACCTATCTCGGCGCGGCGCAGGATCTCTCCCTGGCGGATGTCGACGAGGCCATGGTGGCGGGGGCGAAGGTCACCTATCTCGAAGGCTATCTCTGGGACCCGCCGCCGGCGAAGGAGGCCTTCCTCAAGGCCGCCGCCATCGCCCACGCGGCCGGGCGCACCGTCTCGCTCACCCTGTCCGATGCCTTCTGCGTCGGGCGCTACCGGGCGGAGTTCCTGAACCTGCTGCGCGAAGGCACGGTCGATCTCGTCTTCGCCAACGAGGCGGAACTGGTGTCGCTCTACGAGACCGATTTCGACGCCGCGCTGGCCCAGCTGCGCCGGGAGGCGCGCCACGCGGTCGTCACCCGCAGCGAAAAGGGCGCGCTGGCGGTCTCGGGCGGCGAGATGGTGGCGGTGCCGGCCTTTCCGGTGGCGAAGGTGGTGGACACGACCGGCGCGGGCGACCTGTTCGCCGCCGGCTATCTCCACGGTTTCGCCAAGGGAATGCCGGCGGGGGACTGTCTGGCGCTGGGGGCGCTCTGCGCGGCCGAGATCATCAGCCATATCGGCGCCCGCCCGGAGCGCGCGCTGAAGGACTATGCGCTGGAAAACGGCCTCGGCGTTTGAGCTCGGCAGATAGCCTTGGCGCGCCGGAAGGGGCGCAAAAAAGAACAGGCCGGTGAGGGGCCGGCCTGCTGGAAGTTGGGAAGTGCCCCCTGCCCCGGAGGGCAGGAAGTCCACTGGAGCCCTGCCCGGGAGGCAGGGGATATCGAGGCGCCGCGGGGGACGGGGAGCGTCGACGACGCGCCGCCCGCCCGCTCAGAACTCGTCGCCGCCGCCGAACCAGTCGCCGCCGCCAAAGAAGCCGCCATCGTCCACGGCCCCGGCATCGTCCGCGCCGGTGTCCACCGGCTCGTCGGCCGCCGCCGGCTCCTCGGCGGGCGCTTCGGCCGCCTTCGCCTCGCCGCCGCCGAACATGCTGCCGATGGCGCTGCCGAGCAGCACGCCGCCGGCGACGCCCATCGCGGTCTGCGCCGCGCCGGCGAGGAAGC
>JAEYTJ010000059.1 GCA_023434095.1 Pseudomonadota bacterium | reverse complement strand
CAGCACCGGGTCGACGTCCAGCATCGGCAGGTCGCGGGGGAGGGCGACCTCCAGCGTGTGGCCGGCGAGGGTGCGGGCGAGGTCGGCGCGCACGCGGCCGACGATCTCCGCGAGTTCCACCGGGGCGCGGCGGGGCCGCAGCGCGCCGTGGCCGAGGCGGGTCATGTCGAGCAGGTTCTGCACATAGCGGTCGAGGCGGCGCGCCTCGTCGAGCGCGGTGCCGGCCAGTTCGCGCCGGTCCTCGCGGCGCAGCGAGCCGGCATCCTCCGCGAGCGCCGAGACGGTGCCGATGACGGTGGCGAGCGGGGTGCGCAGGTCGTGGCTGACGGAGTTGAGCAGCGCCCCGCGCAGCCGCTCGCTCTCGCCCGAGACGCGGGCATCGGCCAGTTCCTCGGCGAGGCGCACCCGTTCCACCGCGACGGCGACCTGGTCCTCCACCGCGAGCAGCAGGCGGCGGGTCTCGGGGTCGAGGCTGCGGGTGCGGTCGTGGAAGCGCACGCCGATGACGCCGAGCGTCTTCTCGCCGGCGGCGAGGGGCACGAAAAGCCATTCGCTCATCGGAAGGGTGGCGGTTCCCGACCCCGCCGGCTCGTTGCGCTCGAAGGCCCAGCGCGCCGCGCCCTCGGCCCGCGCGTCCAGCTCCTCGATGGAGGGATGGCCCTGCACCTGCTCCAGCGTGCCGGACGGGGCGGGCATGAGGATGAGCGACTGGCAGTCGAGCGTCGCCGCGATGTGATAGGCGCCGGCCCACAGCACGTCGTCGGCATTGCCGGCGGAGGCGATCTTGCGGGCGAAGTCGTAGAGCGTCTCGGTGCGGCGCTGCGCCACCCGCAGGCTCTCCACCTGCGCCTTCAGCCGGCCCGCCAGCGTGCCGGTGAAGATAGCGCCGACCAGGAAGACGAGGATGGAGACCACATCCTCCGGATTGGCCACGGTGAGCGTGTAATAGGGCTCCGTGTAGAGCAGGTTGTAGGCCACCGATCCCAGCACGGTGGCGACCATCGAGGCGGCCAGGCCGTAATTGGCGCCCACCACCAGCACGGCGGTGAGATAGACCGCGGAGACGGCGCCCCCCGGTATGGCGTCCCACGCGCCGACCGGCCAGGCAACGAGGCTCGCCAGCGCGGTGGCGGCGACCGCCGCCACATAGCCCCGCCAGTCGGGATCGAGCTTCGGCCAGGAGAACGTGCGCCGGGCGGAAAGCGTGGGGCCAGTCACGACCGTGACCTCGAAATCGGTGGCGGCGTCCAGCAGGCGTCCGGCCACCGGCTCCCGGAAGAGGCCCTCGACCTTCCGCCACCACGAGCCATGGCTGCGCGGCCGGCCGACGACGACGCGCGATACGTTGCGGCTGCGGGCAAAGCGCAGAAGCTCGGCGACCGCGTCGGATTCGGCGTGGAGGGTGACGGTCTCCGCCCCGAGGGTTTCAGCGAGGCGCAGCGCGTCCAGCGTGGCGGCGCGCGCGTCCGCCGGCAGCGTCTCGTGCCGCGGCGTCAGCACGGTGGCGACGATCCACGGAAGGCGGGCGCGGTCGGCCATGCGCCGCCCCGCCCGCACCAGCGCCTTGGCCACCGGCGCCTCGTTGACGCAGACCAGCAGCCGCTCCTCGGTCGGCCATGGCCCCTTCACCGCATTGGCCCGCATATAGGCGAGCATTTCCGCGTCCACCCGGCTCGCGGCGGTGCGCAGAGCGAGTTCGCGCAGGGCGGTGAGGTTGCCGCGCGAGAAGAAGTTCTCCAGCGCCCGCCCGACCTGCTGCGGTACGTAGACCTTGCCGTCCTTCAGCCGCTTGATCAGCTCGTCCGGCGGCAGGTCGATCAGTTCGATGCCGTCGGCGCGCTGCAGCACATGGTCCGGCACCGTTTCGGTGACGCGCACCCCGGTGATGCGGGAGACGATGTCGTTGAGGCTTTCGATGTGCTGGATGTTCAGCGTGGTGGTCACGTCGATGCCGGCATCGAGAACCTCCAGCACGTCCTGCCAGCGCTTGGGATGGCGCGAGCCGGGGGCGTTGCTGTGGGCAAGCTCGTCGATGAGCGCGAGGCCGGGACGGCGGGCGAGCAGGGCGTCGAGATCGAGCTCGCTGAGGCTCTGGCCGCGATACTCGACGACGCGGCGCGGCAATTGCTCCAGCGTGCGCAGCAGGGCGGCGGTTTCCGCCCTTCCATGGGTTTCCACCAGCGCAACCACCACATCGACGCCGGCCAGCTGGCGGGCGCGCGCTTCCTCCAGCATGGCGAAGGTCTTGCCGACGCCGGGGGAGGCGCCGAGGAAGATTTTCAAGCGCCCCGGCGCGCCCCGCCCGCGCGCCTCGATGCGGGCTTCGTCGAGAAAGGCTTCGGGGGCGGGGCGTTCCTCGGCGGGGGTGGGCATCGCAGCACGCAGGTCCGTTAGCGCTTCAGATCGTCGAGGGCGAGGTTCAGTGCCAGCACATTGACGCGTGGCTCGCCGAGAACGCCGAAGGTGCGGCCCATGGTAGTGCGCTTCACCAGCGCGCGCACCTCGTCTTCCGGCAGGCCCCGCGCCCTGGCGACGCGGGCGATCTGGATGGCGGCGGCCGCCGGTGAAATGTCCGGATCGAGGCCCGAGCCGGAGGCGGTGACGAGATCGGCCGGGACCGGCCCGCCGCCCAGCGCCGCCACGCGCGCCTTTACCAGTTCGGCGAGTGTTGCCGAGCTCGGCCCGAGATTCGAGCCGGTCGAACTCGCCGCATTATACGGGGCGTCGATGCTCTTCGCCGGGTCCTGCGGATCGGCACCTGTCGTGGCGGAGGGGCGCCCGTGAAAATAGCGCTCCGAGGTGAAGGACTGGCCGATGACGGCCGAGCCGACCACGCGGCCTTCCACCGTCACCGGCGAGCCATTGGCGGCGGCGGGGAAGGCCAGCTGGGCGATGCCGGTCACGGCGAGGGGGTAGGCGATGCCGGTGAGCACGGTGAACGCGCCGAGGAGCATCAGTGCGGGGCGAAGAGTGGTGATCATATCCGCGTCCTCTCAGGCGAGATGCAGGAGATCGACGACAAGGTCGATGGCCTTGATGCCGATGAAGGGGACGATGAGGCCGCCGAGCCCGTAGACGAGGAGATTGCGCCCCAGCAGCGAGGAGGCGGAGGCCGGCGTGTAGGCCACGCCCTTCAGGGCGATGGGAATGAGCGCCACGATGACCAGCGCGTTGAAGATGACGGCGGAAAGGATCGCCGATTGCGGGCTGCCCAGCCCCATCACGTCAAGCACGCCGAGGCCGGGATAGGCGGCCACGAACAGGGCCGGGAGGATGGCGAAGTACTTCGCCACGTCGTTGGCGACCGAGAAGGTGGTGAGCGCGCCGCGCGAGATGAGCAGTTGCTTGCCCACCAGCACGATCTCGATCAGCTTGGTCGGGTCGCTGTCGAGGTCGATGAGGTTGCCCGCCTCCTTGGCGGCGGGGGTGCCGGTGTTCATGGCGACGCCGACATCGGCCTGCGCCAACGCCGGCGCGTCATTGGAGCCGTCGCCGCACATGGCGACCAGCCGGCCTTCCGCCTGCTCGTGGCGGATCAGCTCCAGCTTCTTTTCCGGCGTCGCCTCGGCGAGGAAGTCGTCCACCCCCGCCTCGGCGGCGATGGCGGCGGCGGTGAGCGGATTGTCGCCGGTGATCATCACGGTGCGGATGCCCATGCGGCGCAGCTCGGCGAAACGCGCGCGGATGGCGGGCTTCACCACGTCCTTCAGGTGGATGACGCCGAGCACGCGCCGGTCGCGCGCCACCACCAGCGGCGTGCCGCCGGAAGCGCCGATGCGCTTGACGATCTGGTCCACTTCCGTGCCGAGCGGGGCACCCGACAGGCGCGCCATGGCATCGGACGCGCCCTTGCGCAGCGCGCCGCCGCCGGGCAGGTCGACGCCCGACATGCGGGTGTGGGCGCTGAACGGGACGAAGACGGCGCGTTCGTCGAGCGTCGAGCCGAGGCTGAAGCGGCGGCGCGCCAGATCGACGATGGACTTGCCCTCCGGCGTGTCGTCGGCGAGCGAGGCGAGCAGGGCGGCTTCCGCCAGCTCCTGCTCGGTGACGCCCGGCGCCGGCTCGAACGCATCGGCCATGCGGTTGCCGAAGGTGATGGTGCCGGTCTTGTCCAGCAGCAGCACGTCGATATCGCCGGCCGCTTCCACCGCGCGGCCGGATTTGGCCACCACATTGGCCTTCACCAGCCGCTCCATGCCGGCAATGCCGATGGCCGAGAGCAGGCCGCCAATGGTGGTGGGGATGAGGGTGACGAACAGCGCCACCAGATAGATCACCGGCAAAGTGGTGCCCGACCAGGAGGCGAACACCGGCAGCGTGACCACGACCAGCAGGAAGACGAGGGTGAGCCCCGCCAGCAGGATGTCGAGCGCGATCTCGTTCGGCGTCTTCTGCCGCTTGGCGCCTTCCACCAGCGCGATCATCCGGTCGAGAAAGGTCTCGCCGGGCTTGGCGGTGACGCGCACCACCAGCCAGTCCGACACCAGCCGCGTGCCGCCGGTGACGGAGGAGCGGTCGCCGCCGGATTCGCGGATGACCGGCGCGCTCTCGCCGGTGATGGCGCTTTCATCCACCGAGGCGGCGCCTTCCACCACCTCGCCATCGGTCGGCAGCGTGTCGCCGGCCTCGACGAGGATGAGTTCGCCCACCTCCACCCGCTCCACGTCGCGGGCGCGGAAGGCGGTGCGGTCGCGCGCATCCGCCAGCACCTTGGCCTGAGCCGAGGATTTGGTGGCGCGGAACGCATCCGCCCGCGCCTTGCCGCGCCCTTCGGCGACGGCTTCGGCGAAATTGGCGAACAGCACGGTGAACCAGAGCCAGATGGCGATCTGGACGCCGATGGCGGCGTTGGGCCCGGCGTTGAGCGCCTCGCGTAGCGCCAGCACCGTGGCGACAAGGCTCACCAGCGCGGTGGAGAAGATCACCGGGTTGCGGGCGAGGCTGCGCGGGTCGAGCTTGCGGAAGGCATGGAGGACCGCCGGGCCGAGAATGGCCGGGGCGAACAGGCCGAAGGAGGGAGAGGAGTGCTTGCTCATGGCAATTCTCAAAAGGTCCGGCCGGCCAGCAGGGAGACATGCTCCGCCAGCGGACCGAGGGCGAGGACGGGGAGGAAGGTCAGCGCGCCGACGATGAGGATGGTGGCGACCAGCAGCGCGACGAACAGCGCGCCATGGGTGGGGAAGGTGCCGGCGGTGGGCGGCGCCGTCTTCTTGGCGGCAAGGCTGCCGGCGATGGCGAGGATGGGGATGATGTAGCCGAACCGGCCGAGCATCATCGCGATGCCGAGGAAGCTGTTGTGCCACAGCGTGTTGGCGGAGAAGCCGGCAAAGGCCGAGCCGTTGTTTCCGGTGGCGGAGGAATAGGCGTAGAGCAGTTCGGAGAGGCCATGCGGGCCGGCATCCTGCACCGAGCTCTGCGCCGTGCCGGCGGCGATGGCGAGGGCGGGCAGGATGAGGGCGCCGAGCGGCATGACCAGCAAGGTGAGCGCCGCCAGCTTCACCTCCCGCGCCTCGATCTTCTTGCCGAGATATTCCGGCGTGCGGCCAACCATCAGCCCGGCGAGGAAGACGGCGAGGATGACGAAGAGCAGCATGCCGGTGAGGCCGACGCCGACGCCGCCGAACACGACTTCGCCGAGCTGGATGTTGAGCATGGCGACCAGCCCGCCGAGCGGCGTGAAGCTGTCATGCATGGCGTTGACCGAGCCGTTGGAGGCGGCGGTGGTCGCGGCGGCCCAGAGGGTGGAGCCCAGAATGCCGAAGCGGACCTCCTTGCCTTCCATATTGCCGGCGCTCGCGTCCACCAGTCCCGCCTGCAGCGGGTTGCCGGCGTGCTCGCTGGCATAGAGCGCGGCGAAGCCGGCGAGGAACAGCAGCGCCATGGCGGCGAACAGCGCGCGGCCCTGCCGGCGGTCGCCGACCATGCGGCCATAGGTGAAGCAGAACGCCGCCGGCAGAGCGAGGATGGCCAGCGTGGAGAGCAGGTTGGTGATCGCCGTCGGATTCTCGAACGGGTGGGCGGAGTTCACATTGAAGAAGCCGCCGCCATTGGTGCCGAGCTGCTTGATGGCGATCTGGCTCGCCACCGGCCCGAGCGAGAGTGTCTGGTGCGCGCCTTCCAGCGTCGTGGCGTCGAAGGCGCCGGCAAGGGTCTGCGGCAGGCCGCAAAAGGCGAAGACCAGCGCCAGCACGAGCGCGGCCGGCAGCAGGATGTAGAGCGTGGCGCGGGTGAGATCGACCCAAAAATTGCCGATCGTCCGGCCCTGACGTGTGGCGAAGCCCCGCGCCACAGCGGCGGCGACCGCCATGCCGGAGGCGGCGGAGACGAAGTTCTGTGTGGTCAGCCCCACCATCTGGCTGAAATTGGAAAGCGTCGTCTCGCCGCCATAGGATTGCCAGTTGGTGTTGGTGACGAAGGACAGGGCGGTGTTGAAGGCGAGGTGCGCTGACAGGCCGGAAAAGCCTTGCGGGTTCAGCGGCAGCCGGTCCTGGAACAGCAGGATGAGGTAGAGCAGCACGAAGCCGGCGGCGTTGAAGGCGAGCAGCGCCAGCGCATAGCCGGTCCAGCGCTGCGGCTTCTCCGCCGCAGGGCCGGCCGCCGTGAGCAGAGCCCGCTCCACCGGCGCCAAGAAACGGACATCGCCGGCGAAGGTCGCCGCCATATAGGCGCCGAGCGGCACGGCGAGGGCGACCAGCAGGCCGAGGAAGAGGGCGAATTGAAGGAGGTCGGCGTCCATGCCGGCCTCCCCTCAGAACAGCTCGGGGCGCAGCAGCGCCACGAGGAGATAGGCGAAGAGCAGAACGGCGGTCGCGAGGCCGAGGGTGAGATCGAGGGTCATGGCGTGCCTCCTCAGACCCGATCGGCGGCGAGGACGGCGAGGGAGGCCAGCGCGAACAGCGCGAGGCCCCCGGCGAGGAAGGACAGGTCGGCGATCATGATGAACTCCGGTTCAGACTGACCCGGAGCTACGCCTCAGCCGCGTAAAGCCGATAGGTGGAATGCGCCGGCGGGCGTAAAGCCGGCGTAACGTGCGCGCCGACGCCGGGGAGAGCGGGCAGGGGCCATGCCCCCGTCACCGCAGCCTTTCCGCCAGAAAATCCACGAAGACGCGCACTCGCGCGGGCATGCCGGCGCCGCCGACGAAAACGGCATGGATCGGCTCGACATCGCCGGGGTTGAAGGCTTCGAGCAGTGGCACCAGCCGGCCGCTGGCGAGATCGTCGACCACCCCGAAATTGCCGACCCGCGCGATGCCGACCCCGTCGGCCGCGAGCTGGCCCAGTGTCTCGCCATTATTGGCCTCGATGGTTCCGGTGACGGCGAGGGCGTAGTCCCGGCCGTCGCGGCGGAACGGCCATACCGGCTCGGCGCGGCGGAAATTGAAGTTCAGGCAGTTGTGGCGGAGCAGGTCTTCCGGCACCTGCGGCGTGCCGTGCCGGGCCAGATAATCCGGCGCGGCGACGATGGAGCGCCCGGTCTCGCCGAGCCGCCGCGCCGTCAGTGCGCTGTCGGCCAGGGGGCCGAACCTTATCGCCACGTCGGCCTGTCCCGCCGCGACGTCGACGACCGCGTCGGTCAGGCTGATATCGACCAGAATATGCGGGTAGCGGCGCCCGAAATCGCCTAGCAGCGGCACGATGCAGAGTCGGCCATGCGAGAAGGCCGCGCTGACCCGCAGCCGCCCGCGCGGGGCGCCCTGATCGGCGATCACCCGTTCCGCCTCGTCGAGATCGCCGAGAATGCGCCGGGCCGCGGCGAGATAGCTCTGCCCCTCCGCCGTGAGCGTGAGCGCGCGGGTGGTGCGGATCAGCAGCCGCACGCCCAGGCGCGCCTCGATGCGGTCGATGGTCCGGCTCACCGCCGAGGGGGTCAGCCGCAGCACGCGCCCGCCGGCGGAAAAGCTGCCGGTCCGCGCGACCGTCGAGAAGACCTCCAGTTCCCGGGCGCGGTCCGTCCCCTCCATCCTCATCTTTGCGTCCAGTTCAAAAATGCTTGGCCTGCATCAGGCCTACTGCCTCGCGAGCGGCCCGTCCATCTTTGCGATGAAACATCATCATGCCGATGGAGGCACTCTTGGAATACAGGCAATTGGGAGCGTCGGGCCTGCGGGTTCCCGCGCTCAGCTTCGGCACGGGAACCTTCGGTGGCACAGGCCCGCTCTTCGGCGCCTGGGGCCAGAGCGATGCCGGCGAGGCACGCCGGCTGGTCGATATCTGCCTGGAGGCCGGGGTCAACCTGTTCGACACGGCGGACGTCTATTCCGACGGCGCGTCGGAACGCGTGCTGGGCGAGGCCATAAGGGGCCGCCGGGACGCGGTGCTGATTTCCACCAAGACCGGACTGCCGACCGGCGACGGGCCCGGAGACTGGGGAGCCTCGCGCAGCCGGCTGATCCGACAGGTCGAGGCGGCGCTGCGCCGGCTCGGCACCGATTACATCGATCTGCTGCAACTCCACGCCTTCGACGCCTCGACGCCGGTCGAGGAACTGCTGGCCACGCTGGACACGCTCGTGAGCGCCGGCAAGGTCCGCTACACCGGCGTCTCCAACTATCCCGGCTGGCAGTTGATGAAGGCGCTGGCGGCGGCCGACCGCGACGGGCGCCCGCGCTTCGTCGCCCACCAGGTCTACTACTCGCTGGTGGGGCGGGCCTATGAGGCCGACCTGATGCCGCTCGGCGCGGACCAGGGGGTCGGCGCGCTGGTGTGGAGCCCGCTGGGCTGGGGGCGGCTGACCGGCAGGCTGCGCCGCGGGGCGCCCCTGCCGGCGGGAAGCCGCCTGCATCAGACGGCCGCCTTTGCCCCGCCGGTGGAGGACGAGCATCTCTTCCGCGTCGTCGATGCGCTGGAAGACGTGTCCGCCGAGACCGGCAGGAGCGTGCCGCAGGTCGCGATCAACTGGCTGCTGCGGCGTCCGACGGTCGCCTCCGTCATCATCGGCGCGCGCAACGAGGAACAGCTCCGGCAGAATCTCGGTGCCGTAGGCTGGTCGCTGACCCCGGCGCAGATGGCGGCGCTCGATGCCGCGAGCGATGTGCTGCCGCCCTATCCCCACACGCCTTACCGCCAGCAGGAAGGGTTCGCCCGCCTGAACCCGCCGCTCGTCTGACAGAAAGATTCCTGATGAAACTCAATCCGCCTCTCCTGGCTCTGGCCGCCGGCGCCTTCGGCATCGGCGTGACCGAGTTCGCGCCGATGGGCCTCCTGCCGGTGATCGCCGCCGACCTCGGCGTCTCCATCCCGACCGCCGGCCTGCTGATCAGCGCCTATGCCATGGGTGTGATGCTCGGGGCGCCGCTGATGACGCTCACCACCGGCCGCGTGCCGCGCCGCACGCTGCTGATCGGCCTCATGGGCATCTTCACCGTCGGCAACCTCGTCGCGGCGCTGTCCGCCAATTACGAGATGCTGCTCGCCGCGCGGCTGATCACCTCGCTCAACCATGGCGCCTTCTTCGGCGTCGGCTCCATCGTCGCCGCCGGCCTCGTGCCGGAAAACCGCCGCGCCGGGGCGGTGGCGGCGATGTTCATGGGGCTGACCATCGCCCCCATCGTCGGCGTGCCGCTGGCGACCTGGTCGGGAGACCTGATCGGCTGGCGCGCCGTGGTCTGGGCCATCACGGGGCTGGGCGTGCTCGCGATGGTGTCGCTGCGGCTGACGCTGCCCGATCTCGCCGCCGACGCGCAGGCCGACATGGCGGCCGAACTGAAGGTGCTGGGGCGCGGCCCGGTGCTTCTGGCGCTGGCGCTCACGGTGATCAGTTCCACCGCCATGTTCACCGTCTTCACCTATATCGCGCCGATCCTCCAGGAAGAGACCGGAGCCTCCATCGGTTTCGTCACGGCGATGCTGGTGATCTACGGAATCGGCCTGACGGTCGGCAACTGGCTCGGCGGCCGGTTCGCCGACCGCTCGGTGGACCGCACGCTGATCGTGACGCTGGCGTCGCTCGCCGGGCTGCTGGTGGCCTTCGCGCTGGCCATGCCCCTTGCGGTACCGACGGCGGGGCTGATCTTCCTGTGGGGCGTCGCCAGCTTCGCCATCGTCCCGCCGCTGCAGATGCGGGTCATGGTGGCGGCCGCCGGCGCGCCGAACCTCGCCTCCGCCATGAACATCGGCGCCTTCAATCTCGGCAACGCGGTCGGCGCCGCACTGGGCGGGGCGGTGATTGCCGGCGGGCTCGGCTACCCCGCCGTCGCGCTCGCCGGTGCCGCCGCTGCCGCTGCCGGGCTTGCGCTGGTGCTGGTCATGGCGCGCCGCTCTCGTCGCGTGGCGACCGGCCCGCTGCCCGCCGCCACGGAATGCGCGGCCGCCCGACGTTAGTCTCCTCGCGGAAAGGACCGTGACGAAGACCCATTGACAGGCCATGAAACCGGTTTCATTCTCCACATGAAACCGGTTTCATTGGTACGAAACGTGACCCGAACTCCCTCCGACATGCCCGCACCGACGATCCGCCTCGTTGCCCGCGAGGCCGGGGTGTCGCAGGCGACGGTGTCGCGGGCCTTCTCCCAGCCGGAACTGCTGACCCCCGCGACGGTGGAGAAGGTGCTCGGCACGGCGCGGCGGCTCGGCTATGTGCCCAATCAGGTCGCCCGCGCGCTGTCCACCGGACGCGCCGGCAACATCGCCCTGATCCTTCCGGACGTCGCCAACCCTTTCTTCTCGGCCCTGATGCGCGGCGCGCAGGCGCAGGCCTACAAGCGCGGCTACGCCACCTTCCTCGGCGATTCCGACGAAACCGCCCATCTTGAGGACGTGCTGCTTGGCAAGCTCGCGGCGCAGGTCGACGGCTTCGTTCTCGCCTCGCCGCGCATGGACGAGCCGCTGATCCGCAAGCACGCGGCCCGCAAGCCGGTAGTGGTCATCAACCGCGACCTCGACGGCATCGGCCGGGTGCTGATCGACACGGCCGCCGGCTTCACCGCCGCCGTCGAGCTGCTGGCCGGTTTGGGGCACCGGACGGTCGCCTATGTCGGCGCGCCGGCCTCCTCATGGTCCAGCCAGCAGCGCTCCCGCGCGGTGACCTCGGCCGGCGCCGCCCAGGGCGTGAAGGTCGTGGAGATCGCCGCCGGCCGCCCCAGCCACGAGGCGGGACAATTCTGCGTCCCCGCCCTGCTGGACTGCGGCGCCACCGCGGCCCTCGCCGTCGACGATGTCGTCGCGCAGGGGATCATGGCCGGCCTCGCCGCCCGCGGCCTCTCCGTTCCCGCCGATTTCAGCGTGGTGGGCTGCGACGACATCATCGCCTCCACCACCTATCCGCCGCTCACCAGCGTGAACGCCCGCTGCGCGCATGCGGGGGCGAATGCGGTCGACCTGCTTCTGAACAGCCTCGCCAATCCCACCCCGCCGCTCGAAAGCCACGTCATCACCGGCGAGCTCATCATCCGCGGCTCGACCGGCCCGGCTCCCGCCGCCGGCACGCCGCCCGGCGTCAGGGCCAGCCGAAAGGTGCCGGCGGCCGATCCCGATCCGTCCAGCAGGAAATGACCATGATCGACATCCGCCTTCACGACAGCAAACAGGACAACGCGATCGCCGCCGCGGCCTTCGGCGCCGCCGCCATCCGCGACACCATCGCCGCGCGCGGGGCCGCCAACATCGTCATCGCCACCGGCGCCAGCCAGTTCGAGATGCTGGAAGCGCTGGTCGCGGAGCCCGGCATCGACTGGTCGAAGGTCACCGCCTTCCATCTCGACGAATATATCGACATGCCGGAGACGCACCCGGCGAGCTTCCGCAAGTATCTGAAGGAGCGCTTCACCGGAAAGCTCCCGACGCTGGGAGCCTTCCACTTCATCGTCGGCGACGCCCCGGACCTCGACGCCGAGCTCGCCCGCATGAATGCCCTGCTCGACGCCCACCCCATCGACGTGATGTTCGCGGGCATCGGCGAGAACGGGCACCTCGCCTTCAACGACCCACCCGCCGATTTCGAGAGCACCGTCGCCTACAAGGTCGTGCAGCTCGAGGAGCGCTGCCGCCAGCAGCAGTTCGGCGAGGGCTGGTTCCCGACCTTCGACGACGTGCCGACCGAGGCGATCTCGATGACCGTCCAGCGCATCGTTTCTGCCAGGGTCATCGTCCTCACGGTTCCGGACGCCCGCAAGGCGGAAGCCGTCCGGCACGTCCTGGAAGGGCCCGTCACCAATATGTGGCCGGCCTCGATCCTCCAGCAGCACCCCGATTGCCACGCCTTCCTCGACCGCGACGCGGCGAGCCAGCTCACCAAGTAGCGGCTCGCACAAGCGGCGAGCGCCTGCCAGTGCCGATCGTCAAAGATAACCAGAGCGGAGAAACAGATGTCCTGCAGTTGGAAGACGCGCCTGTTGACCACGGGTGCGGTGCTTGCCTCGATGACCCTCGGCGCCATGGCCGAGCCGGTCGTCATCAACGTCATCGACGTGGCCGGCGACCTTCAGGTCAGCCAGCCGGCCATCGAGAAGTTCCAGGCCCAGCACCCGGAACTGGTGTCGAAGTTCGTGTTCACCCAGGCCACGGCGCCGGAACTCGCCGGCAAGCTCAAGGCCCAGCAGGATGCGGGCCGCGTCGACATCGACTTCGTGCTGACCGGCAACGACGCGCTCGCCGCCGGCATGGAACAGGGCCTCTGGTTCGAAATCCTGCCGAAATATGCCGGCGAGTTCCCGAACCTGAAGGAACTCTACATTCCCGGCGCCTACCTCATGCAGGAAATGGCGCGCGGGCAGGCCTTCGTGATCGACTGGTACCCTTCCGGCCCGCTCCTCGAATACGCCCCGGACCGCGTGTCGCAGGTTCCCGACACCCCCGAAGCGCTGCTCGCCTACTGCAAGGCCAATCCGGGCAAGTTCATGTATGCGCGTCCGGCCAATTCCGGTCCCGGCCGCACCTTCGTCATGGGCCTGCCCTACCTGCTCGGCGACAAGGACCCGAAGGACCCGATCAACGGCTGGGACAAGACCTGGGCCTATCTGAAGGAACTCGATACCTGCATCGAGTACTACACCGCCGGCACCACCGCATCGATGAAGGAGCTCGCCAACGGCACGCGCGACATCATCGCCACCACCACCGGCTGGGACATCAATCCGCGCTATCTCGGCATCGTGCCGGAAGAGTACAAGATCGGTGCCTTCAAGAACTTCACCTGGGTCGGTGACGCCAACTACATGGCCATTCCGAAGGGCGTTTCCGAAGAGAAGCTCAAGGTCGTGCTCGAACTGATGAAGTTCCTGCTCAAGCCGGAACAGCAGGCCTACATGTTCGACCACGGCTACATGTATCCCGGCCCGGCCATCAAGGGCGTGACGCTCGACATGGCGCCCAAGGAGAGCCAGGAGACCATCGAGAAGTTCGGCCGGCCCGAATATGCCAGCCTGATCGCCGACAACCCGACCGAAGCGCCGCTCGACGCCAAGCCCCTCGTCGAAATGTTCGACAAGTGGGACCGCGAGATCGGCGCGGCGAAGATGAAGAAGTGATCGACCTCCGGCGGGACGCGGCCTGCGGCCCGCCGGACCTCTTTCGGATTTTCAGACAAGCGGGACTGCAGGACGATGGCGATAGCTTCCGCCGGCTTCAGAGAGCTGCGGCTGGACCGTGTGAGCCGGGACTTCGGCGCGCATAACGCGTTGAAGGAAATCAGCCTGACCGTGCAACGCGGCGAGTTCATCGCCCTGCTCGGCCCCTCCGGCTGCGGCAAGTCGACCGCGCTCAACTGCCTGGCGGGTCTCCTTCCGCTGAGCGACGGCGCCATCTGGCTCGACGACCGCCGGATCGACACGCTGAAGTCGGAGGAACGCGGCTTCGGCATGGTGTTCCAGAATTACGCGCTGTTTCCGCACATGGATGTGCGCCGCAATGTCGGCTTCGGCCTGCAGATGCGGGGCGTCCCGAAAGCCGAGACCGCGCGCCGGGTCGACGAGGCGCTGAACGTCGTGCGGCTGGCCTCGCAGGGGGCCAAGCTGCCGGGGCAGCTTTCGGGCGGCCAGCAGCAGCGCGTCGCGATCGCCCGCGCCATCGCCATCGAGCCGCCGCTGGTGCTGATGGACGAGCCGCTGTCCAACCTCGACGCCAAGCTGCGGCTGGAAATGCGCGCCGAGATCCGCCGCATTCACCGTCTGCTCGGCTCCGCTACCATCTATGTGACGCACGACCAGGACGAAGCGCTTTCGCTGGCCGACCGCATCGTCGTCCTGCGCGATGGCGAGGTGCGCCAGATCGGCACGCCGCCGGACCTCTACCGGCGCCCGCTGCACGCGGATGTCGCCGAGTTCATGGGGTTCCGCAACGCCCTTGCGGGCCGGATCGTCCGCCGCGAGGGGGACGAGGTGGAGATCGACTGCGGCTTTGCCGCGCCGTTGCGGGGCGTGCCGGTCGACGTGGCGGGCGAGGGGCCGGTGACGGCCGCCATCCGCCCGGCCGACCTCGTCCCGCAGGCCGATGGTCCGCTGAATGCCGAAGTGACCGGCATGGAGTATCGCGGCGAGGCCTATTTCGGCACCGCTTCCGGCCCAGGCGGCCAGGAGCTGTTCTTCCGCTGCGAGGCGCCGATCGGCGTGGGTGAGGCGGTGCGGCTCGGTGCCCCGGTGGACCGCACCCTCGTCTATGCCGGCGAGGGCGGCAAATGACCCCGGCCGCGCCCCGTACCTCCACGGCCCGCCCGCGCCGGCGCAGCCTTGCCGAGCGCGGCATTGACGGCGTGACGCTGCTGCTGGTTCCGGCGGCGCTGTTCGTGGTCCTGGTCTTCGTCTACCCGTTCCTCTACGGGCTGGCGCTTTCCTTCGCGCCCAAGGAGGGCGGGCCGCTCGCCAACTACATCCGCTTCTTCTCCGACCCGTACATGTACGGCACGATCTGGCTGACCCTCCGCCTCGCGCTTCCGGTGACGCTGCTCAACATCGCCCTGTCCGTGCCCATTGCGATGCAGGTGCGGCACATGCGGCGCCAGCGCCTGCTCACCACCATTCTGGTGCTGCCGATCACCCTCGGTACGGTGCTGGTGGCGGAAGGGCTGCTGAACTATCTCGGGCCCCAGGGCTGGCTCAACCGGACGATGATCCTGTTCGGCCTGATCGACCGCCCGATCCGGCTGGTCCACAATTACTGGGGCGTGTTCATCTCGCTCGTCATTACCGGCTTCCCGTTCACCTTCCTGCTCACGCTGTCGATGATCTCCGGCATCGACCCGGCGCTGGAGCAGGCGGCGGCGACGCTGGGCGCGCGGGCACGCAGCCGCTTCCGCCACATCGTGCTGCCGCTCATCGTGCCGGGCCTCGCCGTCACCTTCTGCCTCGCCTTCGTCGACGCCTTTTCGGTGTTCCCCTCGGCGGTGATGCTCGGCGCCCCGGCGGGCGAGACGCGGGTCATTTCCTTCGCGGCGGCGCAGGCCGCCTTCGAGCAGTACGACTATTCCTACGCTTCCGCGATCGCGATGATCATGGCCGTGGTGCAGTTCGGCTTCGTCGGCGTCGTGCTGGCGCTGCGGCGGCTATTCTACAAGGGCCCCGCCGGCGGCGGGAAAGGGTGAACGGGACCATGGAAACCGCCCTCGAAAAGCTCTGGAAGACGCTCGTCTGGGCTTTCATCATCTTTTTCGTGGTTAATGTGATCGCGATGATCTCGACCGTCGTGGTCAATTCCTTCGGCACGCGCTGGCTCAATTCCTGGCTGCCCGTCGCCTTCACCACCCGCTGGTACGCCTCCGCGTGGAAGGAGTTCCAGCTCAGCGACGTGCTGCTGGTCACCTTCCAGATCGCGGGAGCGGTGGTGCTCATCTCCGCGCTGATCGGCGTGCCCGCCGCCTATGCGCTGGCGCGGCGGGACTTTCCCGGCAAGCCGCTGGTGATGCTGCTGTTCCTGCTGCCGCTTCTGGTGCCGCCGATCACCTTCGGCGTGCCGCTGGCCACCGTGCTCTACAAGGTGGGCCTCGCCGGCACGATGTGGGGCGTGATCGTCGCCAACCTCGTGCCGACCATCCCCTTCACGGTGGTGCTGATGATCCCGTTCATCGAGCAGATCGACCCACGCGTGGAGGCGGCGGCGCGGGTGTTCGGCGCCGGCACGGGCCGGCTCTTTATCCATGTGCTGCTGCCGCTGCTGCTGCCGGGCATCCTGGCGGCGACGCTGCTCGCCATGGTGCGCACGGTGTCGATGTTCGAGCTGACCTTCCTGACGGCCGGACCTTCGAGCCAGACGCTGGTCGTCGCGCTGTACTATTCGGTCTTCGCGGCAGGCGTGCGCGCCGGCCAGTCGATCGACGCCATGGCCGTCGTCTACATGCTCAGCACGCTGGTCTGGCTGCTCGTCGCCCTGCGTTTCGTCAATCCGACCCAGATCGTGGCCCGGGTGAAGAAGGCGCCGGCCTGAGCCCACCTTCGGTCCGCAAACGAAAAAGCCTCGCTCCCGACGGGAGCGAGGCTTTCGTCATGTAGGGCGCCGGCGTTCAGCGATAGGCGGCGAGCGCGTCGTCCGGCAGGCGGTCGAGCGCGCGCAGGATGCCGCGCAATTCGCCGAGCCCCTTCATCCGCCCCGCGGCGGTGTAGCCGGGATTGACGATCCTTTCGGATTCGAGATCGGCCAGCATGCGGTGGCCGTGGTCCGGACGCAGCACGATCCGGGCGTCGTCCGCACGCCGGCGGTTCTCCGCCAGCAGCACGGCGAGCACCGCCGGCATGTCGACATCGCCGTCGAGATGGTCGGCCTCCTGGAAGCTGAGCTGGTCCGCGTCGCGGCGCGTCGCGCGCAGATGGGTGAAGTAGACGCGCGCGGCGAAGTGCGCCGCCATGGCGGGCAGGTCGTTGTCCGCTCGCACGCCGAGGCTGCCGGTGCAGAAGCACATCCCGTTGGCCGGGGAGGGGACGGCGGCGAACAGCGCGTCGAAATCCGCCCGGGTCGAGGCCACGCGCGGCAGGCCGAAGAGCGGGCGCGGCGGGTCGTCGGGATGCAGGGTGAGCCGCACGCCGAGCGCCTGCGCCACCGGCACGACGGCCTCCAGGAAGGCGATCAGATTGGCGCGCAGCCGCGCCGCGTCGATCGTGGCATAGGCCGCCAGATGGTCGCGGAACTCGTCGAGGCTCAGCCCCTTGGTCGTGCCGCCCGGCAGCCCGGCCAGCACGGTGCGGATGAGCTCGGCCACGTCCGCGTCGCTGAAGCCGTCGGCGGCTTTGCGGGCCTCGGCCCGCTGCGCCTCGCTGTAGTCGGCCTCGGCGCCCGGACGCTTGAGCACGTGAAGATCGAACGCCGCGAACCGCCGCTGGTCGAAGCGCAGCGCCGTGGCGCCCGTCGGCAGCGGCCAGTCGAGATCGGTGCGCGTCCAGTCCAGCACCGGCATGAAATTGTAGCAGACGATGCGCGGCCCGGCGGCGGCCACCGCTTCGAGGCTGGCGATCCAGACCTCGATGGCCTCGCGGGCCGCGCGCCCCTCGCGCTTGATCACGTCGGCGACCGGGATGCTTTCGACGACCGACCAGCGCAGCGGCGTGCGGCCGTGCGCCGTGTCCTCGACGATGGAGCGCCGCTCCTCGACCTCGGCGCGCGTCCACGCGACGCCCGGCGGCACATGGTGAAGGGCGGAGACGATGTCCGTCGCTCCCGCCTGACGCGCGTGATCGAGCGTCACCGGATCGCTCGGACCGAACCAACGCCAGCCTTCTCTGATCATCATGCCTCCGGCCTGAACTCGAATTGCGCCACGGTGCGTCCTGCGCCGTGCCGATAGAGCGTCGACAGCGCCGCGCGGACGGCGTCGACGAAGCGGGGATCGGCGGCGAGGTCGGTATCGAAGATCTCGCGCACGCCGAGCAGGGCGGGCACCAGCGCATCCGCCGACGGCCCGGCGGCGTCCGCCAGCGCCCGCAGGCGGGCGGCGAGCGGGTCGCGCACATCGATGGCCTGACCCCGCTCGTCGGTGCCGGTGACGAAGCGCATCCAGGCCGCCACCGCCAGGGCGAGGCGCGGGATGGGCGCACCGGCCGCCAGCCGCTCCCGGATCGTCTCCAGCAGCCGCTGGGGGAGCTTCTGCGAGCCGTCCATGGCGATCTGCCAGGTGCGGTGATGCAGCGCGGGATTGGCGAAGCGGCGCCGCAGCGCGGCCTTGTAGGCCGAAAGGTCGGTCTGCGCCGGCACGGTCAGGGTCGGCGTGACCTCGTCGTCCATCAGGGCACGGATGAACGGCTCGAAGCCGGGCGCCCGGATCGCCTCGGCGACCGTTATGTGGCCGGCGAGATAACCGAGATAGGCGAGCGCCGAATGCGCGCCGTTGAGCAGGCGCAGCTTCATTTTCTCGAACGGCTCGGCGTCGGCGACGAGTTCCGCGCCCGACTCCTCGAAGCGCGGTCGCCCGCCGGGGAAGTCGTCCTCGATCACCCATTGCCGGAAGGGCTCGGTGACGACCGGCCACGCATCGGTGAACCCCAGCCGCGCCTGCACCGCGTCGCGGTCGGCCGGCGTGGTCGCCGGCACGATGCGGTCGACCATGGTGCAGGGGAACGCGACCTCGTTCGCCACGAAACGTCGGAGGTCGCCGTCGCGCAGCCCAGCCAGCTGACCGACGACGCGGCGCACCAGCCTGCCATTGCCGGGAAGGTTGTCGCAGCACAGCACGGTGAAGGGAGCGATGCCGGCGGCGCGGCGGCGCGCCAGCGCCTCCACCAGGAAACCGGGCGCGCTGCGCGGCCGCCCCGGCGTCGCGAGGTCGCCCAGGATGTCGGGATGATCCGCGCGCAGGTCTCCCGTTGCGGGGTCGTGGCAATAGCCCTTCTCCGTCACGGTGAGCGAGACGATGCGCACCTGCGGCGAACTCATCGCCGCGAGCAGGGCGTCGGGCGCTTCGGGCGCGACGAGGAGGCGGGGCACGGAGCCTATGACGCGCAGCCGTTCGTCCGTGCCGTCGCGTTCGGACAGGGTGTAGAGACCGTCCTGCGGCGCCAGGGCGTCGCGGGTGTCGCCCGCGCGGAGACTGGCGCCGAGGATCGCCCAGTCGCGCTCGCCGGCCGCCATCCGCTCGTCCACGAACACGGCCTGGTGGGCGCGGTGAAAGGCGCCGATGCCCAGATGGACGATGCCGGTACGCTGGGCCGCGCGGTCATAGGCGGGCCGAGCGATGTCGGCGGGGAGTTCGTCCAGCGCAGCGTCGGACAGCCTCGGCGGCACGTTCATGGCACGCCACCGTCCCTGCGCGGCACGGCGCGCAGCGGCACCGCCCCGGTCTCGCCATGAAGGCCCAGCTGGGCGTCCGGCTCGAAGAAATCCGGCCGGGCACGCAGCAATTCGTCGAGGCCCGGCAGCACGTTGCCGAGATGCTCCACCATCGCCCGCTCCGCCGCCTCGGGGTCGCGCGCCGCAAGGCCGTCGAGGATCGCCCGGTGCTCGCCCATGACCAGCGGGCGGCGGCGGGAGATCGGCAGATGCAGCACGCGGCAGCGATCGATCTGCACCTTCTCCTGACGCGCCACCCGCCACAGATTGGGGTGGCCGGAGAGAATGGCGATGCGCTGGTGGAACTCCTCGTCCTGCGCGTGGAAGCCGGCCCAGTCGCCCGCCTGCTCGCTGGCCTGCTGCCGGTCGAGGATCAGCCGCAGCGCCGAAAGATCGGCATCCGTCACCCGCGCCGCCGCGTGGCGCACCGCCACCCGCTCCAGCGCCTCGCGGATCACCATGCCGTCGCGCAGCGCCTCCACGCTGATGCGCGACACGAACGTCCCGCGCTGGGGGAAGATGTCGATCAGCCGCTCATCGGCCAGGCGCAGCAGGGCCTCGCGGATCGGCGTGCGGCTGACGCCGTACTGCTCGGCGAGTTCCTTTTCCGAGATGGGCGTTCCCGGTGGCATGTCCCCACCGACGACCCGTTCGCGCAGCTGTTCATAGACGCGCGCCGACGCGGGAATGGCCCGCAGCGCCGGTCGCTGGGCGGGGTGGGGCTGAGGCCGGGACTCGACATTCTTCACGGTTGGCATATCCAAACTAATATATTAGCATATCACGAAAGGCAAACGGATCGGCAGGCGATGAGCGACCTATCCCTCACCACATTTCGGCCCGAGCCGCGCGTCATCCGCCTCGACGAGGCGGACAACGTCGTCATCGCGGTGGAGGTGATCCAGCCGGGCGACCGGGTCACCGGTGCGGTAGCGCGGGAGAAGATACCGCAGGGACACAAGATGGCGCTGCGCCCGGTCCGGGCCGGCGAGCCGCTCATCAAATTTGGCCAGCCCATCGGTGTCGCCCGTGCCGACATCGCGCCGGGCGAATGGGTGCACGTCCACAATGTGAGCGCGACGGCGCTGCCTCAGGGCGACCTCGATGCGTCCGCGGGCGCTGTCGGTCATGATGACGTCTCCCTCGTTCCCTCGACCTTCCAGGGCTTCCGCCGCAACGACGGTCGCACCGGCACCCGCAATTACATTGGCATCCTCACCTCCGTGAACTGCTCGGCCTCGGTGGCGCGCTTTGCCGCGGCGGCCATGGAGCGGTCCGGCGTGCTCGACGCCTATCCCAATATCGACGGCATCGTGCCCATCGTGCACGGCACGGGCTGCGGGCTCGCCGATCGCGGGGAGGGCTACGAGATGCTACGCCGGACCCAGTGGGGCTATGCCTGCCATCCCAATTTCGCGGCCGTGATCATGGTTGGCCTCGGCTGCGAAGTGCTGCAGATCGCCCGGATGAAGAAGGAATGCGGGGTCGAGGAAAGCGACGGCTTCCGCACGCTAACCATCCAGGAGACCGGCGGCACGCGCCGTTCCGTCGACTACATTACGGGGGCGATCCGCGAGATGCTGCCGCGCGCGGCCGCCGCCCGCCGGCAGACCCGCCCGGCCAGCGAGCTGATCCTCGGCCTGCAATGCGGCGGATCGGACGGCTATTCCGCGCTGACGGCGAACCCGGCCCTGGGCTTCGCTTCCGATCTCCTGGTGGGCGACGGCGGCACCTCCATCCTTTCCGAAACCCCGGAGATCTACGGCGCCGAGCATCTGCTCATCCGCCGCGCCTCCCACCGCGATGTCGGTGACCGGCTGATGGAGCGGCTGCGCTGGTGGGAGGACTACACCGCCCGCAACGGCGCCGAGATGAACAACAATCCCTCGCCGGGCAACAAGGCCGGCGGGCTCACCACCATATTGGAGAAGTCGCTCGGCGCCGTGGCCAAGAGCGGCCATGCCGCGCTTCGCGCGGTGCTGGAATATGCCGAGCCGGTGCGCACGCCCGGGCTGGTGTTCATGGATACGCCGGGCTTCGATCCGGTGTCGGCCACGGGCCAGGTGGCGGGCGGAGCCAATCTCATCTGCTTCACCACCGGGCGCGGCTCGGCCTTCGGCTGCAAGCCCGTTCCCTCGCTGAAGCTGGCGACCAACAGCGACATCTACCGCCGGATGAAGGACGACATGGACATCAACTGCGGCGACATGCTGGAGGGCGTGTCCCTCGAAGCCAAGGGACGGGAGATTTTCGACACGCTGCTGCGGGTGGCTTCGGGCGAGCGCACGAAATCCGAATGCCTGGGCTATGGCGACGCCGAATTCGTGCCGTGGCAGGTCGGCGCCGTGATGTGAGCGGCCTCGGGCCCGCGCCGTCCATGACCACGCCCCCCGTCCTGCCTCCTGCAGCCGACCTTGCCGCATGGCTGAGGGACCGGTTCATCCCGTGCTGGGCCGCGCGCGTCCTGGTGCCGGGTCGTGCCGGCTATGCCGAGGAATTCCGCTGGCACGACGGAGCGCCGTGCGAGGCGGGGGACCACACGACCATGGTCACCGGGCGGCTGGTCTATGCGTTCAGCTTGGCCTACCGGTTCGACAGGGCGCCGCAGACCCTCGCCGCCGCCGAACACGGGCTGCGGTTTCTGCTCGGCACTTGCTGCCTGTCGCCGGGTCGCTTCGCCCATCGGGTCGGCCGCGACGGCGCGGTGATCGATCCGCACGCCGATCTCTACGACATCGCCTTCGTGCTGCTCGCGCTTGGCGGCTATAGCGCGGCCACGGGACGAGCGGACGTGCTCGCCGCCGCCCACGCGATTGCCGACCGGCTGGACGGCGAACTGGCGGACCCTCTGGGAGGGTATCGCGAACCGGCCGGCACGGGTCGCGCGCGCCTGCAATACCCGCAGATGCACCTGTTCGAGGCCTTCCAGATGCTCGCGGCGGCCGACCCCTCGGGCGGCTGGGACGGTAGGGCGGAGAGGATCCTCGATCTGGTCTCGCGGCTCGTCGACGAGGACGGTGCCCTCGACGAGGAGTTCGGCCCGCGCTGGGACGTGCTCGAACCGCAATGGCGACGCCGCGAGATCGGCCATCACTTCGAATGGGCCTGGCTTCTCTTCGTCCATGCCACGGCGACGGGTTCGGCCCGCGCGGCCGATATCGCCTGGCGTCTGTTCGACTTTGCTCGCGTGAGGGCGGGTCTGGCGACGGCCGGGCCGGACCGGCCGATTCCCAACGCCATCGACCTTTCGGGGCGGCCGGTGTCGGATGCGCGTCCCCTGTGGCCGACCATGGAACTGGCAAAGGCGTCGCTGGCGGCGGCCGTCATCGGCGACCGGCCCGACTATGCGGTTCTTTCCCGGAAGGCCGTTGAGATCGTTCTATCGAACGTGAACGGCGCCGCGCTGACCTGGAACAATGGCGGCGACGTCCAAGCGTCGGCGGAGCCGCCGACGGTTCCCGCGCGCACGCTGTATCATCTCGTTCCGTGTCTTCTGTTGTCCGAGCGACCTTTGCCGATCGGCCCCTGCGGAAGGGCCTTGAGCATCACGCGGCCCTTCTAGGCTTCCCTCCGGCCCGCGGGCGAAGCCTGTCGCCCTAAGCCGCCCTGTTCTGCGCCCGCCGGCTCATGCGGGCAGCGGGCGCTCGCGTCCCATCGTCGCCAGATAGAGGGCCGGAAGGAACACCAGGGTGAGCAGCGTGGCGACCAGCAGTCCGCCCATGATGGCGAAGGCCATGGGGCCCCAGAAGACGGTGGGGGCGATGGGGATCATGCCGAGCACCGTGGACACCGCCGTCAGCAGGATCGGCGTGAAGCGGGCGCAGGAGGCGTCGACCACCGCCTGCCGCGCGCTCTTGCCGCCGGCCCGCTCGGATTCGATCTGACCTATGAGAATCACAGCGTTTTTAATGATCATCCCGATCAGCGCCAGCACGCCCAGGATGGCGACGAAGCCGAGCGGGCGGCCGGACACCAGCAGTGCGGTCACGACGCCGATGAGACCGAGCGGAGCGACGGCGATGACCAGTGAGGTCAGCGAGAACCGCTTCAGCTGGAGCATGAGGACGGTGAGCATGATGAGCACCATCACCGGCACCACCGCCATGACCGAGGCCAGCGAGGAGGCGCTCTCCTCCACCGTCCCGCCGGTCTCGATGCGGTAGCCGGCCGGCAGGGTCTTCGCCAGCGCCTCGATCTTCGGCGCCAACTGGCCCACCACCGTCTCCGGCAGCTCGCCGGGGGCGATGTCGGACTGAACGGTGAGCGCGGGCAGCCGGTCGCGCCGCCACACCAGCGGGTAGGTCTGTTCATAGTCGAAGGTGGCGAACTGGCTGAGCGGCACGGTGCGCCCGCCCGGGAGGGGAACCTCCAGCGTCCGCATCGTGTCGACCGAGACGCGCTGCTCGTCGGTGGCGCGCAGCACCACGTCGACGAGGTAGATATCGTCGCGCACCTGCGTCACCGGCGCGCCGGTGACGACGGTGTTGAGCACCGAGCCGATGGCCTCGGTGGAGAGCCCGAGGAGGCGCGCCTGATCCTGGTCGACGCGGATGCGGATCTCGCGCGCCGGTTCGATCCAGTCATAGTTCACCGTGCGCGTCAGCGGGTCGGCGGCGATCACCTCGGCGAGCTTGAAGGCGATGTCGCGCACCGGGCCCAGCTCCGGCCCGACCACCCGGTACTGGATCGGCCAGCCCACCGGCGGGCCCAGCTCCAGTGGCGAGACGCGGCTCACCACATTGGGGAACTCGTTCGCCAGCAGCGTGTCGAGCTTCGTCTCCAGCCGCTGGCGGGCGGCGACGTCCTTGGCCACCACCACGGCCTGTCCGAAGAAGGGATTGGGAAGCTGGGCGTTGAGCGGCAGGTAGAAGCGGATCGCCCCGCGCCCGACATAGCCGCTCCAGCGCTCCAC
>JAEYTJ010000310.1 GCA_023434095.1 Pseudomonadota bacterium | reverse complement strand
GATCCGCACCGCGCCGCCGGTGCCGAGCGCGACGGGACGGGCGGAGGGGGACGTGTCGGGCGCGGGCGGGGAGGGCAGTGTCATCCGGTCTCGGGGGCGTTGGCGATGGAAGCTCGGCGGAGGCGTTGGCGGCGGAGAGGCTTTTCTGCCCGACAATACGAGCCGCACGGCGCGGCGGATGACGCCTCACCGGCCTCGGCCGGTAGTTCGATGGGGCGGATCCACCCTCCTTCTACCGGCGGCGGTCCCGATGGGCCAGCCGTATCCGCGCGGCGCGGGCGCGCTTTTGCGGAACGTGTGGACGGTACTTGAGTATACCTGAAGTATACACTTCATTAAGCATAATATAGCCTTTCAGATAACGGCACTATTTCAGCCGCATCTTTGTGGATTTGTCAGAATTATCGCAACGACGGCGGGGCCTGTTCTCTCGCTGGCGGGTTGAGTGAGGATTCAGGAGACGATCATGAACAACAGCATCCGTGCCGGTCTCGGCCTTGTGGCCCTGATGGCCGTTCCCGCCGCGGCGGCGGACATGTCCTATCCGGCGCCTGCCCCGGTCGCTTCCTACGCGCCGGCGCCGGTGTTCACCTGGGCCGGCTTCTATCTCGGCGCCAATGCCGGCTATGGCTGGGGCACAGCGGACGCCTCGCCGGATGTCGACGGCTTCCTCGGCGGTCTGCAGGCCGGCTACAACTGGCAGGGCGGCGGGCCGCTGGTGCTCGGCGTCGAGACCGACATCCAATTCGCCGACGTGTCGAGCTCGGTCTTCACACTCGACTATTTCGGCACGGTGCGGGCCCGCATCGGCTACGCCTTCGACCAGTTCCTGGTCTACGGCACCGGTGGCTTCGCCTATGGCGGCGGCAGCTACGAGCTGCTCGGCCTCACCAATGACCGCAACCATTTCGGCTGGACCATCGGCGCCGGCGCCGAATATGCGCTTGGCGGCAATTGGAGCGTCAAGGGCGAGTATCTCTATATCGATCTCGGCGACGAGACCTATGCCAGCTATTTCGGCCCGCGCGATGTCGGCATGACCGCCAACGTGCTGCGCGCCGGCGTCAATTACCGTTTCTGACGGCCCTGCGGGCGCGGCGGGGTGCCGAATCCAGACCGCCGCCGCGCCGCACACGGGGTGCAACGGCCGAATTTGTGACATGCACGACACACACCGTTTGGATCGTAAGTCGATCATGGCGGAAATGTTGCGCCCCTCGCGGTTCTGTGAACGCCCCTTCCAAGCGTCGCAATCCTTTTCCTTCAAGGGTTTGCGGCGCCACGCGGCCTGCCGGGGTGCCGGTGGGGGTGGAAAATGCGGCGAGACTGCCCCAATCCAGCCCTTGGCCTGCCCATCTGGGCTTCTAATTCATGCTCCGAGACGCAAGCCCAAGGGGTTGCGCACGCCTTTCCTGGTTTCAGGAATGTTTCGGAGAATAGCTATGAAGAAGATCATCTGCTCGGGCGTCGCTGCGGCCGCCCTCCTCGCCGCCGCCCCCGCCTTCGCGGCCGATCTGGCGCAGCAGCCCTATCCCACCAAGGCCGCCCCGATGATCGTCGAGCCGGCGTTCACCTGGACCGGCTTCTATCTCGGCGCCAATGCCGGTTATGCTTGGGGTTCGGGTGAAGGCGGCGCGGGCATCGTCAATCTCGACCCGTCGGGCTTCCTCGGCGGCGGCCAGATCGGCGTGAACTACCAGTTCGCCAACAACGTGGTGATCGGCGCCGAAGCCGACTTCCAGGGTTCGGACATCAAGGACACCTATGCCGGCTTCGAGTCCAAGATGGACTATTTCGGCACCGTCCGCGCCCGCCTCGGCTATGCCTTCGGCAACGTGCTGCCCTACGTGACCGGCGGTCTCGCCTGGGGCCACACGGAAGTTCGCGACAACCTGTTCGGCCTGTCCTCGGACAAGACCCAGACCGGCTGGACCGTCGGCGGCGGCGTGGAATACGCCCTCACCAACAACTGGACGGTCAAGGGCGAGTATCTCTACATGGATCTCGGCGAGGACTATTACGACAGCATCGGCTACAAGACCGGCCTGACGGCCAACATTGTCCGCGCTGGCGTGAACTACAAGTTCTGACGCGCGTCTGACGTCTCGTCGACGACGAAGGCCCCGGATCGGCGATCCGGGGCCTTTTTTGATGATCGATCCGGCCGAGGCGCGATTCAGGTCTTCGGCGTCGTTGCCTCGAAAGCAGGCACGCGTGCCGAAAAGGCGTCGAGCCAGCCGACGAGCGCCGGATGGCCGGCGCGCCAGGCGCCGGCGAAGCGCAGGTCGAGATAGCCGAGCGCGCAGGCCACCGCGATCTCGCCGACATGGGCGGCGGCGCTCACGGGCAGGGGCTGCGGCGGCGCGGCTTCCAGCGCGGCCAGCCCGCGCGCCACCTTGCCGGCCTGATGGTCGAGCCAGCGGGCGCTGTGGGTTTCGGGATCGCGGAAGCGGTTCTCATAGACTTGCAGCAGCGCCGCGTCGGAGATGCCGTCGCCGAGCGCGAGCATCGTCAGTGCCGCAATGCGGGCCTCGCCGCCCGCCGGAATGAGCACGCTGCCGCCGGCGCTCATGTCGAGATAGTCGATGATGACGCGTGAATCGTAGATCGCCGGCCCGTCGTCGCGCAGCAGCACGGGGATCTTGCCGAGCGGGTTCTGTTCCCGCAGCGAATCGGCGGGATCGGAGGTGTCGGCCGGCAGGACATCCAGGTGGATGTCGCACAGAATGGCGCCGATCTTGACCTTGCGCCCGAACGGCGACAGCGGGGAGGAGCGAAGCTTCATCGGGTCGGACACCTTCAGAAGGGCCAGCCGCCGCCGTTCCGGATGCCCGGTGACGCCTGCGCCCGGCCGCGGCGGCGCCGCAGCTTCGGCCGGCAGGCTTATCAGTCGGCCGGCTGCAGGTCGATGGCCTTCGGGCCCTTGCCGCGCTTGTCCGGCTCGATCTCGAAACTCACGCGCTGGCCCTCCGCCAGCGTGCCGAGGCCGGAGCGGGTGACGGCCGAGACATGGACGAACACGTCGCGTCCTCCGTCATCCGGCCGGATGAAGCCATAGCCCTTATCCGTGTTGAAGAACTTGACGGTGCCCATTGTCGCCATGCGCCTGCTCCTTCCCCGGGATGGCCGAAGCCTTCCGCCGGTTACGTCGATCCGGGCGAAGGGAAGCAAGACCGATGCCGGATGATGAAGGGGCGGGGACAGAGCAGTTCCGGTGAATGCAGATTCACCGGAACTGCTCTGGCTCTCTGGCTATCCGCAATTCCTATCGCAAAACCGCTATGCACTTTTGCGAGAATTGCTCTACGAGGCGCCGGATCTGCGCTCCGGCGTCAGCCAGCCCACCCTTACGCGGCCCGCGCCATCGGTGGCGAGCACCGGGGCGAGGGCGCTGAGCACGGTGCGCAGTTCCTCGGCGAGGGTGAAGGGCGGGTTGACCACAATGAGGCCGCAGCCGGTCATGCTGTCGGCCTGCCGCACCGCGCGCAGGTCGAACTGGATGTTCAGTATCTTGGGGATGCCGGCGCGCTCGATCTCGCGGCGGAAGCCATCCACCGCGCGCACATCCTTGATCGGGTACCAGAGCAGGTAGATGCCGCCCGCCCAGCGCCGATGCGCCTCGGCGAGGCCGTGGGCGAGGCGGTGGAACTCGCCCGGTTCCTCGAAGGGCGGGTCGACCAGCACCACGCCGCGCCGCTCCTTGGGCGGCACATAGGCGTTGAGCGCCTGCCAGCCATCGGTGGCGAGCACCTTGGCGCGGACATCGTGGCCGATCGATTCCTCCAGCGCGGCGCGCACGCCGGGCTGGGTCTCGCACAGCAGCAGCCGGTCCTGAGCGCGGATCAGCGCCTGGGCGATGAGCGGCGAGCCAGGATAGCGCGAGAGGGTGGCCGCCAGCGCGGCGTCGTCCACCGCCGGCGGGTTGACCGCGCGCACCGCGTCGAGCCAGGGGGCGAGCAACTCGGTCACGGCGGGGCTGAAGCGGGCGCGCAGCACGGCGCCGATGCCGCCTTCCCATTCCCCGGTGCGGCGGGCCTCGTCGCCCTGAAGATCGTAGAGGCCCGCGCCGGCATGGGTGTCGATGACGCGATAGGCGGCATCCTTGTGCCCGAGATAGGCAAGGATGCGGGCGAGCACGACGTGCTTGACGACATCGGCGAAATTGCCGGCATGGAAGGCGTGGCGGTAGT
>JAEYTJ010000327.1 GCA_023434095.1 Pseudomonadota bacterium | reverse complement strand
AGGCGTCTGGAAACGATCACAAGACCGCGCATGAACTCCCCGGTCCGCACGCCCCTCGCCCCCTCTGCGCCCGCCGCGCTGCCTGCCCGCACCCTGCGCCGCGTGGGGGAACTGGCGCAGGCCGGGCTGGTGGCGGCCGATCCGGCGCTGGAGGCGGTGGAAGCGCGTTACGCCGTGGCGGTGACGCCGACGCTGGCCCGGCTTATCGACCCCGCCGACGCTGCCGACCCCGTCGCCCGGCAGTTCGTGCCCGATGCCCGCGAACTGGAGACGCGCCCGGAAGAGCGCGACGACCCGATCGGCGACGCCGCGCACAGCCCGGTGCCGGGCATCGTCCACCGCTACCCCGACCGGGTGTTGCTGAAGCTGGTCGGCGTCTGCGCCGTCTATTGCCGCTTCTGCTTCCGCCGCGAGATGGTCGGGCCGGGCGCGGAGACCCGCCTCTCCGACGACGCGCTCGACGCCGCCCTCGCCTACATCGCCGGCCGGCCGGAAATCTGGGAAGTCGTCCTCACCGGCGGCGACCCGCTGGTCGCCTCGCCGCGACGGCTGGCGGAGCTGATGGCCCGCCTCGCCGCGATTCCCCATGTGAAGATCGTGCGCTTCCACACCCGCGTGCCGGTCGCGGCGCCGGAGCGGGTCACCGGCGCGCTGGTGGCGGCGCTGCGGGCGCCCGGCGTGACCACCTATGTCGCCATCCACGCCAACCATGCGCGCGAACTCGGCCCCGAGGCCCGCGCCGCCCTCGCCCGCCTCGCGGATGCCGGCATCGCCCTGGTGGGGCAGAGCGTGCTGCTCGCTGGCGTCAATGACGACGCGGACACGCTCGCTGCGCTGTTCCGCGCCCTGGTGGAATGCCGGGTGAAGCCCTACTACCTCCACCATCCCGACCTCGCCCCCGGCACGGCGCATTTCCGCCTGCCCATCCGGCGCGGGCAGGAACTGATGGCGGCTTTGCGCGGGCGGGTGTCCGGCCTCGCTCTGCCGACCTATGTGCTCGACATCCCCGGCGGCCACGGCAAGGTGCCGGTCGGCCCCGCCTATCTGGAGCCGGCGCCGGAAGGCTGGCGCGTCACCGATTATTGCGGCGGCGTGCATGCGTATGGAGAGGGCGTGTGAGCCGCCCCACGCCCGTCGATGTGGTGGTGATCGGCGCCGGCGCCGCCGGGCTGATGTGCGCCATCGAGACCGGCCGGCGCGGGCGGCGCGTCGTGGTGCTCGACCAAGCCCGCGCCCCGGGCGAGAAGATCCGCATCTCCGGCGGCGGGCGCTGCAATTTCACCAATCGCGACGCCGGCCCGCCCAATTACCTCTCCGCCAATCCCGGCTTCGCCATCTCCGCGCTGAAACGCTACAGCGCGCAGGACTTCATCGCCCGCATCGACCGGCGCGGCATCGCCTGGCACGAGAAGACGCTCGGCCAGCTGTTCTGCGACGGCTCCGCCCGGCAGGTGGTGGACATGCTGACCGACGATCTGCGCGAGGCTGCGGGCGAGCTCCGGTTGTCGACAACCATCGCCGGCATCGAGCGGGCTGCCGATGGCTTCACGGTCGCGACCTCCCACGGCAGCTTCGCCTGCCGCTCGCTGGTCGTCGCCTGCGGCGGCAAGTCGATCCCGAAGATGGGCGCCACCGGCTTCGGCTACGAGGTGGCGGAACGCTTCGGGCTGGCGCTGCAGCCCACCCGCCCCGGCCTGGTGCCGCTGACCCTCGATCCCGCGCTGCTGGACCGTCTCGCCCCGCTCGCCGGGGTGGCGGTGGAGGCGCGGGTGAGCCACGGCAAGACGCGGTTCGAGGAGGGGCTGCTGTTCACCCATCGCGGCCTGTCGGGGCCGGCGATCTTGCAGATCTCGTCTTACTGGCGGGAGGGCGACGAGATCACGCTGGCGCTGGCGCCGCACACCGACATCTTCGCCCGGCTGCGCGAGATGCGCACGGGGAATGGCCGGCAGTCGCCCGCCACCGCGCTGGCGAGCCTGCTGCCCAAGCGCCTCGCCCAGCTCATCGCCGAGCGCGAGGCCGGCCCCGGCAACCTCGCCGACCTCTCGGACAAGGCGCTGCGGCGGATCGACGGGGCGGTGAATGGCTGGCGGCTGAAGCCGACGGGCTCGGAAGGCTACCGCACCGCCGAGGTGACGCTCGGCGGCGTCGACACCGCCGGCCTCGATTCACGCACGCTGGAAGCGCGCAGCGTGCCGGGCCTGTATTTCATCGGCGAGGTGGTGGACGTCACCGGCTGGCTCGGCGGCTATAATTTCCAATGGGCGTGGTCGTCCGGCTGGGTTGCCGGGCAGGTGGCGTGAGCCGCGCATCCGCGCCCTGAAGACGAAGACCGTCATCCTGAGGTGCCCGGCCGCAGGCCGGGCCTCGAAGGATGGTCATTTGGGCGCGCACCGCAGGCATCCTTCGAGGCGTGCTGCGCGCGCACCTCAGGATGACGTGACGGAGCCGAACACGGCCGCAGTACTGCCGACCGGCCCCGCTCAGACCGCGAGGAAACCGCGCCCGAGATAAGCGAGCTTCGGCTTGTCCGGGCCGAGCGTCACTGCCTCCACGCGGCCGACCAGCACGTCATGGGTGGCGATGGTGCGCGCCTCCACCAGCCGGCAGTGGAACACCGCAACCGCGCCCGCGAGGCTGGGCAGGCCCAGCGCGCCCTCGTGCCACTGGCCGACGCCGAATCGCTGCTCCCCCTCCAGCCCGCCGCGCCCGCCGAAGCCCTCCGCCACCGCCTGCTGCTCGGCGCCCAGCATGTTGACCGCAAACCGGCCGGCCTGACGGAAGACGGGCGCGGAGCGGATGCGCCGGTTGAGGCAGACGAGAAGGGTCGGCGGGCTGTCGGAGACCGAGGCGACAGCGGTGGCGGTGAAGCCGGCGCGCCCGTCCGCGCCATGGGTGGTGACGACGTGCACGGCGGCCACCAGCCGGCTCATCGCCTCGCGATAGAGCCCGGCCTCGACCGCGTGGCCGGCATCGCGATGCGCCGCGTCCTGTGCCGCTTGATGGGACTTGGGCTGGTCCACTCTGCCGTGCCTCCCGCACCGGCGCCCGGGCCGGAGAGCCCGCGCACGCCTGCGCTGTGCATAACCCCAGCCGGCCCGATTTGAAAACCGCGCCTCGCGGGCTCGCCGGCGATGACGATGTGAAGACAAAAATGACGGACGCCGCCACAGGACGGACGCAGCATCGTCACATTAACCGCTTGAGTTGCAACAAGATTCCTGTTGATAGGTAATTTAATACCCTAATATCATGCTTTTCGATCGATTGCATTTCGTCTTTCGATCGAATTGTATCGGATGAGCGCGCAAGCTAAGAGTGAGGGCGCTCTCCGTACGGGCACGGTTACAAACTGTGCAAAAGCCCGACGGCAGCGCCTTGCGCAAATTCGGCTGAGGGGAGCCGGCACTATCATGGAAATTTTCGTTCAGCAGCTCATCAACGGGCTGACGCTCGGCTCGATCTACGGGCTGATCGCCATCGGCTACACCATGGTGTTCGGCATCATCGGCATGGTGAACTTTGCCCATGGCGACGTGTTCATGGTCTCCGCCTTCATCGCGCTGATCTGCTTCCTGCTGGTCACCACGGTGCTGGGCATCACCTCCATCTTCCTCGCTCTGGCCATCGTGCTCGTCGTGGCGATGTTCTTTACCTCGCTGCTGAACTGGGCGATCGAGCGGGTGGCCTACCGGCCGCTGCGCGGCTCGTTCCGCCTCGCGCCGATGATCTCCGCCATCGGCATGTCGATCTTCCTCGCCAATTTCGTGCAGGTGACGCAGGGCCCGCGCAACAAGCCGATCCCGCCGATGATCACCGACGTGATCGTGCTGATGGACAACGGCTCCTACCAGGTCACCCTCGCCTGGAAGCAGGTCATCATCATGGTGATCACCGCCGCCCTGCTCGGAGGCTTCTGGTATCTCGTGCAGAAGACCTCGCTCGGCCGCGCCCAGCGCGCCTGCGAGCAGGACCGCAAGATGGCGGCGCTGCTCGGCATCAATGTCGACCACACCATCTCGCTGACCTTCGTCATCGGCGCCGCGCTCGCCGCCGTCGCCGGCACGCTGTACCTCATGTATTACGGCGTCGCGAACTTTGCCGACGGCTTCGTGCCCGGCGTGAAGGCCTTCACCGCGGCCGTTCTCGGCGGCATCGGCTCGCTGCCCGGGGCCGTGCTCGGCGGGCTGCTGATCGGCCTGATCGAGACCTTCTGGTCCGCCTATTTCTCGATCGAGTACAAGGATGTGGCGGCGTTCTCCATCCTTGCCATCACGCTGATCTTCATGCCGCAGGGCCTGCTCGGCCGGCCTGAGGTCGAAAAGGTCTGAGGTCGCGCATCATGGCTGTCCAGACCGCCGACACCGCTGCGCCCGCGGCCCCGGCCGCCGGCTCCCCGTCCCTCCTCGGCCATGCCCTCAAGGACGCGCTGATCACCGGCCTGATCGCGCTCGGCCTGTTCGGCCCGCTGATCGGCTTCCAGACCGTCGTCATCGACGGGGCGCTGGGGCTTGCCTATCGCCCCTCGCTGCTGGCCATCATGGTCGGCATCATCTTTATCGGCCGGCTGCTGCTGAACCTCACCCTGTGGTCGCCGAACCGCAAGCCGGCCACACAAAGCGGCACGACCGTTTTCGACCGTATCGGAACGGCAGTCGGCCCCGGGGTGAAGCCGGCGCTGCTGGCCTTCGCGGTGCTGTTCCCGCTGCTGTCCACCTTCCTCATGGGCGGGCTGAACGAGAGCCGCTACCTCATCGACCTCGGCATCCTGATCCTCACCTATGTGATGCTCGGCTGGGGGCTGAACATCGTCGTCGGCCTCGCCGGCCTGCTCGACCTCGGCTATGTCGCCTTCTACGCGGTGGGCGCCTACACCTACGCCCTACTCGCCACCTCGGCGCCGATCAACGACTTCTTCGCCGGGCTGTTCGGCGCCACCTTCTGGGCCAACTGGGCGTTCTGGATCTGCCTGCCCATGGCCGGCATCTTCGCCGGCGTCTGGGGCATGATCCTCGGCTTCCCCGTGCTGCGCCTGCGCGGTGACTATCTCGCCATCGTCACCCTGGCGTTCGGCGAGATCATCCGGCTGGTGCTCATCAACTGGGTGGACTTCACCAATGGTGGCGCCGGCATCGCCTCCATCCCGCGCGCGACCTTCTTCGGCATTCCCTTCAATGCCGGGCCGGACGGCTTCGCGGCGCTGTTCGGGCTGCCATTCAACCCGATGCACCGCATCGTCTTCCTGTACTTCGTCATCCTGGCGCTGGCGCTGCTCACCGCCTTCGTCACCGTGCGGCTGCGGCGGCTCCCGGTGGGCCGCGCCTGGGAAGCGCTGCGCGAGGACGAGATCGCCTGCCGCTCGCTCGGCATCAACACCACGACGACCAAGCTGTCCGCCTTCGCCACCGGCGCCATGTTCGGCGGCTTCGCCGGCTGCTTCTTCGCCGTGCGCGCCGGCTTCGTCAGCCCGGAGAGCTTCACCTTCGACGTCTCGGCAATGATCCTCGCCATCGTCGTGCTGGGCGGCATGGGCTCGCAGATCGGCGTCGCGGTGGCGGCGGCGGTGATGATGGGCGGCATGGAGATGCTGCGCAATCTCGGCTTCCTCAAGCAGGTCTTCGGCAACGATTTCGACCCCAGCCTGTACCGCATGCTCATCTTCGGTTTCGCCATGGTCGCCATCATGGTGTGGAAGCCGCGCGGCCTGGTCTCCACCCGCGACCCGACGATCTTCCTGAAGGAACGCAAGGCGGTTTCCGGCGATCTCGTGAAGGAGGGCCACGGCTGATGGCAACCTCTCCCGCAACCGGCCTCCCGCGCTGGGAAGCCGATCCCATCCTCATCGTCGAACACCTGTTCATGCGCTTCGGCGGCCTGATCGCGGTCAACGACCTCAGCTTCAAGGTCGGGCGCGGCGACATCACCGCCCTGATCGGCCCTAACGGCGCCGGCAAGACCACGGTGTTCAACTGCATCACCGGCTTCTACAAGCCGAGCGAGGGCCGCCTCATCCTGGCCCAGGGCCGCGCCCCGACGCCGGACGAGATCGCCGAGGTCACGCGCATCGGCGAGCGCTCGCTCGCAGGGCGGGACGCCGGCGTGTACCTGCTGGAACGGATGCCCGACTACCGCGTCTCCGGCGAGGCCAAGGTCGCCCGCACCTTCCAGAACATCCGCCTGTTCACCGGCATGACCGTGCTGGAGAACCTCATGGTGGCCCAGCACAACGCGCTGATGTCCGCCTCCGGCTACTCGCTCAAGGGCCTGTTCGGCCTGCCCGGCTGGACGCGGGCCCAGCGCGCCGCCACCGAGAAGGCGCAATACTGGCTCGACAAGGTCGGCCTCACCGACCGCGCCGACGACCCCGCCGGCGACCTGCCCTACGGCGCCCAGCGCCGGCTGGAGATCGCCCGCGCCATGTGCTCGGAGCCGATCCTGCTCTGCCTCGACGAGCCCGCCGCCGGCCTCAACCCGCGCGAGAGCCTCGAACTCAACACGCTGCTGCGCGCCATCCGCGCCGAGCACGGCACCTCGATCCTGCTGATCGAGCACGACATGAGCGTGGTGATGGAGATTTCCGACCACGTGGTCGTGCTCGACTACGGCACCAAGATCTCCGACGGCACGCCGGACGCGGTGAAGAACGACCCGCGCGTCATCGCCGCCTATCTCGGCGTCGACGAGGATGCGGTGGAGGAGGTCGAGGCCGAACTTCACATCGAACACAGCGCGACGGGGGCCATCTCGTGAGCGACACTCTCACCGCCCCCTCTCCCGCCCTCTCCGCCGAGCGCACCGACGCGCCGATGCTGCAGGTGCGGGGGGTCAAGACCTTCTACGGCAACATCATGGCCCTGCGGGGCGTCGATGTGGACGTCTATAAGGGCGAGATCGTCACCCTCATCGGCTCCAACGGCGCCGGCAAGTCGACGCTGATGATGACCATCTTCGGCCAGCCGCGCCCGCGCGAGGGGGCGATCCTGTTCGAGGGCAAGGACATCACCAAGGTGCCGACCCACGAGATCGCGCATCTCAAGATCGCCCAGTCCCCGGAGGGGCGGCGCATCTTCCCGCGCATGAGCGTGTTCGAGAACCTGCAGATGGGCGCCGCCATCGACGGCTTCGCCCATTTCGACGCCGACCTCGAAAAGGTCTTCACCCTGTTCCCGCGCCTCAAGGAACGCGTCAACCAGCGCGGCGGCACCCTGTCGGGCGGCGAGCAGCAGATGCTGGCCATCGGCCGGGCGCTGATGAGCCGCCCGCGCCTGCTGATGCTGGACGAGCCCTCGCTCGGCCTCGCCCCGCTGGTGGTGCGCCAGATCTTCGACGCCATCCGCGAGCTCAACCGCACCGAAGGGCTCACCGTGCTGCTGGTGGAGCAGAACGCCTTCCACGCGCTCAAGCTCGCCCATCGCGGCTATGTCCTGGTCAACGGCGCCATCACCCTCTCCGGCGAGGGGCGCGAACTGCTGGAGCGTCCGGAAGTGCGCGCCGCCTATCTCGAAGGAGGAGCGCACTGATGGCTCCCGTTTCCGGCACCCTCGTCTCCAAGGGCAGTTCGGCGAGCCTTGCCGTCGTGCTCCCGCTGCTGGTGGTCGCTCTCGAGCTCCTCTCGGCCGCGCTGATGCCGACGCTGGTGGTCGAGGTATCGCGCGCCGATTTCGTGCTCGTCACCCTGTTCCTGGGCGGCGGCGCGGCGTGGCTCACCGGCCGCTCCATCGCCTCCACCTGGCGCCCCTACCGGCAGGCGGTGCTGTATGCGCTGCTGCTGGGCTGCGTGGTGCGGTTCTTCCACTTCGCGCTGTTCGAGGGCACGCTGCTCTCGCTGCAGTACTTCCTCACCGACACGGCCTTTCTGGTGGCCATCGCCACGCTCGGCTTCCGCGCCGAACGCGCCCGGCAGATGGCGACCCGCTATGGCTGGATCTACCGCCAGTCCGGTTTTTTCGGCTGGCTGGAGGGCGGCGCCGGCACCCGTACCGGCGAGCCCTGAGAGGCGCCTTTACCGTGTTTCGCTTGCTCGTCGACAAGAGCACCGAAAAGGGCATGATATCGGCCCGGGGCGACAGCCGCCGAGCCATTGAGGCCGTGCTTAAAACCTTCCAGAACCAGGAGAGACCTTCATGAAGAAGCTTCTGATTGCCGGCATCGCGCTCGGCGCCATGGTGGCGCTGGCCGTCCCGGCGTCGGCGCAGATCAAGGTCGGCGTCGGCGGTCCCATGACCGGCGCGAACGCCACCTTCGGCGCCCAGCTCAAGAACGGCGCCGAGCAGTGGGCCGCCGACGTCAACGCCAAGGGCGGCATTCTCGGCGAGAAGGTCGAGCTGATCATCGGCGACGACGCCTCCAAGCCCGAGCAGGGCGTGTCGGTGGCCAACAAGTTCATCTCCGACGGCGTCAAGGTCGTCCTCGGCCACTTCAACTCGGGCGTGTCGCTCCCGGCCTCCGAGCAGTATGCCGAAGCCGGCATCCTCCAGCTGACCCCGGCCTCGACCAACCCGACCTTCACCGAGCGCGGCCTGACCACCGTGTTCCGCGTCTGCGGCCGTGACGACCAGCAGGGCGCCGTGGCCGGCGACTACATCGCCAAGAACCTGAAGGACAAGAAGGTCGCGATCGTCCACGACAAGACCCCCTACGGCAAGGGCCTGGCGGACGAGACCCAGAAGGCCATGAACGCCGCCGGCATCAAGGAAGTGGTCTACGAAGGCATCAACCCGGGCGAGAAGGACTACTCCGCGCTCGTGTCGAAGCTGAAGGCCGCGAATGTCGACGTGCTCTACTATGGCGGCCTCCACACGGAAGCCGGCCTGCTCGTGCGCCAGATGCGCGACCAGGGCATGCAGACCGTCCTATTCTCGGGCGACGGCATCACCGACAAGGAGTTCTGGACCATCGCCGGTCCGGGCGCCGCCGGCACCCTCATGACCTTCGGCCCGGACCCGCGCAACAGCCCGGCTGCCGCCGCCGTCGTCGCCGAGTTCAAGAAGAAGGGCATCGATCCGGAAGGCTACGTGCTCTACACCTACGCCGCCGGCCAGGTGTTCCAGCAGGCGGCCGAGGCGACCAAGTCGCTCGATAACGCCAAGCTGGCCGAGTACATCCACTCGGGCGCGACCTTCAAGACCGTGCTGGGCGACCTGATCTTCGACAAGAAGGGCGACCGCACCACCCTCGACTACGTGCTGTACGTCTGGAAGGACGGCGGCTACTCGCAGATGTGAGCCAGCCGCCGCGCCCCGACGGCGCGGCGCCCGGTCTCCACCGTGCAGAACACGAAACCCGCCGGAGCGATCCGGCGGGTTTTGCTTTGCGGGTCTCCGGCTCCGGCCGGCCGGGTCAGCCGAAGCTGGACAGGGCCGGGAAGGTTTCCAGCAGCCAGAAGCTGAGCTGCGCCATCCAGCCGGAAAGGAAGCCGATGCCGGTCAGCACCAGCAGCGCGCCCATCACCTTCTCCACGATCGGCAGATAGCGTCTGGCGTGGCCGAGCACGCCGAGGGCCGGCCGCGCCATCGCCGCCACGGCGAGGAAGGGCACGCCGAGCCCGGCGGAATAGACCGCCAGCAGACCCGCGCCATGGGTCAGCGTCTGCTCGCTCGCCGCAACGGCAAGGATCGCCGCCAGCACCGGTCCGATACAGGGCGTCCAGCCGAAGGCGAAGGCAAGGCCCATCGCATAGGCGCCGAGAAAGGTGGAGGGCGCGTCCACATGCACCCGCTTGGTGCGGGTCAGCCAGCCGAAGCGCAGGATGCCGAGGAAGTGCAGGCCCATCAGCAGGATGGCGACGCCCGCCACCATGGCGAGTTCCTGCGAGTAATAGCGCAGATACGCGCCCGCCACCGACGCCCCCGCCCCCAGCGCGACGAACACGGTGGAGAAGCCGGCGACGAACAGCACCGCCGCGCCCAGCGTGCGGCGGGCGGCGGCATCGGTGGGCGCCTTGTGGGTGATCTGGTCGAGGCTGGTGCCGGCGAGGTAGCACAGATAGGGCGGCACCAGCGGCAGCACGCAGGGCGAGGCGAAGCTGGCGATGCCGGCCAGAAAGGCAGCCGGGAGAGTGACGTCGGCCATGAAATGAGCAACCCTAGCCTTATCCGAGGCTTCCCAATGCACCGCCCTCCCGGCTTGCGCAATGCGGCGGTATGAACTCTACCCGTGATGTGATGCCGCGCCCAGCAGGCGCCGTGAACGAGGCCCGCATGCGTAACCTGATTACCGATGTCCCCGGCCTCGCGGTCGGCAATGCCACCGACCTCGCCCTGGCCTCCGGCGTCACCGTGCTGCTGTTCGACGAGCCGACCGTCGCCTCCGTCGATGTGCGGGGCGGCGGGCCGGGCACGCGCGAGACCGACCTTCTGGCGCCGGACGAGACGGTGGGCGCCATCCACGCCCTCACCCTTTCCGGGGGCTCCGCCTTCGGCCTCGACGCCGCCGGCGGCGTGGCGGCGGCGCTGGCCGAGCGCGGCATAGGTTTTCCCGTCGGCGACGCCCGCGTGCCCATCGTCCCCGGCGCGGTGCTGTTCGACCTGCTCAATGGCGGCGACAAGAAGTGGGGCCGCTTTCCGCCCTATCGCGACCTCGGCTACGCCGCCGCGAATGCCGCCGGACTCGATTTTCCGCTGGGCACGGTGGGGGCCGGCACCGGGGCGACGACGGTGGACCTGAAAGGCGGCCTGGGCTCGGCCTCGATGGTCACGCCCACCGGCCACACCGTCGGCGCGCTGGTGGCAGTCAACGCCTGTGGCGCCACCAACTTCCCCGGCGGTTCTCATTTCTGGGCGGCACCGTTCGAGCAGGAGGGGGAATATGGCGGCCTCGGCCTGCCCCATCCCCTGCCCCCGCTGCCCGCGCGCCCGGCGCTGAAGGGCCTTCCGCCGGGTGCCAACACCACGATCGCCATCGTCGCCACCGATGCTGTTCTCACAAAGGCACAGTGCAAAAGGCTTGCGGTGATGGCGCACGATGGCTATGCACACGCCATCTGGCCGGTCCATTCACCGCTCGATGGCGACACGATCTTCGCCGCGGCCACGAGCAAAAAACCCCTCGCCGATCCGATTTTCGATCTCGCGCTGATCGGCGATTCAGTGGTTCGAACCCTTGCCCGCGCCTGTGCCCGGGCAGTCTACGAGGCGGTCGCCCTTCCGCAGCCGGGAACGCTTCCCGCCTGGCGCGACCGCTGGGGGCATGGCCCCTGATCCCCAACCGATACCCGCCTCCGGGTCAGACAGAGGAAAAGATCGCTGCCTATCGCCTTCCCGGCTTCGTCGCCGTCCTATTCATTCGTCGCGCTTGCCACTTTACTGTCGTATTTGCAGCCCGGCTTGTCGCATCTATCCAATCTGCATGGCTGCTATGCACCTGACACTCACCTCGATAATGAGGGGAGCGCATGAGCGAGAAGCAGCCACGCATCCGGGTTCGCGGCCTCACCAAGATCTTTGGCGATGAGCAAGGGACAGCCCTCCCGCTGTTGCAGGCCGGGAAGAACCGCGACGAGGTGCAGAAGGCCACCGGCGCGGTGATCGGCCTGCATGATGTGACCTTCGATGTCGCCGAGGGCGAAATCCTTGTGGTCATGGGTCTTTCCGGCTCCGGCAAGTCGACCTGCCTGCGCTGCATCAATCGGCTGGTCGAGCCAACCGCCGGCACCGTCCATATCGACGACACCGACGTCACCGCTCTCGGCGAACGCGATCTGATGGAACTGCGCCGCACCCGCTTCGGCATGGTGTTCCAGCAATTCGCGCTGTTTCCCCACCGCACCATCCAGCGCAATGTCGAATATGGGCTCGAAGTGCAGGGCGTGCCGCCGGCCGCCCGGCGCGACAAGGCGCTCGCCGCCATCGAAACGGTGGGGCTGAAGGGCTGGGACCAGCCCTTCCCCTCACAGCTTTCCGGCGGCATGCAGCAGCGCGCCGGCCTTGCCCGCGCCCTGGCGCTCGACCCCGACGTGCTCTTGATGGACGAGGCGTTCAGCGCCCTCGATCCGCTGATCCGCCGCGACATGCAGCAGGAACTGGTCGCGCTGCAGAAGCGGCTGAAGAAGACCATCGTCTTCGTCAGCCACGATCTCGACGAGGCCATCGCGCTGGGCGGGCGCATCGTGCTGATGAAGGACGGGCGCGTGGTGCAGCAGGGCACCGCCGCCGACTTCCTCGCCAACCCGGCGGACGAGTATGTGCGCCGCTTCGTCGAACATATCGACGTGCTCGGCGTCGTCACCGCCGGCGACGCCATGCGCCGCCCGGTGGCGGTGCGGCCCTGGCAAAGCACGGCCGCCGAAGCGCTGGCGATCCTCACCCAGTCCGGCGAGCCCGTGATCACGGTGGTGTGCGAGCAGGGCCGGTTCCAGGGCACGGTCGACGCCGACACGTTGCAGCGCGCGGGCAGCACCGAGCTGCGCCTGCTGCTGAGCGACCGCGACGCCAGTGTGCCGCGCGGCGCCACGCTGAACGAAGCCGTCGCCCGCCTCGCCTCCGGACGCGGCGAGATCGGGGTGACCGGCCCGGATGGTGCGCTTCTGGGCGTCATCGCCAATGCCGACCTGATCGCCGCGCTCGCGCGGCGGCGGGTCGAGACCGCGCACTGACGGGAGGGAATGATGGAATTCGAAATCCCGCGCATTCCCCTCGCCGAATGGTGCGACATCGCGCTCGACTGGGCGACGGAGCATTTTTCCGGCGTCACCCGCGCGCTCAGCGCCGTGGTCGGCACCGCCATCGAATCGACCACCGATTTTCTGGTCGGCCTGCCGCCCTGGCTGGTCATCCTCGCCTGCGGGCTGCTGGTGTGGCGCTTCACCAACTGGCGCATCGCCCTCGGCACGGTGTTCGGCTTTGCCTTCCTGTGGAACCTCGAACTGTGGCGGGCGACGCTCCAGTCGCTGGTGCTGGTGCTGGTGTCGACGCTGTTCGCCCTCGCCATCGGCATCCCGATCGGCATCGCGGCGGCGCTCAGCAAGCGCTTCTGGCGCATCGTCGGGCCGGCGCTCGACATGATGCAGACCATGCCGAGCTTCGTCTATCTGATCCCCGCCATCCCGTTCTTCGGGCTGGGAGCGGTGTCGGCCTGCTTCGCCACCATCGTCTTCGCCATGCCGCCGACCATCCGCCTCACCGCGCTCGGCATACTGCAGACGCCGCCGGAGCTGGTGGAGGCGGCGGACGCCTTCGGCTCCAGCCGCTGGCAGAAGCTGTTCAAGATCCAGCTGCCGCTGGCCATCCCCACCATCATGGCCGGCGTCAACCAGACCATCATGCTGGCGCTGTCCATGGTCGTTATCGCCGCGATGATCGGCGCCGGCGGCCTCGGTGGCGAGGTGTGGCGGGCGATCCAGCGGCTGGAGGCGGGACAGGGCTTCCAGGCCGGCATCGCCATCGTCGTGCTCGCCGTCATCCTCGACCGCATCACCCAGCACATCGCCCGGCATATGCGGCGCGACCGCCAGCAGGGCTGAAACCTTCGCCAACGGAAGCTGATCGGGACTTCCGACCTCACAACCCACGGAGTGGAGAAACGCAATGACATTCATCGCGAAATTCCTGAAGACGGCAGCCGTCGCCGCCACCGCGCTCGGCCTCGCCGCCGGCGCGGCGCAGGCCGAAAAGAAGGACCTCACCCTCGCCTATGTCGAGTGGTCCGACACCGTGGTCGCCACCAACATCGTCAAGACGGTGCTGGAAGACGCCGGCTACAAGGTCAAGCTGGTCCCGCTCTCCGGCGCCGCCATGTGGCAGGCAGTGGCGAGCGGCGAGGCCGACGCGATGGTGGCCGGCTGGCTGCCGGCGACGCATGAGGCCTACAATGCCAAGCTGAAGGACAAGGTGGTCAATCTCGGCCCCAACCTCTCCGGCGCCAAGATCGGCTGGGCCGTGCCGACCTATGTCGACATCACCTCGATCGAGGACATCAACAAGGACCCGGCGAAGTTCGGCGGCAAGGTCATCGGCATCGATCCCGGCGCGGGGCTGATGAAGGCCTCGGAGAAGGCGATCAAGGAATACGGGCTGAAGGTGAAGCTGGTCGAGGGCTCGGACGCCACCATGGTCGCCGCCCTCAAGGACGCCTACGCCAAGAAGGAGCCGATCGTCATCACCACCTGGACGCCGCACTGGATGTTCGCGGAGTGGGACCTGAAGTACCTCGCCGACCCCAAGAACGTGTTCGGCGGCGAGGAGACGGTCAACACCATCGTCTCCACCAAGCTGAAGAGCGAGGCGCCCGAGGCCTACAAGATCCTCGACAATTTCAGCCTTTCGCTCGACGACGAGCAGAAGGTGATGGTCGAGAACAACAAGCCCGGCGCCGATCCCGCCGCCACCGCCAAGGCCTGGGTCGCCGCGAACAAGGCCAAGGTCGACGCCTGGATGAAGTGATCCTCCCGGCATGAAACACGACGCGCCGCACCGAGAAGAGGCGGCGCGCCAGGATCGACGCGCCTGCGTCGGTACGAGTAGCGGGCGTGGCCCGCCCTCGTGAACGAGCCCTGCCGGGTCGTGCCGGCCGGGTTTGCCTCCCCTTGGGCGGCCGGCGCGTTCCGGCCGCCCTTTTTTATGCAAGGCTCAGGGGCACGGCTCCCAGAAGCCCTGGGTGCGCTGAGGGTTGGTATAGAACCAGCAATAGTTCGGCTGCGGCGGCGGGCCGGCGAGGTTCGCGGCGGCCACCCCGGTGAGGAAGCCGAGCGCGGCACCGGCCGCGACCGCCCCGCCCGGCGGCCAGTAGGGACGCGGATTGACCACGACGACGCCGCCGCCGCGCGGTACCGGGCCGTAATAGCGGCCGGGGCCGTAATAATGGCCCGGACCCGGACCCCAGGCCGCCGCGCAGCCGCGTCCGCCGCAGCCCGCGGCACGCCAGGCGTTGGCGTCCTGTACCGTGCCGAGCAGGCCGACGCTCGACAGCATCGCCAGCCCGGCGAGCATGCTCTTCCTCATCATGACATGTCCCTCCTCAGGGTCGCCCCTGCGCCGCCCTGCGCGCAGTGGATTCGAGGTGGTAATGGGACGCCTTTTCTGCCCCAACGGCAATGAGTGCCGTGCCGCAACGTCCGCTCGTGCGGCGGGGAAACGCCCGAAATCCACCTTCATTGGAATGCGAACAATTAGAAATTACATTTATTTTCAATAACTTAGATTCGTTTGTCGTTCAGTGTGTCGATTATTGGTGCTATCGGACGGGCCGGGCCTGGGCTTCGCAAATGCCCCGGCACCTTCCCCAGGAGAGTGCACATGAGACGCGCCGTACTTCCCGTGATGTTCGCGGCCACGGTGAGTCTGCCGGCGATGGCCGAGCCGCGGGGCGTTTCCCCCGCCGCGGTGGAAGCCACGCTCGGCAGCGTTGGAAACGAAGCCTTCGGCAGCTTCGACCTGTTCCTGCCCATGCTGGGCGACACGGACCGGCTGCTGTTCCTTGATGCCCGCGCCAGCTTCGGCAGCGAACAGGAGATCGAGCAGGGGTCGCTCGGCCTCGGCTACCGTTTCCGGCACGCGAATGGCTGGGTCTACGGCGTCAATGGCTATTTCGACTATCTGAACAGCCGGTACGACAACGGCTTCACCCAGATCGGCCTCGGCGTCGAGGCGCTGAGCCAGGATTGGGAGCTGCGCGCCAACGGCTACCTCCCCGTGGGCGACGTCGAGGCGGCGCTGGTCAGCGCCAACGCCGCGCTGATCGAGGCCGGACGCCTCATCTTCCGTGCTGGCGAGGAAACCGCGCTGCAAGGCGTCGACGGCGAAATCGGCTACCGCCTGCCCTTCCTCTCCCCGGACGATCTCACCCAGATCAAGCTCTTTGCCGGCGGCTACTGGTACACGGGCGAGGATATCGAGGATGTGCCCGGCGTCTCCGCCCGCATCGAAATCTCCCGCGCCGGGCTGCCGAGCTTCGGCAATGGCTCGCGCCTCACCCTCGTCGCCGGGCTGACCTATGACGAGCAATACGACACGCAGGGCGTCTTCCTTGCCCGCCTGCGCGTGCCGCTCGGCGACACCTCCAGCGAGGCTCCCTACGATCCGCTCTATCGCCGGGTCGAACGTTCCGATGCCATCCGCACCCATGTCGGCGCGACCGGCGCGGCGGAAGCCGCCGTCTACACCGAGACCGGCGCGGTCGCCGGCCGGGTGGTGACCATCGGCGCGGGCGACGACGCCGGCACCATCGACGCCCGGCTGGCGACGGCGGGCAACGGCGCGCTGGTGCTGGCCTCCGGCAACATCGACGTCGATTCCGCCGTCTCGCTCGGCACCGGTCAGTTCCTGCTCGGCGGCGGCGGCGCGCTCGCCGTGCGCGGCGCGGTGAGCGGCGGCACCGCACTGTTCCGTAACGCCCTGCCAGCAGCGCGGCTGAACGGCACCGACCCGCTCGACGACGTGATCTCGCTCGATGGCGACCGCAGCGCCGTGGCGGCGCTCGCCATCCGGGGCGGCCGTTCCGGCGTGGTGGCGGAAGGCGTCTCCGGCATCGTCATGCGCGATCTCGACATTGCCGGCACGGCCGAACACGGCATCGCGCTGGAGAGCGTTTCGGGCGCCACGATCAGCGGCACCCGCATCCACGACCTCGCCTTCTGCGAGAGCAATACGGACTGCGAATGGTCGATTTTCAACCCCAATGTGGCGGTGGAAGACCTCACCCTGCGCAATGTGTCGATGGAGAACGTGACTTACGGCCTGTTCGTCGGCAGCCGCTATGAGGAGATCGACTGGGAGAACACCGTCACCGGCCAGAGCGGCAACCTCACGGTGGAGAACCTCTCCATCGTCAACAGCCGCCGCGAGGGCATCCTGCTCGTCGGCGTGGACGGGGCGGCACTGCGCTCCATCAACATCGACAATTCCGCCATGGAACGCTCCATGGACCTCATCGTGCTGCAGAAAACGTCGCACGCCACGCTCGACGATCTCACGCTGCGCGGCGGCATCAACGGGCTGATGTTCGCCTCCTCCTTCAACCTGCCGGGCGAAACCACGGACATCTCGGTGAGGAACGCCTTTATCGAGGACACCTACCGCGCCGGCATCTTCCTCAACCCATCGAGCGACATCAGCTTCGAGAACGTCACCATCTCCAATCCCGGCAGCTACGGCGTCTATTTCTACGGTGACGCCTATGGCTTCGCCGGCGGGCCGGTGACCGGGGTGAGCTTCACCGATGTGGAGGTGATCGCCAGCGGCAGTTCCGCCGTCTATGTCTCCGGCCCGATCCAGGACATTTCCGGCAACATTGGCACGACCGACGTACCCGCCCCCTGCTCGGCCGACGCCGGCCAATGGTCCGGTACCGAGCTGATCCAGACCGGCGGACAGGTCTTCGCCATTGGCGGCGCGACCGTTCCGGCCGGCACGCTCTCGGCGAGCTGCGGCCTTTAGACAGGCACGGGCCGGGACGGCATTGCCGCCCCGGCCCCAATGATGCTACGCCCCGGCAAACAGCCGGAGCCCCCGCCATGACCACCCGCCCGCTGATCCTTTCCCCCTCCATCCTCGCCTGCGACTTCGCCCGCTTCGGCGAGGAAGTGCGCGCGGTCGACGCCGCCGGGGCGGACTGGATCCATATCGACGTGATGGACGGGCATTTCGTGCCCAACATCTCCTTCGGCCCTGACGTGGTGAAGGCGGTGCGTCCCTATTCCGCCAAGCCCTTCGACGTGCACCTGATGATCGCGCCCGCCGATCCGTATCTGGAGGCCTTCGCCAAGGCCGGCGCCGACCACATCACCGTCCATGCCGAGGCGGGGCCGCATCTGCACCGCTCGCTGCAGGCGATCCGCGCACTGGGCAAGAAGGCCGGCGTCGCGCTGAACCCCGCCACCCCGGCGAGTGCGGTCGAGCATGTGCTCGACCTCATCGACGTGATCATCGTGATGACGGTCAATCCCGGCTTCGGCGGCCAGGCCTTCATCCCCTCGGTGATGGACAAGGTCGCCCAGCTCGCCGCCATGGTGGGCGAGCGGTCGATCCATATCGAGATCGACGGCGGCGTGACGAAGGACACCGCGGCCGCCTGCATCAGGGCCGGCGCCAACGCGCTGGTCGCCGGCTCCGCCGTGTTCAAGGGCAGCGCCGACGCCTATGCCGGCAATATCGACGCCATCCGCAGCGCCGCGCTGCGGGCGCGCGGCGAACTGGTGTAACTGCACGGGCGGGCGCGCGGTTTGTCGTCGTGGCGCCTTTCTGCTAGAGCGCGGGCAACCCTGTCGCTTGCCGAAAGAGCCCGCTCGTGATCCCGCGTTATACCCGCCCCGAAATGGCTGCCATCTGGGAGCCGCAGACCCGCTTCCGCATCTGGTTCGAGATCGAGGCGCACGCCACCGATGCGCTGGCGGAAATCGGCGTGGTGCCGAAGGAAGCGGCGGTGAAGATCTGGGAGATGGCGAAGGACGCGAGCTTCGACGTCGACCGCATCGACGAGATCGAAGCCGTCACCAAGCACGACGTCATCGCCTTCCTGACCCATCTCGCCGAGATCGTCGGGCCGGAAGCCCGCTTCGTCCACCAGGGCATGACCTCGTCGGACGTGCTGGACACCTGCCTGTCGGTGCAACTGGTGCGCGCCGCCGACATCCTGATCAAGGATGTCGACCGGCTGCTGGCGGCACTGGAAGCCCGCGCCTTCGAGCACAAGCTGACCCCCACCATCGGCCGCTCCCACGGCATCCATGCGGAGCCGACCACCTTCGGCCTGAAGCTTGCCCAGGCCCATGCCGAGTTTCAGCGCAACCGCGCCCGGCTCGTCGCCGCCCGTGAAGAGGTGGCGACCTGCGCCATATCAGGCGCCGTCGGCACCTTCGCCCAGATCGACCCGCGCGTGGAAGAGCATGTCGCGGCCAAGATGGGCCTGACGGTCGAGCCGGTCTCCACCCAGGTGATCCCGCGCGACCGCCACGCCGCCTATTTCGCCGCGCTCGGCGTCGTCGCGTCCTCCATGGAGCGGGTGGCGATCGAAATCCGCCATCTGCAGCGCACCGAGGTTCTGGAAGCCGAGGAGTTCTTCTCCGCCGGCCAGAAGGGCTCCTCGGCCATGCCGCACAAGCGCAACCCGGTGCTCACCGAAAACATCACCGGCCTCGCCCGCCTCGTGCGCGGCATGGTCACGCCGGCGCTGGAGAACGTCGCGCTGTGGCATGAACGCGACATCTCGCACTCCTCGGTGGAGCGGATGATCGGCCCGGACGCCACCGTCACGCTCGATTTCGCGCTGAACCGGCTGGCCGGCGTCATCGAGAAGCTCGTCGTCTATCCCGAGAACATGCAGAGGAATCTCGACCGGCTCGGCGGGCTGGTGCATTCGCAGCGCGTGCTGCTGGCCCTCACCCAGAAGGGTGCCAGCCGCGAGGACGCCTACCGCCTCGTGCAGCGCAACGCCATGCCGGTCTGGCGCGGCGAGGGCGAATTCCAGAAGCTGCTGAACGCCGACCCCGAGGTGCGCCAGTATCTCTCGGAAGAGGAAATCGCCGAGAAGTTCGACCTCGGCTACCACCTCAAGCATGTCGACACGATCTTCCAGCGGGTGTTCGGCCGCAGCTGAACGTCGCGCGCGCGACAAAGAGGCCGGGGTTTCCCCCGGCCTCTGTCGTCAAATTCGTCGCTCGTATCCTAGCGCCAGCCGCGCCCGCCGCCACCGCCGAAGCCGCGCGGGCCACCGCCGAAACCGCCGCCCCGCATATAGACCGGACGCGGGCCCATTCCGGGACGCGGACCCATGCCCGGACGCGGACCGCCCCAGCCGGGACGCGGGCCCATGCCGGGACGCGGTCCGCCCCAGCCCGGACGCGGCCCCCAACCCGGGCGCGGGCCCCAGCCGGGACGCGGCCCCCAACCCGGACGGGGACCCCATCCGGGACGCGGGCCCCAGCCGGGACGACCCCACCAGATCGGACGCGGACCCCAGCCCGGCCCGTAGCCCCAGCCGGGGCCGTAATAGCCGCCGCCCCAGCCCGGGCCCCAGGCCGAACCGGCCACCGCGCCGAGCGCGAAGGCGCCGACGCCGAGCGCCACGTCGTCCGCGACATAATTGGGGTTCACCATGACCGTCTGGCTGCCGCCGGCGAGATAGCTGGCGCTCACCCAGCCGCCGCCCACCTGGCACCAATTGCCCTGGCATCCGCCGACATTCACCCGGCTTCCACCGGGCAGCGTGCCGATCACCCGGAAATTGGTGCCGGGACCCGCGCGCACATTGAGGTCGCGCGTCACCACCGCCGCCGAGGCCGCGGTGAACGCCGCGCCGCCGACGAGCAGGCCGGCGGCCAGCGCCAGCGTCTTCAACATTTTTTGCATGTGAACCTCCCTGCGGGAGCGCCCAAGGCCACGTCTCCGGCGGACCCGCTCGCTATCTATCCTCGATAGCAATCGAATCCGGCGAAATTGGTTGCATTACCTAGCAGGGAAAGAGCGACGAATCCGCCGCGGCAGCACGCCGGGCGCCGCGCCGTCGCGGCAATCCTCGGCATGGCGCACACGCCGTCGCGCGGAAATGGCGGCGGACGAAAGGAAGAACGGGCCGCAGCCCCCCGCGCGACCCGTGCCGCAGGGCGGCGGTCGGAGGGCCTCAGCCCTCCTTCTTCAGCGTCGCGATCGCCTCCGCCAACAGTTCTTCCATCGTGCGGCGGATGCGGTGCTCCGACACATCGAGGCCCTTGGCGTCGAAATCACCCTTCACCTTGCGGTAGACGTCCTCGTCGCCAGCCTCCTCGAGGTCCGCCGCGACAACGGAACCGGCATAGGCGTTGGCCTCCTCGCCCGTCAGGCCGAGCTTCTCGGCCGCCCACAGGCCGAGGGCCTTGTTGCGGCGCGCCAGCGCCTTGAAGCGCAGATTCTGGTCGTGGGCGTACTTGGCCTCGAACGCGTCTTCGCGGTTGTCGAACGTGCTCATCTGGTCGCCCCGTGTCTCTGGAAAGCGCGGCTTGATTATCGCGACGCTCTCCCCAAATCAACGCCCCGGACCCTCGCGGAGATCACCTAGGGCAATGTGACGCTCATCCGCGCGCCAAGGTGGTGGACAGGCGCCCGCCGGGCGCCGCAATGCAGCGCCACCCTTGTTGCGGCGTTTGTATCCGCCCCCCCGATGCGATAGTGTCCGCCCCGAGGGTGCCCGCGCCATGCGAGACGAATCGTCAGAGCGCGGAGAGTTCGCGCAGACGCGGCGCCCCAGCCGTGAACCCGGAACCGGAGCCCCGGCATCCTAATGGACTTCCTCAACCGACGGTACCCACCCATGAGCCGCCGCCGCCGCATTTATGAAGGTAAGGCGAAGGTCCTCTATGAAGGCCCTGAGCCCGGCACGCTGATCCAGCACTTCAAGGACGACGCCACCGCCTTCAACAACAAGAAGCACGATGTCATCGACGGCAAGGGCGTGCTGAACAACCGCATCTCGGAATATGTCTTCCTGAAGCTGAACGAGATCGGGGTCCCCACGCATTTCATCAAGCGGCTGAACATGCGCGAGCAGCTCATCCGCGAAGTCGAGATCATTCCGCTGGAAGTCGTCGTGCGCAACGTCGCCGCCGGCTCGCTGTCCTCCCGCCTCGGCATCGAGGAAGGCACGCAGCTTCCGCGCTCGATCATCGAGTTCTACTACAAGAACGACGCGCTCAACGACCCGCTGGTTTCCGAAGAGCACATCACCGCCTTCGGCTGGGCCACCACCCAGGAAATCGACGACATCATCGCGCTCGCGATCCGCGTCAACGACTTCCTGTCCGGCCTCTTCCTCGGCGTCGGCATCCGTCTCGTCGATTTCAAGATGGAATGCGGCCGCCTGTGGGAAGGCGACATGATGCGCATCGTCGTCGCCGACGAGATCAGCCCGGATTCGTGCCGGCTGTGGGACATCAAATCGAACGACAAGCTCGACAAGGACCGCTTCCGCCGCGACATGGGCGGGCTGGTGGAGGCCTATTCGGAGGTCGCCCGCCGCCTCGGCATCATGACCGAGAACGAGCGCGCCCAGCCGGGTGGCCCGGTTCTGGTGAAATCCGAACCCGACGAGTGAACGTCCCGGATGCGGAATGTCCTGCCCTCGGGGCAGCCATGCCGCATTCGAGCATTGAGCCGTTCGCGGCCAGATGGTAGGCGGGGGCCTCAAAGCCCCCGTTTCTGTTTTTCGGTGCTTCTGTCGCACGAACCTCCCCGAGAGTGATCCATGAAGGCGCGCGTCCTCGTCACCCTGAAATCCGCCGTGCTCGACCCGCAGGGCAAGGCCATCGAGGGCGCACTGCGCTCGCTCGGCGTTCCCGGCGTGTCCAGCGTCCGTCAGGGCAAGGTCTTCGATGTCGAGCTGGAAACCGGCGATCCCGCCAAGGCCGAGGCGACCCTCAAGGACGCCTGCGAGAAGCTGCTCGCCAACACAGTGATCGAATCCTACCGCATCGAGCTGGTGGGCTGACGACGATGAAAGCCGCCGTCCTCGTTTTCCCCGGCTCCAATCGCGAGGGCGACGTCGCGCGCGCGCTCGAACTGGTCTCGGGCGTCAAGCCAGCCCTGGTCTGGCACGCCGACACCGCGCTTCCCCCCGGCACGGACCTCGTCGTCCTGCCCGGCGGGTTCTCGTATGGCGACTATCTGCGCTGCGGCGCCATCGCCGCCCGCGCCGCCATCATGGACGCGGTACGCGCGCACGCCGCCCGCGGCGGGCTGGTGCTCGGCATCTGCAACGGCTTCCAGATCCTGTGCGAGAGCGGGCTGCTGCCCGGCGTGCTGGTGCGCAACGCGCGGCTGCGCTTCATCTGCCGCGAGGCGCTGCTGAAGGTGGAGCGCAACGACACCCCCTTCACCCGCCGCTACGCAAGGGGCGCCATCGTCCGCTACCCCGTCGCCCATGGCGAGGGCAACTACACCGCCGACGCGGCGACGCTGAAGCGGCTGGAGGACGAGGGACGCGTGCTATTCCGCTATGTGATGCCGGACGGACACCGCGACGACGCGCAGGTGCTGAACGGCGCCGCCAATTCCATCGCCGGCATCGTTTCCGAGAAGCTCAATGTTCTCGGCCTGATGCCGCACCCGGAAAACCATGTGGACCCGCAGGTCGGCCCGACCGACGGACGCGCTTTGTTCGAGAGCCTCGTCGGCGTGCTGGAGCGGGCGTGACACCGCCCCTGCCCCGCCCTGCCCGACCGCGTAACGGAATGACGGCCTTCACATGATCCCCTCCGAACCGAAAATCACTCCCGAACTCGTCGCCGAGCACGGCCTCAAGCCCGACGAGTATGAGCGCATCCTGACGCTGATCGGCCGCGAGCCGACCTTCACCGAACTCGGCATCTTCTCGGCGATGTGGAACGAGCACTGCTCGTACAAGTCCTCGCGCCTGCATCTGCGTGGCCTGCCGACCAAGGCGCCGTGGGTGATCCAGGGTCCGGGCGAGAATGCGGGCGTCATCGACATTGGCGATGGCAAGGCCGCCGTGTTCAAGATGGAGAGCCACAACCACCCCTCCTATATCGAGCCCCACCAGGGCGCGGCGACCGGGGTCGGCGGCATTCTGCGCGACGTGTTCACCATGGGCGCCCGCCCCATCGCGGCGCTGAACGCGCTGCGCTTCGGCGACCCCAAGCACCCGCGCACCCGGCATCTGCTAGCCGGCGTGGTCGGCGGCATCGGCTCCTACGGCAATTCCTTCGGCGTGCCGACGGTCGGCGGGCTGGTCGGCTTCCACACCCGCTATGACGGCAACAACCTCGTCAACGCCATGGCCGTCGGCCTCGCCGACGCGGACAAGATCTTCTACGCCAAGGCGACCGGCGTCGGCCTGCCGGTGGTCTATCTCGGCTCCAAGACCGGCCGCGACGGCATCCACGGCGCCACCATGGCCTCGGCCGAATTCGGCGAGGGCGCGGAAGAGAAGCGCCCCACCGTGCAGGTCGGCGACCCCTTTGCCGAGAAGCTGCTGCTGGAGGCCTGCCTCGAGATCATGGAAGCGGGCTGCGTCGTCGCCATTCAGGACATGGGCGCCGCCGGCCTCACCTGCTCGGCGGTGGAGATGGGCGCCAAGGGCGATCTCGGCATCGAGCTCGACCTCGACAAGCTGCCCTGCCGCGAGGCGGGCATGAGCGCCTATGAGATGATGCTGTCGGAAAGCCAGGAGCGCATGCTCATGGTTATCGCGCCCGGCAAGGAAGAGGAGGCGGAAGCCATCTTCCGCAAATGGGGGCTCGACTTCGCTATCGTCGGCCATACCACCGATACGCTGCGCTTCGTCGTCAAGCACAAAGGCGAGATCAAGGCCGACCTGCCTATCAAGGAACTGGGCGACGAGGCCCCGCTCTATGACCGCCCCTGGGTGGAAACGCCCAAGCAGCAGCGCATCGACCCCGCCTCGCTCGACATCACCGCCACCATTCCCGGCGCGCTGGAGCGGCTGGTCGGCTCGCCCGACTTCGCCTCCAAGCGCTGGATCTGGGAACAGTACGACCACCTCATCCTCAACAACACCGTGCAGCGCCCGGGCGGCGACGCGGCGGTGGTGCGGGTGGAGGACGGTCCCAAGGGCCTCGCCATGAGCTGCGACGTGACCCCGCGCTATTGCGAGGCCGACCCGTTCGAGGGCGGCAAGCAGGCAGTGGCGGAAGCCTGGCGCAACATCACCGCCGTCGGCGCCAGGCCGCTGGCGCTGACCGACAACCTCAATTTCGGCAATCCGGAAAAGCCGGAAATCATGGGCCAGCTGGTCGGCTGTCTGCGCGGCATCGGCGCGGCGGCGCTGGCGCTCGACTTCCCCGTCGTGTCCGGCAATGTGAGCCTCTACAACGAGACCAACGGCCGCGGCATCCTGCCGACCCCCACCATCGGGGGCGTCGGCGTGCTGGACGACATCGAGAAGATGGCGACGCTCGACTTCAAGGCGGGCGGGGAGATCATCCTGGTGCTCGGCGCGACCACGGGCTGGCTCGGCCAGTCCGCCTTCCTGTCGGAGATCCTCGACCGCGAGGACGGCGCACCGCCGCCGGTCGACCTCGATCTGGAGCGCCGCACCGGCGACCTCGTGCGTGCCCTGATCAATGACGGGCTGGTCACCGCCGTTCATGACGTCTCGGATGGCGGCCTGCTGGTCGCCCTTGCGGAGATGGCGATGGCGTCCGGCATCGGCGCGACGCTCGCCGCGCCTCCGCCCGAGATGAACCCTTTCGCCTTCTGGTTCGGCGAGGATCAGGCGCGCTACGTCGTCACCGTGGAGAGCGGTGCCAAGGCGCTGGTGCTGCGCCGGGCGGAACTGGCCGGCATTCCCGTGGCCAAGCTCGGCTCCACCGGGGGCGACCGATTGAATATCGCGGGCGAGCGCCCAATTGTAGTGGACGCGCTGCGCGAGCGGCACGAGGCTTGGCTGCCCATCTATATGGGCGCGGGCTTGATGTGAGGGAGCCTGTCTGATGGCGATGGAAGCGGCTGAAATCGAGCGGCTGATCAAGGAAGGGCTGCCGGACGCCTCGGTCGAGATCCGCGATCTCGCAGGCGACGGCAATCATTATGCCGCGACCGTGATCGCCGAGAGCTTTCGCGGCAAGAGCCGCGTGCAGCAGCATCAGATGGTCTATGCGACGCTGAAGGGCCAGATGGGCGGCGTGTTGCACGCCCTCGCGCTTCAGACCAATGTACCGGACTGAAGACGGCCGGCGCCCCTAGCCCGCGCCGCCACGACACCATCTCGCGAGGCCCGCAAGGGCGAAAGGCAATGTGATGAGCATTCAGGATTTCATCGACGGCCAGGTGAAGAGCAACGACGTCGTCGTCTTCATGAAGGGCACGCCTCAATTCCCCATGTGCGGCTTCTCCGGCCAGGTGGCGCAGGTGTTCGCCCTGCTCGGCGTCGAGTACAAGGGCATCAACGTCCTCGACTCCGACGAGATCCGCAACGGCATCAAGGAATACACGTCCTGGCCGACCATTCCGCAGGTCTTCGTCAAGGGCGAGTTCGTCGGCGGCTGCGACATCGTCCGCGAGATGTACCAGTCCGGCGAGCTGCAGACGCTGCTGGAAGAAAAGGGCGTTCCGGTCATGGGCAAGGCGACCGCCTGAGACCTGCGAACAAGCTGCGCTCGGAAAGCCGCCCTTCGGGGCGGTTTTTATTTGGCGGGAGCGGTTCTCCCATCCGGCGGGCAAAGCAGCATGGCACATCGCAAACACCCTCATTAGCTGCAAATATCTACTTGAAGTTGTATTTTGTCGATGCGTTAATGGTGCCCCTATGGGGGGCACGACCATGCGCATCTATTTCGCGACCAACCGCCGCTATGTCGACGGTGGCGCGCCGCCGTTCAGGGACCGCTACAATGTGGAGGGGCCGGCGATCTATCGGGTCGGCTTTGCCGATGTCACGAAGGTGGCCGAGCCGGCCGAGGCCCCGGATGACGGGTTCCTCATCGATGCCATCCATGTCGAGCCGGAGGCACCGGCCGCGACCACGGGCGGGGTGGAATTTCTCGGGTCGAGCGCGATCTTTCACGAGCTCACCCTCAAATCCCGCACGCAGAAGCGCAACGTCATCGTCTACATCCACGGCTTCAATTCGAGTTTCGAAACCGCTATCCAGCGCGCCGCTCAGCTGCACGATCTCTGGCTGGACGGCGACAGGGAGCCACTGGTCTTCCCCTTCAGCTGGCCGGCCGACGGCGGCGATGGGTTCGGCTTCGGCCAGAACGGCGAGACCGCCCACAAATGGAAGTATTTCAGCGATCGCGACGACGCCGAATCCTCCGGCAAGGCGATCGCCCGCAGCTTGCGGCGGCTGCTGGATTGCCTGATGGAGCTGCGCAAGCAGGATGTCGCCACCCAGACCGAGCCGTGCGAGCAATGCCTGCACCTCGTCGCCCACAGCATGGGCAACTGGGCGCTGCGCCACGCCCTGCTGTCGCTGCGTGGGCTCATCAGCGGCGCGCGCCTGCCGAAGATCTTCACCAACGCCTTCCTGATGGCCGCCGACGAAGACGCCGACGCGCTGGAGCACAAGCACAAGCTCGGACTGCTGCCGCAGCTCGCCGACGCGGTGCACGTCTATCACAGCAAGCGCGACCTGGCGCTGCTGATCAGCGACACCACCAAGCTCAACCCCGACCGACTCGGCAGTTGGGGACCGCGCATCGTCGACGGGCTCGACAGCAACATCTACGGCATCGACTGCGCCGCCGTCAGCGACACCGCCGAATGGAAGCACGGTCGCCACCAGTACTACCGGCTGCGCCCCGAGGTCATCGCCGATGTCCGCCAGGTCATCGCCGGCCGGGCGCCGGACGAGATCGCCGGGCGCAAACCCGTTCGGCCGGGCCGGCTGTACCGCATCGAACCCGCCACCTGAAGCCAACAAAAAAGCCGCCCCACCGGGCGGCTTTTCCGTTTCTCGCGATCCGGGAAGGATCAGCGCGAATAATATTCGACCACGAGGTTCGGCTCCATCACGACCGGATAGGGCACCTCGTTCAGCTCCGGGATGCGGACGAACTTGGCCGTCATCTTGGAGTGATCGACTTCGAGATAGTCCGGGGTGTCGCGCTCGCCGGAGGCGACGGCTTCCAGCACCAGCACGAGCTGACGGGAGGCTTCCTTCACCTCGACCACATCGCCGACCTTCACCTGGTAGGACGGGATGTTGACGCGGCGCCCGTTCACCTTGATGTGGCCGTGGCTCACGAACTGGCGGGCGGCGAACACGGTCGGGACGAACTTGGCGCGGTAGATCACCGCGTCGAGACGACGCTCGAGCAGGCCGATCAGGTTGGCGCCGGTGTCGCCCTTGAGGCGCGAGGCCTCGACATAGACCGAATAGAACTGCTTCTCGCCGATCGAGCCGTAATAGCCCTTCAGCTTCTGCTTGGCGCGCAGCTGCACGCCGAAGTCGGAAAGCTTGCCCTTGCGGCGCTGGCCGTGCTGGCCGGGGCCATATTCACGCTTGTTGATGGGGCTCTTCGGGCGGCCCCAGATGTTTTCGCCCATACGGCGGTCAAGCTTGTGCTTGGCCGAAACGCGCTTGCTCATGCGCAGGTCCTCTCGCATATCGTTGCGGTTTGGATCGCGCCCCCTCCTCTACCCCCGTTTCGGGAGCCGACAGGATCTTTCCGAACGCGCCGGAAAGGCCCACGGGTGCGTGAAACACCACGCGGGGCCGTTTCCAGCCCCGCGCTTGGCAGGGTGCATAGGCACAAAAGGCCGGAAGGTCAAGGGCAGCGGCTAGCTTGTCCGCTTGCGCAAGACCACTTCCGCTTGTCCGGCGATGAGGTGCTCCTTTTCGCGTAAAGCCCATGCGAACTTTAGCATGTCACCCCCTTGGCGCTCATGTCGTTAATACGCGTCCCTCAGCGCTGGCCATTTCGGTGCGCCTTGAGGCGGAGCGGTGACGCAGTATGGGGCCAACTTTTGTTGTTGGTTGGGAAGCTGAAATATGGGCAGTATCTGCCCTCACCCAACGTTCGGTTGTGGCAACGACAGGCATCGAGCCAACGCTCTGAGGAGATAAAATGCGCAGTTCTATTGCTGTCGCACTGACAGTCATGGTGTGTGCGATGACCTTTCCGGTCGCTGCTCAAGACGCAACATCGCTGAACGGCACGTGGAAGGGCCCGCGTGACCGGATACACTCTACCCAGGGCAACCGCTCCGACACGATCACCTATGTCATATCCGAACAAAACGGCATGACCTTCCGCGCGAAGGCTATCTACCAGACGGGAGACGGGGAAAAGTCCGAGACTTTCGTTGGCGCTTTTCCGAAGTCAGGCAGCTTTGGAGTCGGAGCCGGCAAGAACGGCACCCACTTGTTCGAGATCGTGGACGCGCAAACAATCAATTTTTGCTATACGGAAGTAGGCGAACAACACCTCACTTCCTGTGGGACACTGACCAAGCAGCCTTGACCTGTCCATTTCGAAAGCTGGTCGCCGGCTGACGAGACCGGCGAAGCAGTCCTCTCTGGCCAGGCAACGTCGGGAGGTTCACTAGGGAGCGGCGCCCGGTGGCGCCACCGATTTCACCGTCCCCCGCGCAGCGCTGCCAGCACGTCGAGGCTGGCATAGCCGTCCGGCGCGACGCCCATGCGGCGCTGGAAATCTGCCACCGCGCGCATGGTCATGTTGCCGACCCGCCCGTCGACGCCGCCAGTGTCGAATCCCGCGCGCGTCAGCCGGCGCTGCACCTCCTGGATTTCCGCGAGGGTCAGCACCCGTTCGCCGCCGGGAAACGGCGTGATGAAGGAATCGCCGCCCAGCACCCGGTCGCCGAGATGGCAGACGGCGAGCGCGTAGTTCATGGAGGGGTTGTAGCTGCGCACGGCATAGAAGTTCTGTGTCAGCAGGAAGCACGGCCCTTCCGGCCCCACCGGCGCCCACAGCCGTGCCCGCGCCTTCGGCAGGTCGAAGCGCCCGCCGCCGGCCGGGGTCACGCCGAGCTTCGCCCACTCCTCCACCGTGCGCCAGGCCTTGGCGTCGGCGTATTTCTCCGCCACCCCGTCCATCCGCACCTCGAAGCCCCAGGGCAGGCCGCGCTCATACTTTCCGCGCTTGATGAGGTAGAGCGAGGAGCCCGCCAGCGCGTCCGCCACGCGGTAGGGCGAGGGTGCGCCGTCGCCGTCATAGTCGACGCCGAGATTGAGCCAGACTTCCGGCATCCACTGCGTGTGCCCCATCGCCCCGGCCCAGGAGCCCAGCATCTCGTCCGGGCTCGCCCAGCCGCGCTGGACGATGGCGAGGGCATTGATGAGTTCCGTCTCCCAATAGGCGCGCCGGCGCGGCTCGCCCCAGGCCAGCGCCGCGAGCGCGGGGAAGACCGGCTTCATGTGGTCCTCGTCGCGGACCAGTTCGCCGAAGGCGCTCTCCATGCCCCACAGGCCCAGAAGCACGTCCGGCTCGACGCCGAAATCCTTCTGCAGCCGCTTCATCAGCGCGGCATTGTCCTTCGCCGCCTTCCGGCCGGTGATCAGGCGCCAGTCGGAAATGCGTCGGTTGAGATACTGCCAGAGCTGCTCGCGGAATTCCGGCTGGGCGCTGTCCTTGGCGTAGACGGACGTATCGGGCTCTAGCCCGATCATCACCTGCCGGTAGACGGTGTCGGAAATGCCCTTGGCCCGGGCGCGGGACTGGAACGTCTCCACCCACAGCTCGAATCGCTGCTTGGCCACCTGCGCCTCGACCGCGCCGCCGCAGGCGAGCACGCCGAGGCTCGCCCCGGCGCCGAGAAGGAAGGCCCGGCGGCGGATCGGGATCGCCATCGCCCGTGGATCGGAAAGGTCGCGCGTCACGTCAAAGCTCCTGCCGTTGCGGCATGGTGGGCAGGGATCGCGGCGCCGGCAAGGCGTCCTGATCCACCTACCGCCGCCCGCCGATCAGGCGGGAGCCGACGCCTCCATGTCAAGGAGCTCGCCCGCCCGCGTGCGCCGCCCGCCGATTTTCTCGACCAGCGCGGCGTCCAGCGGCCGCCCGGTCGAGAACAGCCGCATCGGCGCCGGATGAGCCGCGAAGGCGACCGGACCGACCAGCGAGGAAAGGCGCCGGGCGATCGCCGCCGCCGGGTCGATCCAACGCACCGGCCAGGGCGCGACCTTCTTCAGCCGGTCGAGCAGCAGCGGGTAATGCGTGCACGCGAGCACCACCGTGTCCGTGCGCGCCCGCCCTTCGCGCACGAAGGCGGGGGCGATCTCGGCGGCGATCTCCTCGTCGCTCACCTCCTCGCCCCGCATCGCCGCCTCGGCCAGCGGCGCGAGGCGGGTGGAGCCGACCAGCGTCACATGGCAGTCGCCGGCAAAATCCTGGATCAGCTTCTGCGTGTAGTCGCGCCGCACCGTGCCGGGGGTGGCGAGCACGCTCACTTCGCGGGTCAGAGAGCTCTCGCAGGCCGGCTTGATGGCTGGCACGGTGCCGACGAACGGAATGGGAAAGCGGGCCCTGAGCGGAGGAAGCACCAGCGTGGACGCGGTGTTGCAGGAGATGACGACCGCGTCGGGGGCGGTGCGGGCGACCAGATGCTCCATCACCGCCATCACCCGTGCCACCAGCGCCTCCTCGGTGAGCCCGCCATAGGGAAAGGCGGCATCGTCGGCGGCATAGACGAAGCGCGCATCCGGCCGGGCGCGGGCGAGTTCGCGGAACACGGAAAGCCCGCCGAGCCCGGAATCGAACACGAGAATGGTCGGCGCACGAAGAGCGGTGGCAGGCGGCAGAGACGACACGGCAACAGCCCCGGTGGACGAAGCGGGAGGCGAGACGCCGCGTAGGCCGGCAACGGTTACGGGAGAAGCCTCGATACGCATCTGATGTCCTCCATCCCAGGCATCATTGTGGCGCATCTTGGTGAACGCTTCGTTGCAGCGCGATCAGTCCTCGGCCTCATTCCCGCCGGCCGGCCCGCCTCGCCCTTCCAGCCGCGCGGCGGTGCGCGCCTCGCGCACCCGCCGGCCCTCCACCAGCGCCGCTACCATTCCGTGCAGCGTCGCGACATCCTGCCGTGTCAGCCCGACACGGTGGAAGATGTTGCGGATGTTGCGGGTGGTCACCGGCCTCTTCTCCGGCGAGCGGAAGAACAGCGCCGCGTCCAGCTCGCGCTCGAGATGGTCGAAGAAGGCGAGGAGGTCCGCCTTGTCGGCTATGGGGTAGCGGTCCGGCATCTGGAACGGCAGGGCCCCGTCCGAGGCCAGCTTGAACCACTCATAGGCCACCACCGCCACCGCCATGCCGAGATTGAGCGACGCGAAGGCGGGATTGACCGGCAAGGTGAGGATGACGTCGGCGAGCGACACCTCCTCGGTATAGAGGCCCGTGCGCTCGCGCCCGAACACCAGCCCCACCTGCTCGCCGCCGGCGATGCGGGCGGCGGTCTCTACGGCGACGGCGTCCGCCCCGAGCACGGTTTTCTGCATGCCGCGCTCACGCGCCGTGGCGGCGGCAACGAAGTTGAGGTCGGCCAGCGCCGCGCGCAGGTCCGGGAAGATCTCGGCATTGTCGAGGATGCGGTCGGCGCCGGAGGCGAAGGTCACCGCCTTCGGGTTCGGCCAGCCCTCGCGCGGATTGACGATACGCAGCCGCGTGAGCCCGAAATTGCCCATGGCCCGCACGGCGGAGCCGATATTCTCGCCGAGCTGCGGCTCGACCAGAATGACGACCGGTCCGTTCTCCGGCCAGGGCTTCGTGCTGTCGGTGCCGGCGCCGGACATCGCTTTTCCTCGTCTCATGGCCGTTGGGGGAGAGCCCGCTCCTATAGCCTTGCCGGGCCGCCTTGCGAAGCTGGAAGAGCGCAATGGCACCGTATCTGCCCCACCGCATACCAGATGCCACGGGCCGGGGCCGATAAAGGGCCCCCGGACGCCGCATTTGCCGAAAATTGGCCCGCTCCCTGCTTTCCCTAAGGGGCCCGGCGGGGTATCACCCGCCCATCCGGCGTCTGCCCGCGCGGACACGCGCCGCGACCCCTCCGACAACGATTTCCGTGCGAGGTGCTATTTCATGGCGAAGATCAAGGTGGCGAATCCGGTCGTCGAGCTCGACGGCGACGAGATGACCCGGATCATCTGGCAGTACATCAAGGACAAGCTGATCCATCCCTATCTCGACGTGCCGCTCGAGTATTACGATCTCGGCGTCGAGAACCGCGACGCGACCGCCGATCAGGTCACCATCGACGCCGCCGAGGCGATCAAGCGTGTGGGCGTGGGCGTGAAGTGCGCCACCATCACCCCCGACGCCGGCCGGATGACCGAGTACAACCTCAAGAAGATGTGGCGCTCGCCCAACGGCACCATCCGCAACATTCTCGGCGGCGTGATCTTCCGCGAGCCGATCATCTGCAAGAACGTCCCGCGCCTCGTCCCCGGCTGGACCCAGCCGATCATCGTCGGCCGTCACGCCTTCGGCGACCAGTACCGCGCCACCGACTTCCTGGTCCCCGGCAAGGGCACGCTCAGCATCAAGTTCGTCGGCGACGACGGCCAGGTGATCGAGCACGAGGTCTACAAGTACCCCGGCTCCGGCGTGGCCCTGTCGATGTACAACATCGACGAGTCCATCGCCGAGTTCGCCCGCGCCTCGCTCAATTACGGCCTGATGCGCAAATATCCGGTGTACCTCTCCACCAAGGACACCATCCTCAAGCAGTATGACGGCCGCTTCCGCCAGATCTTCCAGGAGATCTACGAGGCCGAATTCAAGGCCGAGTTCGAGAAGCACAAGATCTGGTACGAGCACCGGCTCATCGACGACATGGTGGCCTCGGCCCTCAAATGGTCCGGCGGCTATGTCTGGGCGTGCAAGAACTACGATGGCGACGTGCAGTCCGACATCGTGGCGCAGGGCTTCGGCTCGCTCGGTCTGATGACCTCGGTGCTGATGACGCCGGACGGCAAGACGGTGGAAGCCGAGGCCGCCCATGGCACGGTCACGCGCCATTATCGCGAGCACCAGAAGGGCAAGGAGACCTCGACCAACTCCATCGCCTCGATCTTCGCCTGGACACGCGGTCTCGCCCACCGCGCCAAGCTGGACGACAATGCCGAGCTCGCCACCTTCTGCGCCACGCTGGAGAAGGTGTGCGTCGACACGGTCGAGAGCGGCTACATGACCAAGGACCTCGCGCTGCTCGTCGGCGCCGACCAGAAGTGGCTCTCCACCACCGGCTTCCTCGACAAGATCTCGGAGAACCTCGGAAAGGCGCTTGCCTGAGTTTTTCCACCCCCCGGGGCCACCGCGCCCCGGGGACCGCTTGCTCGCGCAATCCGCGAGGCTGTGAGGATCGGTCGCGACGCCCCTATGGCCGCATTGCCGCTCTTATACGAAGCAGGCGTCCGGAGCCGCCGCAAGCGGAACAGCCGCAAACGCGGCGCCGACGATGTCCGACAAGGTCCCGTTCGAGGAGCACCGCGCGCCGGCTCGCCGCGCCGCGCCCCGGTCGTCCCCGCAAACGCCATCATATCGCCGAGGTCTCACCGCTGCCAGCCGCCGAGCGGTGCGCACGGCGGCGCGACCCGTAAGGCTCAACGCCCCCTCTCTCCGCCTCTGTGGGCCGGACCGATAACCCCGCACCGGAGCGGCACGCCCCGCGCCAAGCTTCGCGCTAGGCCCCTTCCGACGGCGTGGGCTCGGACAGCTCGTCATCGGCGATGTCGGCGCTGCGCCTCACCGGATGCGGGCCCTCCTCGTCCCTGGCCATGGCGCGGACGCGCTTGCCGATTTCCGGATGTCGCCGGATGACCTCCGCCAAAGCCTCGGATTCCAGGATTAGCAGCATGCAGCGGCTGCGCGCGCGCGCCGTGGCGGCGCGATGCGTCTGGTGCAGAAGCGCCATCTCGCCGAAGAACTGCCCTTCGCCGAGCACGTGGATCTCGTCGGCGAATTCCAGCTCGACCTCTCCGGAGGCGATGAAATACATCGAGCGCGCCACCTCTCCCCGGCGCGCGATCACGTCGCCCGGCTGGGCGGTATGGGCCGAGAGCATCTTGTGGATCTCGCCGATGCCGGCCGCGTCGAGATCGGCGAAAAGCGGCACCCGCGCGACCATGCCCCAGGTGATGACGAAGTCGCGGCGCTTGATCACGTCGACGAAGGACGTGGCGATGATGCCCACCGGCAGGGCGATCATCACGATGCCGGTGACCATGGTCAGGCTGGCGATGACCCGGCCGGCCGCTGTGACGGGGTAGACGTCGCCATAGCCGACCGTGGTGACGGTGGCCATGGCCCACCACATGGCCGCCGGTATCGAACCGAGCTGCTGCGGCTGTACGTGCCCCTCCGCGACATACATCGCCGACGCGGCGACGAGGACGGCGGCGGAGAGCAGCCAGAAGCAGGCCATCAGCGACTGGCGCTCGCGATGCAGCACTTCGAGCAATGACTGCATGCCCGGCGAGTAGCGCACCAGCTTGATGAAGCGCAGCAGGCGGAAGATGGCCAGCGTGACCAGGTTCACCCCGAACAGCGCCGACAGCACGAAGGGCAGCCAGGCGATCAGATCGACGATCGCCACCGGCGTGCGGGCATAGCGCAGCCGGGCCCGCAGCCGGGAGACGCCGCGATAGCGCGGGTTCTCCGGCGCCACCCACAGACGCAGGATGTATTCGATGGCAAAGACCGCCAGCGACAGGCGTTCGAAGGCGAGGAAGGCCGCATAGTCGCGCAGATACAGGCTCGGCACCGTTTCCAGCACGGCGGCGACGACATTCGCCACGATCAGCACGATCAGGCCGATCTCGACCCGGTGCGCCGTGCGGTCATGTGCGGCGTCGCGCTCCAGAATCTCGTAGCAGCGTCGACGACGCGCGCGCCACAGGGACGCCATGCTCCCGCCGCCCTCGCCCCTGTGCGCCGCCATCAACGGCCACTCCCCCGCCCCTCGGCGCGATCAGCCGGCCAGAGCGCTCTCGATGGCCGCCAGCGCCTCGGCCGCGCGGGCGCCGTCCGGCCCGCCCGCCTGGGCCATGTCCGGCCGTCCGCCGCCGCCCTTGCCGCCGAGCGCCTCGGCCCCGCGTCGCACCAGCGAAACGGCGTCGAATCGCCCGGTCAGGTCCTCGGTGACGCCGACCACGAGACCCGCACGGCCATCCTCGGTGACGCCGACGATCGCCACCACGCCGGAGCCGAGCCGCTTCTTGCCCTCATCGACCAGGCTCTTGAGATCCTTCGGCTCGATGCCCGTGACCTCGCGCGCCAGCAGCTTCACGTCGCCGACGCTGCGCACCGGCTCCTCGGTGCCGGCGCCGCCGCCCATGGCCAGCTTGCGCCGGGCGTCACCCAGCTCGCGCTCGAGCTTGCGGCGCTCCTCGACCAGCTGGGCGATGCGCGCCTCCACCTCGCCGACCGGCGCCTTGAGCAGGCCGGCCGCGTTCTGCAGCGCCTGACGGTCCGCAGTGAGCGCATGACGCGCGGCGTCGCCGGTCATCGCCTCGACGCGGCGCACGCCGGCGCCGACGGCGCTCTCGCTGACCAGGCTGATGACGCCGACATCGCCGGTCCGCCCCACATGGGTGCCGCCGCACAGTTCGATCGAATAGGGCGCCCCATTGCCGGGATCGGTGCCCATGCTGACGACGCGCACCTCCTCGCCATATTTCTCGCCGAACAGCGCCCGCGCGCCGGAGGCGATGGCATCGTCGACCGCCATCAGGCGGGTGACCACCGGCTCGTTGCGCAGGACGATGCGGTTGGCCATGTCCTCCACCTGCCTCAGCTCGGCCTCCTCGACCGGCTTGGGGTGGGAGAAGTCGAAGCGCAGGCGGTCGGGCGCCACCAGCGAGCCCTTCTGCGCCACATGGTCGCCAAGCACCCGGCGCAACGCCTCGTGCAGCAGATGGGTGGCCGAATGATTGGCGCGGATCGCCTGGCGGCGGTCGGCGTCGACGCTGAGCGCCAGCGCGCTGCCGACCTTGAGCATCCCGCTCTCGACCTCGACCTCGTGGACGAACACGTCGCCCAGTTTCTTCTGGGTGCCGGTGACCCGGCCCCTGAGGCCCTCTTCGCCGGTGAACGTCCCGGTATCACCGGTCTGGCCGCCGGACTCGGCGTAGAACGGCGTCTGGTTGAGCACTACCAGCCCGGTCGCGCCGGCGCCCAGCTCTGGGACCTGCCGCCCTTCCGCGACCAGCGCCGTCACCGTGCCCTCGGCGCCGGTCGTGTCGTAGCCGAGAAACTCGGTCGCACCGGCATCCTCGCGCACCGCGAACCATACCGTGTCGGTCGCCGCCTCGCCCGAACCGGACCAGGACGCACGCGCCTCCGCCTTCTGGCGCGCCATCGCGGTATTGAACGCCTCGACATCGACGCCGACGCCGCGGGCCCGCAGCGCGTCCTCCGTCAGGTCGAGCGGGAAGCCGAAAGTGTCGTAGAGCTTGAACGCCGTTTCGCCGGAAAACTTGGCGCCGGCTCCCAGCCCTTCGCTCTCCGTCTCGAGGATCGACAGGCCGCGCTCCAGCGTCTTGCGGAAGCGGGTCTCCTCCAGCCGCAGCGTCTCCGCCACCAGCGCCTCGGCGCGCACGATCTCCGGGAAGGCGCGGCCCATCTCACGGACCAGGATCGGCACCAGCCGGTGCATCAGCGGGTCGCGCGCGCCCAGCAGCTGGGCGTGGCGCATGGCGCGGCGCATGATGCGGCGCAGCACATAGCCGCGCCCCTCATTGGAGGGCAGCACGCCGTCGGCGACCAGGAAGGTGGAGGCCCGCAAATGGTCGGCGATCACCCGATGGCTCGCCTTCTGCGGGCCGTTGGCGGGCACGTCGGTCAGCTCCTCCACGGCGCCGGTCAGCGCGCGCATGAGGTCGATCTCGTAATTGTCGTGCGTGCCCTGCAGGACGGCGGAGATACGCTCGAGCCCCATGCCGGTGTCAATGGACGGGCGCGGCAGATGCACACGCTCGCCGCCCGGCAGCTGCTCGAACTGCATGAAGACGAGATTCCAGATCTCGATGAACCGGTCACCGTCGGCATCCGCCGAGCCCGGAGGACCACCGGCGATATGCGGGCCATGGTCGAAGAAGATCTCCGAGCACGGGCCGCAGGGGCCGGTGTCGCCCATCTGCCAGAAATTGTCCGAGGTCGCGATGCGGATGATGCGGGAATCGGGCAGGCCGGCGATGCGCTTCCACAGCCCGAACGCCTCGTCATCCTCGTGATAGACGGTGACGAGCAGCTTCTCGACCGGCAGCTCGAATTCGCGGGTGATCAGATTCCAGGCGAACTCGATGGCGTTCTCCTTGAAATAATCGCCAAAGGAGAAATTGCCGAGCATCTCGAAGAAGGTGTGATGACGCGCGGTGTAGCCGACATTGTCGAGGTCGTTGTGCTTGCCGCCGGCGCGCACGCATTTCTGCGAGGTAACCGCCCGCGAGTAAGGCCGCTTCTCGATACCGGTGAAGACGTTCTTGAACTGCACCATGCCGGCATTGGTGAACATCAATGTCGGATCGTTGCGCGGGACGAGCGGGGAAGAGTCGACCACCTGATGCCCGTTGCGGGCAAAATAGTCGAGGAAGGTCGCGCGAATCTCGTTTACGCCGCTCATGAACCCGGGTCCGCAGATGCTGGATAGCGGCGCCGCACCGGCACCGGCCCGCACCGTCCGGCGCGGGCGCAACGGTTCTAACGACGCATCAACACCTTGTCCAGAAAGCAGCAGGGCGTCGTCCCCGCCCCGCTGCCGCTGTTCCGTTCAAGGCCCGGACGGCCCGCCACGGGCAGGCTCCGCGCCCGGGCCGCCGGTTCACTCGGCGTCGTCGCCGTCCCCGTTCTCTTCCGTGCCGGCCAGGATCTGTTCGGCGATGAGGCCGGCATTCTGACGGATTGTCGCCTCGATGCGACCGGCGACCTCGGGGTGCTGGCGCAGAAACGTCTTGGCGTTCTCGCGGCCCTGGCCAAGGCGCTGGCTGTCGTAGGAAAACCAGGCGCCGGACTTCTCGACCACGCCGGCCTTGACGCCGAGATCGATCAGCTCGCCCATCTTGGAAACGCCCTCGCCATACATGATGTCGAACTCGACCTGCTTGAAGGGCGGCGCCAGCTTGTTCTTCACCACCTTGACGCGGGTCTGGTTGCCCACCACCTCCTCGCGCTCCTTGATGGCGCCGATGCGGCGAATGTCCAGACGGACCGAGGCATAGAACTTCAGGGCGTTACCGCCCGTCGTCGTCTCCGGGCTGCCATACATCACGCCGATCTTCATGCGGATCTGGTTGATGAAGATCACCATCGTATGGGAACGGTTGATCGAGGCGGTGAGCTTGCGCAGCGCCTGGCTCATCAGGCGGGCCTGCATCCCCGGCTGGTTGTCGCCCATCTCGCCGTCGAGTTCCGCCCGCGGGGTGAGCGCCGCCACCGAGTCGACCACCAGCACGTCCACCGCGCCGGAACGCACCAGCGTGTCGGCGATCTCCAGCGCCTGCTCGCCGGCGTCGGGCTGCGAGATCAGCAGATTGTCGAGATCCACGCCGAGCTTGCGGGCATAGATCGGATCGAGCGCGTGCTCGGCGTCGATGAAGGCGCACACCCCACCCTTCTTCTGCGACTCCGCAATGGTGTGCAGCGCGAGCGTGGTCTTGCCGGAGGATTCCGGCCCGAAAATCTCGATGACGCGGCCGCGCGGCAGGCCGCCAATGCCGAGCGCGATGTCAAGACCAAGCGAGCCCGTGGAGACCGTCTCGATCTCCATGATCTTGTCGTTCTTGCCCAGCCGCATGATCGAGCCCTTGCCGAAATGGCGCTCAATCTGGGTCAGGGCGGCGTCGAGCGCCTTGGACTTGTCCATGGAAGATCCTTCAACGAGTCGCAGAGAGGACTGAGTCATTGCCGGGCTCCGGTCTGGGCGCAAGGGAAAAGGGGGTGGCAACAGTTCCTACGCCAGATGTACCCGATCTGTTCTATGTTCGCAATATGTTCTTCCGCGATTTCACCTTCGAGGAAGCTGCGCTGGACCGGTGAGGGATCGCTAGCGGCGGCGCCCGACCGCGGCACCGCCACCTAGTCGGTCGGCCGCACCGGCGGACCGAGAAACTCCATTTGCCACTTGGCGCCGAAGGCGTTCAGCGCGGCGGCGTCGGGCAGGCCGTCCCGCATGACCCCGGCGAGCTCGGTGAAGAAGGCGGCGGCGTCCAGCGCCGGCGTCATGAGGATGTACTGGCGCGCCGGGGCCGTGGTGACGTTGACGAAGCCGTGCGCGGCGCCGCCGGGAATGCTCACCACGTCGCCCGCCTCGGCATAGAAGCGCCGCCCGTCGACCTCGTAGAGATAGCGCCCCTCGATGACGCGGAAGATCTCCGCCTCGCGGTGGCGATGGCGCGGCGGGCCGGCGCCGGGGGCGTTGATGGTTTCGATGACGCAGAACGCCCCCTCGCTCGCCCCCGGCGGCAGGCGGACGAAAAGCTCGAGGCCGATGGCGGGGATGCTGATCGGCCGTTCGTCGCCGCGCGAATGCAGGAAGGACAGGCTCACCGCGCGCGCCTCACGAGGGTCTCGGGCCGAGCCGGCGCAGATAGGCGATGACCGGCTCCCACTCCCCCTCCGCCACGGCGAGGGCGAGATAGCCGTCCGGCCGCACCAGCTCGATGCCGCCGGAAACGGGGTTCGGCCGCACCACCGGATCGACCAGCTCGGCCGGCAGAGGCGGAGGCGCACCCGCGCCGTCGCCGGCGCGCAGGGTGAAGCGCGGCGTGTCGCCGGCACCGTAGGGCGCCTCCCCCGCCTGCGGAACGAGCCGCGTTCCCGCCCGGCCGCCGGCCTCCCAGGAGGCGCCGTTGAGGGGGCTCTCGGCGTAGTGGGCCGCCGTCTCGGTCAGTTCGCCCGCCAGCGCGTGCCGCACCGGCGCGAGGCCGAGCACGAACGGCATCACCACATTGCGCAGCTGCCGCGCCAGCGGGTTCTTCAGCGTGCCGAGCCGGATCAGCCGGCCGGACATGGCGATCACCTGCGCCCCCACCGCCCGCCGCTCGGGGTCGTAGCTGTCGAGCAGCAGTGGCGACGTCGCGAGCCCGCGCAGCACGAGGGCGAGCTTCCAGGCGAGGTTCACCGCGTCCTGCATGCCGGTGTTCATGCCCTGCCCGCCGGCCGGGCTGTGGACATGGGCGGCATCGCCGGCCAGGAAGACGCGCCCCGCCCGGTAGTTTTCCACCTGCCGCTCATTGATGCGGAACGAGGTCGACCACAGAGTCTCTGTCAAGGTGATGCCGCCGGGCCCGCGCCGGTCCAGCAGCGCCTGGAAGCCGGCCATGTCGGGCGGCGGCGGCGCCGGGGGCGCGGCGGAGGGGCCGAGGCCGACGATGACGCGGTAGCGACCGGGCGCCAGCGGGAACAGCACCGCCGGCCCTTCCGCGTTCAGGCAGGTGGCGAATTCGTCCACCGGGAACGGCATGCCGGTGAGGTGGAAATCGCCCTGCGCCCAGTCGCTGCCCAGCGTCTCGCCCTCGAAGAACAGGCCGAGCCGGTGGCGCACCGGGCTGTGGGCGCCGTCGCAGGCGACGAGGGCGGAAAAGCGGCCTGTTTCCTCGCGTCCGTCCGGGTGGTGGAGCGTCGCCGTCACCCCCGCCCCGTCCTGTGTGAACTCCGCCAGCGCGACGCCGAGTTCGCAGGCGACGCCGTGCCGCTCCAGGTGCCGCAGCAGCACCCGCTCGGTCTCGCTCTGCGGCAGCATGAGCACGAAGGGATAGGGCGTTTCGACCTCGGCGAGCGGCACGCGGGCGAGCGGCTTGCCGTCGGCCAGCATGTGCGCGGCCGTCACCCGGTTGCCGAGGCCGACCAGCTCGGCGGAAAGGTCGCCGCCGGCCCGCTCCAGCAGTTCCAGCGTGCGCGGCCAGATCGCCACCGCGCGGGAGGTCGTCGCGCGCGCCGCCATGGGATCGACGATCCGCACCGGAATCCGGTAGCGCGCCAGCTCAAGCGCCATCACCAGCCCGACCGGGCCGGCGCCGGCGATGAGAACGGGATCGGGGGGGCGGTCGGTCATGCGCGTGCCTCACGCCACACGGCGCGGCGCCGTCAGCGCGGCAAAAAGTAAAGGCCCGCCACGCACTGCGCAACGGGCCTGTCACGCCGCCCTCCCCGCCGGGCGGCGGAGAGGAGCGAAACCGGGATGCGATCGCCTCAGGCGCTCACTTCGCCAGGTCGAAGCGGTCGGCGTTCATCACCTTGGTCCAGGCGGCGACGAAATCGCTGAGGAACTTCTCCTGCGCGTCATCCTGGGCATAGACCTCGGCATAGGCGCGCAGCACCGAGTTGGAGCCGAAAACGAGATCCACGCGCGTGGCGGTCCACTTCGCCGCGCCGGTCTTGCGGTCGCGCAGCTCGTAGACGCCATTGCCCACCGAGGTCCATTTGTAGGCCATGTCGGTCAGGTTGACGAAGAAGTCGTTGGTCAGCGCGCCCTCGCGGGCGGTGAAGACGCCATGCTTGCTGCCGCCATGATTGGCTCCGAGCACGCGCAGGCCGCCGACCAGCACGGTCATTTCCGGCGCGGTCAGGCCCATCAGCTGGGTGCGGTCGAGCAGCATCTCCTCGGGGCTGACCACATAGTCCTTCTTCAGCCAGTTGCGGTAGCCGTCATGCAGCGGCTCCAGCACGCTGAAGGAGGCGGCGTCGGTCTGGGCGTCGGTGGCGTCGCCTCGGCCCGGGGAGAAGGGCACGGTCACGTCATGGCCGGCCGCCTTGGCCGACAGCTCGATGCCGACATTGCCGCCGAGCACGATGACGTCGGCGAGGCTGGCACCGGTCTCCGCCGCGATGCCTTCCAGCACGCCGAGCACCTTGGCGAGGCGGGCGGGCTCGTTGCCTTCCCAGTCCTTCTGCGGGGCGAGGCGGATGCGCGCGCCATTGGCGCCGCCGCGCATGTCGGAGCCGCGATAGGTGCGGGCGCTGTCCCAGGCGGTGCTCACCAGCTCGCTGACGGTGAGGCCGGAGTTGATGATCTTCGCCTTCACCGCCGTGACGTCGTAATCGGCAGGGCCGACCGGGACGGGGTCCTGCCAGATCAGGTCTTCGGCCGGCACGTCCGGGCCGATATAGCGGACCTTCGGGCCCATATCGCGGTGGGTCAGCTTGAACCAGGCGCGGGCGAAGGTGTCCTTGAAGTACTCCGGATCGGCCATGAACTTCTGGCAGATCGCGTTGTAGATCGGGTCCACCTTCATCGCCATGTCGGCGTCGGTCATCATCGGGTTGTGGCGGATCGAGGGGTCGCTGGCGTCGACCGGCTTGTCCTCTTCCCGAATGTTGATCGGCTCCCACTGCCAGGCGCCGGCCGGGCTCTTGCGCAGCTCCCATTCATGGCCGAACAGCATGTCGAAGAAGCCCATGTCGAACTGGGTCGGATGCGTCGTCCACGCGCCCTCCAGTCCGGAGGTCACGGCGCGGCTGGCGAGGCCGTTCTGGTTCGGGTTGGACCAGCCCATGCCCTGGTCTTCCAGCGCGGCGGCTTCCGGGTTGGGGCCGAGCGCCTTGGCGTCGCCATTGCCGTGGGTCTTGCCGACCGTGTGGCCGCCGGCGGTGAGCGCGGCGGTCTCTTCATCGTTCATCGCCATGCGGGCGAAGGTCTCGCGCACCTGCGCGGCGGTCTTCAGCGGGTCGGGCTTGCCGTTCACGCCTTCCGGGTTGACGTAGATGAGGCCCATCTGCACGGCGGCGAGCGGGTTCTCCATCGTCGAGGGGTCGTCGACATTGGTGTAGCGGTTGTCGCTCGGCGCCAGCCACTCGCGCTCGGAACCCCAATAGGTGTCCTTGGACGGGTGCCACACATCGGCGCGGCCGAAGCCGAAGCCGAAGGTCTTCAGCCCCATGGTCTCATAGGCGACGGTGCCGGCGAGCACGATCAGGTCCGCCCAGCTCACCTTGTTGCCGTATTTCTTCTTGATCGGCCACAGCAGGCGGCGGGACTTGTCGAGGCTCACATTGTCCGGCCAGGAATTGAGCGGGGCGAAGCGCTGGTCGCCGGTGCCGCCGCCGCCGCGCCCGTCCGCCAGACGGTAGGAACCCGCCGCGTGCCACGACATGCGGATCATCAGCCCGCCATAATGGCCCCAATCCGCCGGCCACCACTCCTGGCTGTCGGTCATCAGCGCGCGCATGTCGGCCTTGAGCGCCTCGAAATCGAGCGTCTTCACCTGCTCGCGGTAGTCGAATTCCGTGCCGAGCGGGTTGGTCTTGGTGTCGTGCTGGCTGAGAATATCGAGGTTGAGCGCCTTGGGCCACCAATCCATGTTCGACGTGCCGACCTCGGTGATGGCGCCGTGCATGACGGGGCACTTGCCGGCCGGCTTGTTGGTGATGTCGTCCATTGCAGTCTCCGATCGTGAGAAAGGCCGGCGGCGAGCGTCGCCCGGCGCTCTCCCGGGCGCGGCCTGGCGCGCGGGAGGCGTTTGGAATTGGAAGAGGTCTTATCGTAAGCGGGAGATAATGAAAATTTGCATTTTCTAATCGCGACGATAATCTACACTTATGACCGATATTTCCATGCGGCATCTGCGCTATTTCGAGGCGCTGGCCCAGCACGGCCATTTCGGCCGGGCGGCAGAGGCCTGCGCCATCTCCCAGCCGGCGCTGTCGCTGCAGGTGAAGGAGTTGGAGGAGATCCTCGGCGCGCCGCTCGTCGAACGCGGCACGCGGCAGATCCGCCTGACCCGGCTCGGCGAGGAGTTCGCCGCCCGCGCGCGCGGCATCCTGCAGGCGGTGGACGAACTGGGCGACCTCGCCCGCGCCTCGCACAGCCCGCTCGCCGGCCGGCTGCGCATCGGCGTCATTCCCACCGTCGCCCCCTATCTGCTGCCCGCCGTGATGCAGCGTCTGGGCGAACGTTTTCCCGGGCTCGACCTGCGGCCCCGTGAAGCGGTGACGCAGCGGCTGGTGGACGAGCTGGTCGAGGGTCGGCTCGACACCGCCATCGTCGCCCTGCCGGTTTCCGAACCCTCGCTCACCGAGCACGCGCTGTTCGAGGAGGAATTCGTCCTCGTGCGCCCGGAAAGCGAGGCGGCACTGCCGGTGCCCAATTCCGAGACGCTGCGCACCATGCGTCTCCTGCTGCTGCAGGAAGGCCATTGCTTCCGCGAACAGGCCCTGTCCTTCTGCAATCTGTCGTCGCAGCTGCCGCGCGACCTGATGGAGGGCAGTTCGCTGACCACGCTGGTGCAGATGGTCGGCGCCGGCATCGGCGTCACGCTCATCCCGCAAATGGCGGTGGCGATCGAAACCCGCTCCGCCGCCGTCTCGGTGGCGCGGCTGGCAGCGCCGCGCCCCTCGCGCACCATCGGCATGGTGTGGCGCCGGACCAACCCGCTCGCCGGCTCCTTCGAGCAGATGGCGATCATCGTGGGCACGGTGGGGCTTGCGGGCGCCGTGGCCGGCGCCAGCGCTGTTCCGCCCGACTGGCACCTCGGCTAGAGCATTTTCCGCGAAAGTGGACAGGCTTTCGCGACGAGAAAATGCTCCAGCTTGTTGATTGGAGAGCGCTTTCTCATCGATAAGGTAATTTCACCCGATCGGAAAGGGCTCTAGAAGAGGCTGGGGCGCGGCCCGCGCCGCCATCCGCCGGAGAGCTTCCATGTCCGCCTATGCCTCCCTCGCCGCCCATTTCGGCCGCATCAGCGCGATGTCGAACGCCGTCGGCATCCTGCAATGGGACAGTGACACGATGATGCCGAAGGGCGCGGCAAGCAGCCGGGCGGAGAGCCTCGCGCTGCTGCGCGTGCTCCAGCACGGCATGGCGGTCGATCCGCGCCTCGGCGAGTGGCTGGACGCGGCCAGCGAGGACGACGCGCTCGGCGCGTGGGAGCGGGCCAATCTGCGCGAGATGCGCCGGGTCTTCACCGCGCAGACCGCCCTGCCCGCCGATCTCGTGGAGGCGTCCAGCAAGGCGATTTCCGCCTGCGAGATGGCGTGGCGGCAGGCGCGGGCGGAGTCGGACTTTCCCGCCCTGCTGCCCTATCTCGCCGAGGTGCTCCGACTGCAGCGCGAGGCCGGTGCCGCCAAGGGCGCGATTCTCGGCCTCTCCCCCTATGACGCGCTGCTGAACGACTACGAGCCCGGCGCGCGCTCGGCCCGCATCGACGCGCTGTTCGACGATCTCGCCGCCTTCCTGCCCGGCTTCACCGAGGAAGCGCTGGCGGCCCAGGCGCGCCGTCCCGCGCCCGGCGCGCTGGAAGGCCCCTTCGCGGTGGAGGCGCAGCGCGGGCTCGGCCAGCGGATGATGACGGCCCTCGGCTATGATTTCGAGCGCGGCCGGCTCGATGTCTCCACCCACCCCTTCTGCGGCGGCGCGGACCATGATGTGCGCATCACCACCCGCTATGACGAGGCCGATTTCGCCAAGGCGCTGATGGGGGTGATCCACGAGACCGGCCACGCGCTCTACGAGCAGGGCCGCCCCGCCGGCTATATGAACCAGCCGGTCGGGCAGGCGCGCGGCATGGTGCTGCACGAAAGCCAGTCGCTGCTGATGGAGATGCAGGCCTGCCGCTCGCGCGAATTCCTCGGCTTCGCCGCCCCGCTGATGCGCGCCGCCTTTAGCGGATCGGGGCCGGAATGGGAGGCGGACGCGCTGTGGCGCCGCTACACCCGCATCGAGCGTGGCTTCATCCGCGTCGATGCCGACGAGGTGACCTACCCCGCCCATGTGATCCTGCGCACCCGGCTGGAAAAGGCGATGATCGCGGACGATCTCCCGTTGGCGGAGCTGCCGGGGGCGTGGAATGCCGGGATGAAGGAACTGCTCGGCACCACGCCGCCCAATGACCGGCTCGGCTGCCTGCAGGACATTCACTGGCCGAGCGGCGGCTGGGGCTACTTCCCCACCTACACACTGGGCGCGATCGCCGCCGCGCAGCTCTTCGACGCCGCCTGCCGGGCCGAGCCCGGCACGCTGCCTTCCATCGGGCGCGGCGATTTCGTCCCGCTGGTTGGCTGGCTCCGCACCCATGTGCACGGGCTCGGCTCGCTGCTCGACACGGATGAGGTGCTCACCCGCGCCACCGGCCGCCCGCTCGATGCCGGCGTGTTCAAGGC
>JAEYTJ010000209.1 GCA_023434095.1 Pseudomonadota bacterium | reverse complement strand
GACGTCGATCTCGTCACCGATTCGCGTGCCGCCCGCTATGCCGGCCGTTTCCCGGCGCGGCGGCTGCATGTGCTGCCGGCGGAGACCGTGCGCGGGCGCTCGCCCGTCGCGCTGGCGCGCACCGCGCTCACGCTTGGGCTGGGCTTCGCGAAGGGCTTCCGGCTGATGCGGGCGATGCGGCCGTCGATCGTCGTCGGCTTCGGCGGCTATCCGACCCTGCCGCCCATCCTCGCCGCCCATTATGCCGGCTTCCCAACCCTGATCCATGAGGCCAATGCGGTGATGGGGCGGGCGAACACGCTGCTCGCTCCCCGCGTCACCGCCATCGCTTCCGGCTACCCCGACATCTGCGCGGACAAGCCGGCGCTTGCCGCCAAGGCCCAGCGCACCGGCAACCCGGTGCGCCCGGCGGTGATCGCCGCCGCCGCCATCCCCTTCGGCCCGCTCGACCCCGATGGGCCCGTCAACCTGCTCGTGACCGGGGGCAGCCAGGGCGCGCGGGTGATGAGCGAGGTGGTGCCGGCCGGTGTGGAAGCGCTGGACCCGTCCCTGCGCGCCCGGCTGCGCCTCGTGCAGCAGGCGCGGCCGGAAGACCTCGACGCAGTGCGCGCCACCTATGCCCGCCTCGGCGTGAGCGCGGAAGTGGCGCCCTTCTTCGCCGATTTGCCGGCGCGTATTGCTCAGGCGCATCTCGTTGTTTCCCGCTCCGGCGCGATGACGGTGGCCGAGCTCGGCGTCATCGGCCGCCCGTCCCTCCTCGTGCCGTTGCCCGGCGCGCTCGACCAGGACCAGCTGGCCAACGCGACCGCGCTCGCCAATGGCGGCGGGGCGGTGGTGATGCCGCAGAGCCACTTCACCCCGGAGAGCTTCGCCGCCGCCGTGGCCCGCCTCGCCGGCGAGCCGGGGCGGCTGGAAGCGATGGCCGCCGCCGCCCGTGCCATGGGCCGGGCCGATGCCGCCGAGCGCCTTGCCGCGCTGGTGTTTGCCGTCGGCAAGATCCATGTCTGACACCCCGCACACCGCGCGGCTCCGCTTTCACCCGACCAAAGGCCCGGTGACGGGTGCGGCACGCTCGTCTATTCCTGCGCGCCGGCAACGCACGCCCGTCGCTCGCGCGGGCGGAAGGAACACTCCATGAAGCTTCCGCTGTCTCTCGGCCCCATCCATTTCGTCGGCATCGGCGGCATCGGCATGAGCGGCATCGCCGAGGTGCTGCACAATCTCGGCTACACCGTGCAGGGCTCGGACGTCGCCGAGAGCGCCAATGTGAAGCGCCTCGCGGAGAAGGGCATCAAGGTGCTGATCGGCCATGCGGCCGGCAATATCGAGGGCGCCGAGGTGCTGGTGGTCTCCACCGCCATCCGCCGCGACAATCCCGAGCTGGTCGCCGCCCGCGCCAAGCGCCTGCCGGTGGTGCGCCGGGCGGAGATGCTGGCCGAGCTGATGCGGCTGAAGAGCTGCGTCGCCATCGCGGGGACGCACGGCAAGACCACCACCACCTCGATGGTCGCGACGCTGCTGGACGCTGGCGGCTTCGACCCGACCGTCATCAATGGCGGCATCATCAACGCCTATGGCACCAATGCCCGCCTCGGCGACGGCGAATGGATGGTGGTGGAGGCGGACGAAAGCGACGGCACCTTCCTCAAGCTGCCGGTCGAGGTGGCGATCGTCACCAATATCGATCCCGAGCATCTCGACCACTTCAAGACCTTCGAGGCGGTGCAGGCGGCGTTCCGCAGCTTCATCGACAACCTGCCCTTCTACGGCTTCGCCGTCATGTGCACCGACCATCCGGTGGTGCAGGACCTCGTCGGCCGCGTCGAGGACCGCCGCGTCATCACCTATGGCGAGAATCCGCAGGCGGATGCCCGCCTCGTCGCTCTCGACCTCAGGGGCGGCATGTGCCGCTTCGGCGTGCTGTTCCGCGACCGCACCGGTGCGGTGGTGCACGAGCTGCGCGATCTCGTCCTGCCCATGCCCGGCAAGCACAACGCGCTGAACGCCACCGCCGCCATCGCGGTCGCCCATGAACTCGGCGCCAGCGACGAGCAGATCCGCAGCGCGCTCGCCGGCTTCGGCGGGGTGAAGCGGCGCTTCACCCGCACCGGCGAGGTGGGTGGCGTCACCATCTTCGACGATTACGGCCATCATCCCGTGGAGATCGCGGCCGTGCTGCGCGCCGCCCGCGCCTCCACGGAGGGGCAGGTGATCGCCATCGTCCAGCCGCACCGCTACACCCGGCTGCAGTCGCTGTTCGACCAGTTCGCCACCTGCTTCAACGACGCCGACCATGTCATCGTCGCCGATGTCTACGCGGCCGGCGAGGCGCCCATTCCGGGTATCGACCGCGACCATCTGGTCGAGGCGTTGCGCGCGCGCGGCCATCGTTCGGTGATGGGGCTCAGCGGCCCGGAGGCGCTCGCCGGGCTGGTGGGAGGCTTGATGAAGCCGGGCGACTATGTGGTCTGCCTCGGTGCCGGCAACATCACCCAATGGGCCTATGCGCTCCCCGAACAGCTGGCGGCGGGTACGGCGAGATGACCTTTCCCGACCTCACGCCAGAGCTTTCCGCCGCGATGCCGGAGCTGCGCGGCCGGCTGATCGCGAATCAGAGCTTGGCCGAACTCACCTGGTTCCGCGTCGGCGGGCCGTCACAGATGCTGTTCACCCCGGCCGATGAGGACGATCTCGCCTATTTTCTCGGCCTTCTGCCGGCCGAGATCCCGGTCACCGTCATTGGCCTCGGCTCCAACCTCATCGTGCGCGATGGCGGGGTGCCGGGCGTGGTGGTGCGGCTGGGGCGCGGCTTCAGCGAGATCACGGTTGAAGAGGGCCACCGGCTCCGCGCCGGCACGGCGGTGCCGGACGTCAAGCTCGCCCGCGCGGCCGCGGAGGCCGGGATCGACGGGCTGGCCTTCTATCGCGGCATACCCGGCGGGCTCGGCGGCGCGCTGCGGATGAATGCCGGGGCGCATGGCGGCGAGACCAAGGACGCGCTCGTCGAGGCGCGCGGCGTCGATCGCGCGGGGCGGGTGCGCGTGTTCGCCAATGCCGATTTTGGTTTCACTTACCGGCATTCCCAGGCACCGGCCGACGTGATCTTCACCAGCGCGCTGTTCCAGGGGCGGCCGGGCGAGACGGCGGCGATCCTCGCCGAGATGGACCGAATCACCACGGCGCGCGAGGCCAGCCAGCCGATTCGCGAGAAGACCGGCGGCTCGACCTTCAAGAACCCGCCGGACCGGAAGGCGTGGCAGCTGATCGACGCTGCGGGCTGCCGTGGGCTGGCCATTGGCGGCGCGCAGATGTCGACCATGCACTGCAATTTCCTGATCAACACCGGCGGCGCGACGGCCGCCGACATCGAGGGGCTCGGCGAAGAGGTTCGCCGGCGCGTGAAGGAACAGTCCGGCGTCGAGCTGGAATGGGAGATCAAGCGCATCGGCCTTTCCGCCTGAGCGATGCGGCCTGCGGGCCGCCGAGGAGAACACCATGGGCAAGCATGTCGCCGTCCTGATGGGCGGCTGGTCGCCGGAGCGGCAGGTGTCGCTGTGGTCGGGCGAAGCGTGCGCGAAGGCGGCGGAAAGTGTCGGCTACCGCGTCACCCGCGTCGATGTGGGGCGCGACATTGCGCAGGTGCTGAGCGCGCTGAAGCCCGATGTGGCGCTTAACGTGCTGCACGGGCGCCCGGGCGAGGACGGCACCATCCAGGGCATCCTCGAAGTGCTCGAAATCCCCTACACCCATTCAGGCGTGCTCGCCTCGGCGCTCGCGATGGACAAGCGACAGGCCAAGATCATTCTCGCCGCGCACGGCATTCCGGTTCCGGAGGGGCGCATGGTGAGCCGGGCGGAGGCAGCGCAGGCGCATGTGCTGCCGCGCCCCTATGTGCTCAAGCCGAACACCGGTGGGTCCTCGGTGGGGGTGTTCATCGTGCGCGAGGACCAGGAGCATCCGCCTCAGGAACTGCACCGCCCGGATTGGGGATTCGGCGAGGACCTGGTGGCGGAGCGCTACATCCCCGGACTGGAGCTGACCTGCGCCGTGATGGGCGATACGGCGCTCGGCGTTATCGAAATCCAGTCCGACCTAAAGTTCTACGATTACGAGGCAAAATACGCTCCGGGCGGTTCGCGCCACATTCTGCCGGCCCGAATTTTACCGAATATTTACCAAAAGGCGCAGATGTTAGCGGTCAGGGCGCATCGCGCGCTCGGCTGTCGGGGCATCAGCAGGACGGACTTCCGCTACGACGACCGGACCGGAGACGAATCCGGCCTTGTCTGTCTGGAGGTCAATACGCAGCCCGGAATGACCGAGACGTCGCTTGTGCCCGAATTGGCAGCCCATGAGGGCCATTCGTTCGGTGAGCTTGTACGATGGATGGTGGAGGACGCTTCGCTCGATCGCTGACCCCGCGGCACACGCCGGCGGGCAAGCGGACCGGCGCGGCCACCGGCGATTCGATTCGCGGCGCGCGTCCGCGGCCCCCGGCGCGCCCGGCGCCGGGGTCTGAGCGCACCCGTCTCCTCGACCGCACCATCATCGGCGGCCGACGCCTGCTGGTCGGCCTGTGCAGCTCGCGCGCGGCCTTCACCGGCGCAGGGGCGTGGCTCACGGCGGCGCTGTTCGCCGCCACCGGCCTCTACGGCATGGAGCGGGGCGGCCATATGCCGGCGGCGATCGAGACCGCCCGCGACTTCGGCGATGCCGCCGCGAATGTCGCCGGCTTCCGGATCGCCAACATCAATCTTTCCGGCCAGAATCACGTCACGCCCGGCGACATCCTCGCCACGGCAGGGGTGAAGCCCAGCTCCTCGCTGCTGTTCCTCGACGCCGAGGGCGCGCGGATGCGGCTGGAAGAGCTGGCGTGGATCAAGCGCGCCACGGTGCAGAAGCTCTATCCCGACCGGCTCGACATCCAGGTCGTCGAGCGTGAGGGCTTCGCGCTCTGGCAGAAGGACGGCCGGATCAACGTCATCGCCCGCGACGGCACGGTGATCGCGCCCTATTCCGACGATCCCCGCTATATCCGCCTGCCGATCGTGGTCGGCGACGGCGCCGAGACCCATGTCGTCGAGATCGTCGAGGCGCTGAGCCTCGTTCCCGGGGTGCGCGATCAGGTGCGCGCCGCCATCCGGGTCGCCGACCGGCGCTGGACGCTGAAGCTGCGCAACGGCGTCGACGTGCGCCTGCCCGAGGAAGGGCTGAACGACGCGCTCGAACAGCTCGCTCTGCTCGACCAGCAGAAGTCGCTCCTCTCGCGCGACATCACCATTGTCGACCTGCGGCTGCCCGACCGGGTGTCGGTCCGGCTCTCCGACGCGGCCTCGGCGGCGCGGGAGGCGGAATTGAAGGCCAAGGCCAAGGCGAAGAAGGCGGGCAGCACATGAGAACCCGCGCTCCCTTCGAGATCGCCCCCAAGATGCGGCCGCTGCCGCCGCGCCGTACCGGCGTGGTGGGGGTGCTGGAGGTCGGTACCTCCAAGATCGTCTGCATGATCGCTCGGCTGAAGCCGCGCGAGGCCAGCGCCAGCCTGCGGCGTCGCACTCATTCGGTGGACGTGCTCGGCATCGGCCACACCAGCGCCCATGGCATCAAGGGCGGCACCGTCATCGACATGGAGCGCGCCGAGCACGCGATCCGCCGCGCGGTGGATGCGGCCGAGCGCACCGCCGGGGCGCAGATCGCCTCCGTCATCGTCTCGATGGCGGGCGGCCGGCTCTCCTCCGAACACTTCAACGCCGAGGTCGACCTGCCCGAGCCGGCCGTCGCAGAGGGCGACATACGCCGCGTGCTCGACGCCGCCTCCACCTTCGCCGTCGGCGAGGGGCGGACCATTCTCCACGCCCTGCCCGTGGGCTATGCGCTCGACGGCGTCGCCGGCATCGGCGAGCCGCGCGGCATGCTCGGCCGCCGGCTCGGGGTCGACCTGCACGTCATCACCGCCGAGGCGGCGGCCGTGCGCAACCTTCTCCTGTGCATCGAGCGCTGCCATCTCGGCGTCGAGGCGATGGTGGCGGCCCCCTATGCGGCGGCGCTGTCCACCCTGGCCGACGACGAGGCGGAGCTCGGCGTCACGCTGATCGACTTCGGCGCCGGCACCACCACGGTGGCGGTGGTCGAGAACGGCCATTGCGTGCATGTCGACGGCATCGCCATCGGCGGCCAGCACGTGACCAACGACGTGGCGCGCGGGCTGTCCACCCGCCTTGCCGATGCCGAGCGGCTGAAGAGCCTGCATGGCGGGGTGCTGGCAATGGGCGCCGACGAGCGCGAAATGCTGACGGTGCCCAGCATTACCGACGACCATGACCTGCCGCGGGCGATCCCCAAGGCGCGGCTGATGCGCATCGTGCGCCCGCGCGTCGAGGAGATCGTGGAGCTGGTGCGCGACCGTCTGCACGCCTCCGGCCACGCGGCTGGCGCGGGCCGGCGCATCGTTCTCACCGGCGGCGCCGCGCAACTCACTGGCCTTGCCGAGCTAGTCGGTAACATACTGGGACCACAGGTGCGAATCGGTCGTCCGCTCGGTATCTCCAAGCTGCCGGAGGCGACGCGCGGCGCGCCCTTCGCCGTGGCTACCGGGCTTCTGGTCTATCCGCAGGTCGCGGGGCTCGAACATTTCGAGGCTCGCCGCCGCCGCCTCTCGCAGGGCGACGGCTCCGGCTACTTCTCGCGCGTCGGTCACTGGCTGAGGGAGGCCTTCTGACGTGCACCATTCAATCCGCGCCGGCGGAACCGGCACCACAGGGATCATGACGGGCCGCGTGCCCGCCGGCGTTAGGGGACACTAGAATGACCATCAACCTCCAGGTACCGGACATCCGCGAACTGCGTCCCCGCATCACCGTCTTCGGTGTCGGCGGCGCCGGCGGCAACGCGGTCAACAACATGATCACGGCCGGCCTGACGGGGGTCGACTTCGTGGTCGCCAATACCGACGCGCAGGCGCTCACCCTCTCCAAGGCCGAGCGCATCGTGCAGATGGGCGTCGCCGTCACCGAAGGTCTCGGCGCCGGGTCCCAGCCGGAGGTCGGCCGCGCTGCCGCCGAGGAGGCCCTGGACGAAATCCGCGATCACCTCGCCGGCGCGCACATGGTGTTCATCACTGCGGGCATGGGCGGCGGCACCGGCACCGGCGCCGCGCCGGTGATCGCCCGCGCGGCCCGCGAGCTCGGCATCCTCACCGTCGGCGTCGTGACCAAGCCCTTCCACTTCGAGGGCCAGCGCCGCATGCGCATCGGCGAGATGGGCATCAACGAGCTGCAGAAGGGCGTCGACACGCTCATCGTCATCCCGAACCAGAACCTGTTCCGGGTCGCCAACGAGCGCACCACCTTCGCCGACGCCTTCGCAATGGCGGACCAGGTGCTCTATTCCGGCGTCGCCTGCATCACCGACCTCATGGTGAAGGAAGGCCTCATCAACCTCGACTTCGCCGACGTCCGCGCCGTGATGCGTGAGATGGGCAAGGCGATGATGGGCACCGGCGAGGCCTCCGGCGAGCAGCGCGCCCGCCACGCGGCCGAGGCGGCGATCGCCAACCCGCTGCTCGACGAAGTGTCGATGCGCGGCGCCCGCGGCCTCCTGATCTCGATCACCGGCGGCAAGGACCTCACCCTGTTCGAGGTGGACGAGGCGGCGACCCGCATTCGCGAGGAAGTCGACCCCGATGCCAACATCATCCTCGGCGCCACCTTCGACGAGACGCTCGAAGGGCTGATCCGGGTTTCGGTCGTCGCCACCGGCATCGATCCGGCGGTGATTCCCGAGCAGATTCCGCATGCGCTCAACAACCTTCCCGACCTCGGCGGCCGCCGCGTCTCCAATGCCGGCCGTGCCGCCGTGGAAGCCCGCCGCGACGCCGCGCTGCGCTCGGTCGCCTCGGCGCTCGACGCGGAGGATTTCGGCGCCCCGCACCACGAGCCGAGCTTCGCCGCTGCGCCGATCAACGAGCATCCCTATGGCGAGCCCTCCTACGCCCAGCCCGCCTATGCGCCGGCGCCCGCCGCCATCGACGACGTGACCATCCGCCCGATGGCGCCCAAGCCGGCGCTCTATGCCGAGCCGGAGCCGGTACCCTACAACGAGGCGGCCTACGAAGAGCACGCGATCGAGCCGTTCATCCCGCCGCAGGCGGAGCGTCCGGCCCCCCGCATGCCGCGCGTCGATGAACTCCCCATGCCGGCGCAGAACCAGATTCGCGCCGCGCGCGGCGAGGTGCCCGATCATCATCAGGCCGAGAAGAAGCGCATGACGCTGCTGCAGCGCCTCGCCCATGTCGGCCTCGGCCGCAGCCAGGACGAGGACGAGATGGAGCCCCCGGCCGACATGCGTCCCGTGGTGCGCCGCGCCCCGGCGCAGCCCGAGGCCCGTCAGGTCGCCGATATGCGGCCCGAGGCTTCCGAATACGCCAAGCGTCCGGCGGCGCGCCCGGCCGATCCGCGCGCCGCGCGTCCGGCGGAGGATGACCATCTCGACATCCCCGCCTTCCTCCGCCGCCAGGGTTGAGGCCAGCGAACAGGCGGTCGCGTGCCGCCTGTTACACACGACATCCGCAATGCAGCGCCCGGATCGCGAGGTCCGGGCGCATCTGTTTGTTATTAAAGGATTTTTTAGATTTGTGCGTTAGCGTAAAAACGGTAACAGACGGTAAGCAAGCGTGATTTGGCGCAGACTCACCGCGCCGTTATCTTGCCAACCAACGATAAGCGTCCGCAGCGGATTCGGTTCCGCAGCCAGTCCTAAGGTGGCGGCGCACTGTGTTGGTTTTGGGGATTGGGGAGAGCGGATGCCTGCGCATCCGCTTTTTGGGTCGAATGAACGCTGTACGGCAGACCACCCTCGGTGATGACGTGACGCTTTCCGGCGTCGGCGTCCATTCCGGCAAGCTGGCCCGGATGCATCTTTCCCCCGCCGAAGCCGACAGCGGCATCGTCTTCTTCCGCAAGGACACCAATCAGTCGGTGCGCGCCTGCCGTGGCGCGGTGCGCGGCAGCGACCTCGCCACCGTGCTCCGCGATGCGGAAGGGCCCGCCGTGTCCACCGTCGAGCACCTGCTGGCCTGCTTCGCCGGCATCGGCGTCGACAATGCCCGGGTCGAGATCGACGGCCCGGAAGTTCCGATCCTCGATGGCAGCGCGGGCGAATTTGTGGCCGCCGTGGACGAGGCCGGTATCGTCGAGACCGACAGCGCCCGCCGTTATCTGCGCGTGCTCAAGCCGGTCCGTGTCGAAACCGAGACCGGCTTCGGCGAGATTTCGCCCTACGACATGGGCTTCCGGCTGGAAGTCGAGATCGATTTCGACCATTCCGCCATCGGTCGCCAGCGCTTTGCCGCGACCATGTCGCCCGAGGTGTTCCGCAAGGAACTCGCCGCCGCCCGGACCTTCGGCTTCGTCAGCGATGTGGAACGTCTGTGGCAGGCCGGCTACGCGCTCGGCGCCTCGCTCGACAACACGATCTGCCTCGGCGACGAGGGGGTGCTCAACACCACCGGGCTGCGCTATGCGGACGAGTTCGTCCGTCACAAGGCTCTCGATGCCATCGGCGATCTCGCCATTGGCGGCCTGCCGCTGCTGGCCCGCTACCGCTCCTATCGCGGCGGTCACAAGCTCAATTTCGCGGTCGTCGACGCGCTGCTGTCCGACCGTTCCGCCTATGAGATCGTCGAAGCCCGCATCCCGGCGCGTCGCTCGGTCAGCAGCAATGCCGGCCTGATCGCGGTGGCCGTCCCGGCCTACGCGCCGGAGCTGTGACGCTGTCGGTGCGGACGCGTCCGGTCGTCGGCTGCCCTGCGCGCGTTGCGCCGTATATCCCCTTTCCTTCCACTTCGCCGCGTTCCGCCCTGCCGCTCGTCGTGCACCGGTCGAGCGCGTCCACCGTGCCACAGATGGCATGAAACGGTGGCTCGCCGCGCCTCTTTGCGCTTGGCGTCCCGAGGCGCCATAATCCGGTCGGAAAGCCGCCTTAGCGCCTGTCCACGCACTTGGCGACGAAACAGCGACCAGATCGGGATCGAACTTGTGATGCGTCTTCTCCGTCTCGGCCAGACTGTTCCCGGCCCCGTGGCCCCCGCCACCCGCTCCGGCGCTGTGCGCTCGGGCCTGGTGGCCGCGCGGCTCATTGGGCTGGTGCTGGTCGGCGCCTCGCTCGGCGGCTGCGCCAGCCTGTTCGACACCAGCAAGGAAGAGACGGTCTACCCGGACGTCCCGGCCGAGCAGCGCTACAATGAAGCGCTCACGCTGATGCAGAAGAACGAATACAAGGACGCGATCACCCGCTTCGAGGACGTCGATCGCCAGCATCCCTATTCGGAATGGGCGCGCAAGTCGCTGTTGATGATCGCCTACGTCAACTACACCCAGGGCGACTACGACGAGTGCATCGCCGCGGCGCGCCGCTATCTGGCGCTGCACCCGGGCTCGGAAGACGCGGCCTATGCGCAGTACCTCGTCGCCGCTTCCTATTTCGACCAGATCCCGGACATCTCCCGCGACCAGCAGCGCACCCAGCGCGCGATGGATTCGCTGGAAGAGGTGATTCGCAAATACCCCAACACCGAATATGCCGTCAGCGCCAAGAAGAAGCTCGAAGTCGCGCGCGACCAACTCGCCGGCAAGGAGATGATGATCGGGCGCTACTATCTCGAACAGCGCAACTATGCGGGCGCCATCAACCGGTTCAAGGTGGTGGTGACGCGCTATCAGACCACGCGCCATGTCGAGGAGGCGCTGTACCGCCTCACGGAAGCCTATATGGCGCTCGGCGTCATCACCGAGGCGCAGACCTCGGCGGCTGTGCTCGGCTACAATTTCCCCGACAGCAACTGGTACAAGGACGCCTACAAGCTGGTGCAGTCGCGCGGCGTAAATCCTCAGATGAACGAGCAGTCGTGGATCGCCAAGGCCTTCAAGGGCTTCACCCTCGGCTAGAGAAGAGCGGGAAACCCTCTTCCGCTGCGCCGCGAGTTGTGAGAACGTAGCGAGAACACGGATGCGCGTCCTCCGGCTGCCGGCTCGAACGGCGCGCTCCCTTGTCCCGCAGGACCACGTTCTGGAGCGTTCCCCATGCTGATCGCCCTGTCGATCAGGGATATCGTGCTCATCGAGCGGCTCGACCTCTCTTTTCATTCCGGCCTCACCGTGCTCACCGGCGAGACCGGTGCGGGCAAGTCCATCCTCCTCGACGCTTTCACCCTCGCGCTCGGGGGGCGGGGTGATGGCTCGCTGGTGCGGCAGGGGACCACCCAGGGCCAGGTCACGGCCGAATTCGACCTCGCCGCCGATCACCCGGTGCGCGCTTTGCTGGCGGAAGCGGGAATCGACGACGACGGCGCACTTGTGCTGCGGCGGGTGCAGCACGCGGATGGCCGCACCCGTGCCTTCGTCAACGACCAGTCGGTGAGCGCGCAGATGCTGCGCAATCTCGGCCGCCGGCTGGTGGAAATCCACGGCCAGCATGACGACCGCGCGCTTGTCGACCCTGCCTCGCACCGCGCCTTGCTCGACGCCTATGGCGGGCTCGCGGCACTTGCGGAGGAAGTGAGCGCCCGGGCGCGCGGTTGGCGCGCCGCCCGTACCGAGGCGGCTCAGGAAAAGGCGCGGCTCGACGAGGCGGCCAAGGAGGCCGATTTCATCCGCCATGCGGTGGATGAACTCACGGCCCTCGCCGCCGAGCCGGGCGAGGAAGAACGGCTTGCCACGCGCCGCACCGAGATGATGCGTTTCGAGAAGATCGCGACCGATCTCGCCGATGCGCAAGACGCCGTCGGCGGCAACAACTCCCCCATACCCGGCCTTGCCGCCGCCGTGCGCCGGCTGGAGCGGCGCGCCGGCGAGGTGGAAGCGCTGGTGCGCCCGGCAGTGGAGGCCATCGACGCCGCGCTGAACGCGCTGGACCTTGCCCGCACCCATCTCGATGTGGCGCTTCGCGAAGCCGATTTCGACCCGCACGAGTTGGAGCGCATCGAGGAGCGACTATTCGCGTTGCGCGCGGCTGGACGCAAATATGCCTGCACCGTCGACGATCTGCCCAGCGTCGCGGCGCGATTCGCCGACCAACTCGACGCGCTCGACCACGGGGCGGAGACGCTGAAGGGTTTGGAAGCCCGCGCCGACGCCATGGAGGCCGCCTACCGGCAGGCGGCGCGTGACCTCTCGCAGAAGCGCCGCGCCGCTGCCGCGGCGCTGGACAAGGCGGTGAACGCCGAACTGCCGCCGCTGAAGCTGGAGCGGGCGCGTTTCCTCACCGATTGCCAGGTCGACGAAGCCGCACAGGTGGACGGCTATGACCGTATCGAGTTCTGGGTGCAGACCAATCCCGGCACGCGGCCCGGCCCGATGATGAAGGTCGCGTCCGGCGGCGAGCTGGCGCGCTTCCTGCTGGCGTTGAAAGTGGTGCTGGCCGACAAGGGTTCGGCACCGACGCTGGTGTTCGACGAGATCGATACCGGTGTGGGCGGCGCGGTGGCGGATGCGATCGGCGGCCGGCTCGCGCGGCTCTCCGATCGGGTGCAGGTGGTGGCGGTGACGCATGCCCCGCAGGTGGCCGCGCGGGCGGGCAACCATTTCCGCATCGCCAAGGAGGCGATGGCCGATCGCGACCGGGTGGCAACACGGGTCGCGCCGCTGGCGCCCGATCACCGCCGCGAGGAAATCGCCCGCATGCTCTCGGGCGCTGAGGTGACGTCCGAGGCGCGGGCGGCCGCCGACAGGTTGCTGAAAGGTGCCGTCGCCGATTGATACGCTTTCAGTCGCGGGACGCGGAACATTCGTCGCCGTCGACTTCCGCTCCGGCCTGTCCTATTCGTCCGCACGCTTATGTCCCTCGCTCCGCCGGCTTCCCATGACGTCCTCGCCGTCTCTCGCGCTCGCCCACGCTATGTCCGAAAGCACCATGTCCGTTCCTGACGGACGGGGGCCGGGAGTCTCGCCGGCCGTCGCCCCCGAACTGACGGTGGTCATTCCCACCTTCAACGAGCGCGGCAATCTGGAGCCGCTGGTGGCGCGGCTGGCCCGGGTGCTGGACGGCATCGCCTGGGAGGCGATTTTCGTCGACGACAATTCCCCCGACGGCACCGCCGACGCGCTGCGCGCCATCGGCCGGCGCGACCCGCGCATCCGCTGCATCCGCCGCGTCGGACGGCGCGGGCTGGCCGGCGCGTGCATCGAGGGCATGCTGGCGGCGCAGGCACCGATCGTCGCCGTGATGGACGCCGACCTTCAGCACGACGAGGCCCTGCTGCCGCGCATGCTGGAGGCCATGGGCGCCGGTGCCGATGTGGTGGTCGCCACGCGCTACGCTCCCGGCGGCGACGCCGAAGGTTTCAGCGCCTGGAGGGGGCGCGGCAGCCGCCTTGCCACGATCCTCGCCCAGCGCGTGCTGCACGTCACCTCCTCCGACCCGATGAGCGGTTTCTTCATGCTGCGGCGGGAGACGGTGGAGGAACTGGCGCCCAAACTGTCCACGCAGGGCTTCAAGATCCTGCTCGACATTCTCGCCACTGCCAGGGGGCGGTTGAAAGTGACGGAGCTGACCTACAGCTTCGGCGTCCGGCAGAGCGGCGACAGCAAGCTCGACAACCGCGTGCTCATGGATTTTCTCGGCCTGATCGTCGCCAAGGCAACGGGTGGCGTCGTCTCGCTGCGCTTCCTTTCCTTCGCCACGGTGGGTGCGGCGGGCCTCGTCGTTCACCTCGCGGCGCTGCGCCTCGGCCTCGGACTGGCGCTCAGCTTCCTGGTGGCACAGGCCATTGCCACGCTGACGGCGATGACGTTCAACTACGTGCTCAACAATTTGCTCACCTATCGCGACCGCCGGCTCACCGGCTTCGCCTTCCTGCGCGGCCTGCTGGCCTTCTATGCCATTTGCGGTCTCGGCGCGGCGGCCAATGTCGGCGCCGCCGACTGGGCCTTCTACCAGACCGAGCAATGGTGGCTGGCCGGCATTGCGGGCGCCTTCATCGGCGCGGTGTGGAACTACGCGATGAGCCGGGCGCTGGTGTGGAAGGACGCGGCATGAGCGCCCTTTCCGCCGGACCGGCGGCGACGCCCGGCTCCTCGTTCAGCGCGGATTTCGCCGCGCGCGGCGCTGTCGTGCTCATCGGGCTGATGCTGGCGTGGCGGCTGGTGCTTGCCGCTTTCGTGCCGCTGGTGCCGGATGAGGCCTATTATGCGCTGTGGGCGCAGGGCCTTTCCGCCGGCTATTTCGACCATCCTCCGATGATCGCTGTCTTCATCCGGGCCGGGCAGGAGGTGCTGGGCGATACGCCTCTCGGGGTGCGGCTGTTCAGCGTGCTCGCTGCCCTGCCGGCAAGCTGGTTCGTCTGGCGCGGGGCGGAGGAACTGCTGGAAGACCCGCGCGCCGGCGCGTTGGCGGCGGTGCTGTTCAACGCGACGATCTTCGGTTTTCTCGGGCTTACGCTGGCGACGCCCGACGCGCCGCTGGCGCTGTTCTGCGCCGCCATGGTGTGGTGCGCGGCGCGGCTGATCCGCGCTCCTCGTCCGATCTGGTGGCTCGCCATGGGCCTGGCGATCGGGCTCGCGGCGCAGTCGAAGTATTCCGGCATCATGCTGGCCGTCGCCTTTGCACTGGCGGTGCTGGCACTGGCGCCGCTGCGGCGGCAGCTGTTGACCCCGTGGCCCTGGCTCGCCGCCCTGCTTGCCGTGCTCGTGTTCCTGCCGAACATCGTCTGGAACGCCACGCACGACTGGGCGACGCTGACCAAGCAGGGCGGCCGGGTGACGGCGCAGGCACCGTTCCGGCCCGCCTTCCTGCCGGAGTTTATCGGCTCGCAGATCGCGCTGGCGACCCCGCTGATCTTTCTGTTCGCCGTGCTCGGTCTGCTGCCGCGCCGGGGGGGCACCGTCTTTCGCCCGGGGGGCGGGTGGGCGCTGGTGTTGATCCTGCTCTTCGTGCCGCTTGCCTATTTCGCCGTGCATGCGCTGCGCGCGCGGGTCGAGGGCAATTGGGTCGGCTTTCTCTATCCGCTGGTGGCGATCGCGGCGGCGGCGGGCATGCTGGCGCCTGCCGGCAGAGGCCGGCTCGGGCGAAGCCTGCCGGGTCTGGCGCGGGCGACGTTGCCGCTGGCCTTCGGCCTCGTGCTGGCGCTGGGCATCCACGCTCTGTTCGTACCGACCACGCTGGCAGGGAACAAGGACGCGGTGCTGAGGATGACGCGCGGCTGGCCGGAATTCGCCGCCGAGATCGATGCGCGCCGGCGGGCGATCGGCGCAGGTGCCATCCTCACCAACGACTACCAGATGACGGCCATGCTGAAGCGGGAGCTGCCCGGCGTCACCGTTCAGCAGTTCGACGAGCGCCAGCGTTATGCCTTCATGAAGGAGCCCGAGGTGCTGTCCCTGCCGGCGCCGCTGCTGCTCGTGCTGTCGACCTTCCGTTCCTTCAACGAGATCAGCGCCGTCTATGGTCGCGAGGATCTCGGCGAGGTGTCGCGGCGGTTCCGCGACGTGACCATGCCGCCGGTGCGGCTGTTCCGGCTCGACCCGGTGGCGGCGCCTGCTCCCGCTGCCGCCTCGCCCGTCCCCTGAGCGGGAGGCTTGAGACTGCCGGCGATTTCTGGAAAGGGAGTAGGGCCCCGGCGGTGCCCCCCGCCCAAGCCTGCGGTGAATGCCATGTCGCGATCCCTGACGCCCTCCTCGGCTACGCCGGATGACGACCTGCCGAGCGGAGCCATGCCCGACGACGTGGCGGCTCTGACCGCCGACGAGGCCGCCCGCGCGCATGCGAAGCTGGGCGAGGAGATTGCCGGCCATGACCGGCGTTACTACCAGGACGACGCGCCGAACGTCTCCGACGCCGATTATGACGCGCTTCGTCGGCGCTATGAGGCGATCGAGGCGCAGTTTCCCGAGCTGCGGGGCATGGACAGCCTCTCGGAAAAGGTCGGTGCGGCGCCTTCCGCCAAGTTTGCCAAGGTGCGCCACGCGGTGCCGATGCTCTCGCTCGGCAATGCGTTCTCCGACGAGGAGGTCGAGGAGTTCGTCGCCCGCGTGCGCCGTTTTCTCGGTCTTTCGGCGGAGGCCGAGCTGACCCTTACCGCCGAGCCGAAGATCGACGGCTTGTCCTGCTCGCTGCGCTACGAGAATGGCGTTCTCGTCCAGGCCGCGACGCGCGGTGACGGCTTCGAGGGCGAAGACGTCACCGCCAATGTCCGTACCATCGGCGAGATTCCGCAGCGACTGAAGGGGGGAAATGTCCCCGCCGTCTTCGAGGTGCGCGGTGAGGTCTATATGGGCCATGACACCTTCGCCGCACTCAATGAGCGCCAGCAGGAGGCGGGCAAGCCGCTCTTCGCCAATCCACGCAACGCGGCGGCCGGCAGTCTACGCCAGCTCGACCCGAAGATCACCGCGAGCCGCCCGCTGCGCTTCTTCGCCTATGCCTGGGGCGAGGTGAGCGATGGCGGTCTTCCCGCCGACACGCAGTTCGGTGTCATCGAGGCGTTCAAACGCTGGGGACTGCCGACCAATCCGCTCACCGTGCGCTGCCATACGGCGGCGGAGCTGCTGGCGCATTACCGCATGATCGGCGAGCAGCGCGCCATGCTGGGCTATGACATTGACGGCGTCGTCTACAAGGTCGACAGCCTCGCGCTGCAGGAGCGGCTCGGCTTCGTCTCGCGCTCGCCGCGCTGGGCGCTGGCGCACAAGTTCCCGGCGCAGCGGGCCGTCACGCGCCTGGAGCGGATCGAGATTCAGGTCGGGCGTACCGGTGCGTTGACGCCGGTCGCAAAGCTCGCGCCGGTGACGGTGGGCGGGGTCGTGGTCTCCAACGCCTCGCTGCACAATGAGGATTACATCAAGGGCATCGGCGGCAATGGTGAGCCGATCCGCGGCGGAACCGACATCCGGGAAGGCGACTGGGTGGTGATCCAGCGTGCCGGCGACGTGATCCCGCAGGTGGTGGCGGTGGAACTGGAGCGGCGCCCGGCCGACGCGAAGCCCTATGCCTTCCCGACCCTGTGCCCCGCCTGCGGCTCGCACGCGGTGCGCGAGGAGGGCGAGGCGGTGCGCCGGTGCACCGGCGGCCTCATTTGCCCGGCGCAGGCGGTGGAGCGCATCCGCCACTTCGTCTCCCGCGACGCCTTCGATATCGAAGGACTCGGCGAGAAGCAGGTGCAGGCGTTTCACGAGGCCGGGCTGGTGAAGCAGCCGGCGGACATCTTCACGCTGGAGGCGCGCGATTCCGCGCCCGGTGCTCTGACAAGGCTGAAGAACCGCGAAGGTTGGGGCGAGACTTCGGCCCGCAACTTGTTCGCCGCCATCGATTCGCGGCGCCAGGTGCCGGTGAACCGCTTCCTTTATGCTCTCGGCATCCGCCATGTCGGCGAAACCAATGCCAAGCGGCTGCTGCGCCACTTCCCCACCATAGAGGCGCTGCGCGACACGGCGCTGGCGGCCATGCCGCCGGGCGAGGCCCATCCCAAGGGCAACGAGGCGTGGCAGGAGATCATCGGCATCGAGGGCATCGGTGCGGTGGTCGCGGAGGCGGTGGTCGATTTCTTCGGCGAGCCGAACAACCAGACGGCGGTCGACGCGCTGCTGCGCCAAGTGACGCCTTCGCCGATGGAGGCGGTCGCCCGCGCCGGCGCGGTGAGCGGGAAGACGGTGGTGTTCACCGGCGCGCTAGAGAAGATGACCCGTGACGAGGCCAAGGCAATGGCCGAACGGCTCGGCGCCAAGGTCGCGGGCTCGGTATCGAAGAAGACCGATTATGTGGTGGCGGGTGCCGATGCCGGCTCCAAGCTCGCCAAAGCGCGGGAACTGGGTGTGGCCATTCTCAGCGAGGACGAATGGCTTGTGCTGGCGGGCGCGAGTTGACAGGAAAGCCCCGCGAGGCGGACCTTGGCGCTCCACTCATGGCCACCGGAGCTTGCCGTGTCCGACACCGCGCTTCTCATCATCGACCTGCAGAACGACTATTTCCCCGGCGGCCGCTACACGCTGGAAGGCACCGAGGCCGCTGCCGCGAAGGCGGGCGACCTGCTCGCCCTGGCGCGGGAGGCGGGTGTCGGCGTCGTACATGTGCGCCATGAAATGACCGGCGCGGACGCGCCGTTCTTCGCGCGCGGCACGGCGGCCGCGGATATCCATCCCAGTCTCGCGCCGCTGGAAGGCGAGACAGTGGTAGTGAAAGAAGACGTCAACGCCTTCCTGCGCACGAATCTTGACAGTCTCCTGCGCGGCCAGGGCATCTCGCGGCTGGTGATCGTCGGCGCGATGAGCCACATGTGCGTGGACGCGGCCAGCCGGGCGGCGCTGGACCTTGGCTATGAGGTCACGCTCGCCCATGACGCGACCGCGACGCTGCCGCTGTCCTTCAATGGTGTGGACGTGCCCGCCCCGGCGGTTCAGGCGGCGATGATGGCGGCGCTCGAATTTGCGGGTGCGAAGGTGGTGCCCGCCGAACAGGCTGCGGCCGCGCTGCGCCGGTGAACCACCGTCTGTCCGGCGTAAAGCTGACGTTCAGGCAAGAAAAAGCCGCCGCGGGGGGAGACGCGGCGGCTTTTCCATTCGGCGCGCGATGGTCAGAGGCGGCCGGTAAGCATCATGACGATCAGGATCACCAGCAGGATGGTGACAAGGCCGCTGGGGCCGTAGCCCCAATTGCGGCTGTAGCCCCAGCTCGGCAGGGCGCCAATCAGGATAAGGATAAGAATAACGATAAGAATGGTGGTCATCGTCGAGTCTCCAGCCGTCCCGTTACATCGGTCGCGGGGATAACGCCGGTTTCCAGCGATGGTTCCATTGAACCATTACCTATCTCTCGCGTGTTCGAGCGAGCGGCGCCAGGCCCGTGACGGCGGGCGGCGTCAGCGCGCCAGCGGGGCGGTGGCCGCCTCCAGCCAGAGGCGGGTCGGTGTGTCGTCCAACAGCGGGCCGATTTCTTCCCGCACCCGTGCATGATAGGCGTCGAGCCAGGCGGTCTCCTCGGCCGTGAGCAGTGACGGCTCGATGCCGCGCCGGTCGAATGGGGCGAGGGTGAGCGTCTCGAAGGCGAGCAGCGTGCGTTCCGCCCCCTCGATCGCCGGGCCGTCGACCACGATTTCGAGGTTCTCCAGCCGGATGCCGTAGCCGCCGGCCTTGTAGTAACCGGGCTCGTTGGAGAGCACCATGCCGCGCGCCAGCGCCACGGTGCCCACCTTGGAAATCCGCGCCGGCCCTTCATGTACGGAGAGGTAGGCCCCGACGCCATGGCCGGTGCCGTGGTCGAAATCGAGCCCCACCGCCCACAGAGGCTGCCGGGCGAAGCTGTCGAGCTGGGCGCCGGACGTGCCGAGCGGGAACACCGCGCGGGCGATGGCGATATGCCCCTTCAGCACCCGGGTGAAGCGGTCCCGCATCTCCGCGCTCGCCGTGCCGACGACGAGTGTGCGGGTCACGTCGGTGGTGCCGTCCTCATATTGCGCGCCGGAATCGATGAGGAACAATTCGTCCGGCCGGATCGCCCGGTTCGTCGCCTCGCTCACGCGGTAATGCACGATGGCACCGTTGGGCCCGGCGCCTGAAATGCTGGGGAAGGAGATATCCTTCAGGGCGCCCGTCTCGCGGCGGAAGCTCTCCAGTGCGCAGACGGCGTCGATCTCCGTCAGGCCGCCCTTGGGCGCTTCCGTGTCGAACCACGCGAGAAACCGGGCGAGCGCGGCGCCGTCGCGGCGATGCGCGGCGCGCATGCCCTCAAGCTCGGCGGCGTTCTTCGCCGCCTGCATCAGCGCGACCGGGCTGACGCCGTTCGAGACCGTGCCTCCGGCGGCTTCGATGCGTGCCGCCAGCAACGCCGGGGCGGTGGCCTGGTCGAGCCGCACCGTCGCGCCGCCGGAGGCGGCCATTTCCACCGCACGCTCCAGCAGCGTGGGTTCCGCGATTTCAGTGATGGGGGCGAGGGCGTCGCGGGTCGCATTTGAGAGCTTGCGGGCGTCGACGAACAGCGTCGGCCGGCCGCTGCGCGGCACCAGCGCCCAGGACAAGGGCAGCGGAGTGAAGTTCACGTCGCCCCCGCGGATGTTGAAGGTCCAGGCCACCGAATGCGGGTCGGAAATGACCAGCGCATCGAGCTTCTGCTCGGCGAGAGCCCTCTGCACGCGGACGATCTTGTCGGCCGCACTTTCGCCTGCCAGCGCCGGATCGCGCAGGGTGACCGGCGCGAGCGGGAACTCCGGGCGATCCTGCCACACCGCGTCCAACGGATTGCCATCGACGGCCACGAGCACGCCGCCCGCGAGGACGGCGGCGCGGCGCAGCTTCTGCTCGCCCTCCACCGTGGTCAGCCATGGATCGTAGCCGAAATGGGCGCCGGCAGGCAGGTGCTTTTCCAGCCAGCGGTCGGGTGCGGTCTCGGCCAGCGGCACAACGGTGAAGGAGGCGGTGTCGACCTGTGCAGCGGCCTGTAGCGTATAACGTCCGTCGACGATGAGGGCCGCTTCGCTGCGCAGCACCAGCGCCACGCCGGCGGAGCCGGTGAAGCCGGTGAGCCAGGCGAGCCGTTCGTCGCAGGGCGGCACATATTCGTTCTGGTGGGCGTCGGCACGGGGAATGATGAAGCCGTCGAGGCCCCGCCGTTCGAGTTCCTCGCGCAGCAGCTTCAGGCGGGCGGTGCCGAGCGCGGGAGCGGCGGCATCGGCGAAGGTCTGGAATTTGGCTTCGAACATCGGGAGGCCTTGGGTCGGGCTGCACGGGCGGAATCTCCGCCCGATCAGACCATGCCCGGCCCGCCGAGGCCAGCGTCGTTGCGGTCGCTGACAGGCGGAGCGCCGGTTCGGGAGCCGAGAGAAACGCCCCGGCAACCGACCGGCGGGCCCGTCAGTGGATGGCGGCGGCGATGGAGTCGGAGATGATTTCCAGCCCGCGGTCGATCTCGGCCTCGCTCACCGTGAGCGCCGGGGCGATGCGGAACACGCCGCCCATGCCGGGCAGCTTGACGATGTTCATGCTGAGCCCGCGCGTCATGGCTTCCTCCATGATTTTTGCGCCGAGTTCGAAGCCGGGCTCCTTGGTGCCGCGGTCGCGCACGATCTCCAGCCCGAGCAGAAGGCCGCGCCCCCGCACGTCGCCAACGCAGTCATAGCGTTGCTGCAGGCCGAGCAGGCCGTCCTTGAGCCGCCGGCCGCGCGTGATCGCCTGTTCAACTAGCCCGTCGCGCGCCACCACGTCGAGCACGGTGACGCCGACGGCAGCCGGCAGCGGATCGGAGACATGGGTGGTGTAGAACAGGTAGCCCTTCTCGTAGGCCTGCTGTTCGATCGCCTGCGTGGTCATTACGGCCGCGAGCGGCAGGCCAGCGCCGAGTGTCTTCGACAGCGTCATGATGTCGGGCGTCACGCCGTCGCGCTGGAAGGCGAACATGTGGCCGGTGCGGGCGATGCCGGTCTGGGCCTCGTCGAGGATGAGGAGCATTCCGCGCTCCTCGCATTTGCGCTTCAGCGCCTTGAGGTAGCCGGGCGGCAGTTCGAGAATGCCGCCGCTGGAGAGGATCGGCTCGGCGATGAAGGCGGCCAGCGCCCCGGTGGACTGGCGGTCGATCAGATCGAAGGCGTCGTCCAGTTCGGCCTGCCAGTCGTTGGAGCCGTCGGGACGGGTGAAGCGTGGGCGGTAGGAATTGGGGGCGGGAATGACGAAGGAGCCCGCCGCCACCGGCCCGTAGCCCCGGCGCCCGGCACTGTAGGTGGCCGCCGCCGCGGCGCCGGTCATGCCGTGCCAGCTCTGGGCGAAGGCCACCACCTCGTGCCCGCCGGTGACGAGCTTTGCCATGCGGATCGCGGCCTCGTTGGATTCCGCGCCGGTGGAAAGCAGCTGGACGCGCTCCAGTCCCGGCGCGAGCGCGGCGAGGCGGGAGGCGAGGTCCACCACCGGGCGCGAGAGCATGCCGGAGAAGAGGTGGGCGACGCGGCCCATCTGCCGGTCCACCGTCGCGACGATGTCGGGGTGGGTGTGGCCCAGCACCGCGCTCATCTGGCCGGAGGTGAAGTCGAGAATGCCGCGCCCGTCGGCGTCATAGACGAAGCTGCCCTCCGCCCGCTCGACGATGATGGATTCGAAGCTGGGCCCGTAGCGGGTGAGATGCGTGTTGGCGGCGGCCCAGAAGGCGGGATCGGCGTTCATCGACATGGGCTCATCCCCGAATGGCTGGTGGAAAAAATTACCGAAGCGGGTCTCCTCAGGCAAACTGATATTGTTTCAATCCGATATCGATGAAATTGATAGCGGTATGTCCATTATTCCCGACCTCGACCTTGCTCTGCTGCGCAGCTTCACCGTGGTGGCGCGTACCGGCTCGATCAGCGGCGCCTGTCTGCAGATCGGGCGCACGCAGTCGGCGCTCAGCATGCAGATGCACCGGCTGGAGGAGGCGCTCGGCCAGCCACTCCTGCACCGCAGCGGCTCGGGCGTGCGTCTGACCACGGCAGGCGAGAAGCTGCTGGCGCATGCCGACGCGCTGCTCGCGCGCCACGATGAAATCCTCGCCGACATGGTGGGTACGGGGCTGCGCGGCTCGGTGAGCTTCGGCTGCCCGGAGGACTATTCGGCGGCATTCCTGCCGGAGCTTCTGCGCGGCTTCTGCGCGCTCCATCCCGATGTCGAGCTGCGCATGGTGTGTGCGCCGACACTGGAGCTGCGCCCGCTGCTGCACCGACGCCAGATCGAGATGGCGCTGGTCTCGGTTCCCGATCCCGCTGGCGGGGAGGTGATCCGGCGGGAGGAGTTCGTCTGGGTGGCCAATGACCCCGCGCCGTCTGTGCTGGGGCAGGCCAGCCTTCCGCTGGCGCTGTCGGCGCCGCTCACCCTGGACCATCGCGCCGCCTGTGCGGCGATGGAATCGGTGGGGCGGCGCTACCGCGTGGCCTTCGCCAGCAACAGCCTCACGGGGCTGATCGCCATCGCCCGTTCCGGCCATGCGATTGCGGTGCTGACCCGCATGGCGGTGCCGCCCGATCTCCACATCGTCACCGAAGGAATGCCGGCGCTGCCCAGCATCGGCATCGCGCTGGAATATGCCGATCCGCGGCCCTCGCGGGCGGCGCGGGCGCTGGGGGCGTATATCGATGCCGAACTGCCGGCGCTGAGCTATCGCGCCGGCTGAAATCCCTCGGAATTGCTGCCGCCCTCGCCAAACGGGCATGCCAGTGCCATTTTGTTCCCTCAAGAATCATCCTTCATGACTGTGAGCAGGCCGTTGGCCGACCCCCAAAAAATCCCGGATGGCGATCCGTCCGACGTTCCTTTCGACCCGCCGGCGGCCACCCCGCGGCCCGGCGGCATCGCCGCGCGTGCGGCGGCGCTGGCCCGGCCTGGCCCTTCCGCGCAGGGTCGCGGGGTCTATCTCGACGGGCTCAACCCCGAGCAGCGCGCAGCGGTGGAGGCGACCGACGGCCCTGTGCTGGTGCTCGCCGGCGCCGGCACCGGCAAGACACGGGTGCTCACCACCCGCATCGCCCATATCCTTTCCCTGGGCCTTGCTTGGCCTTCGCAGATTCTCGCCGTGACCTTCACCAACAAGGCGGCGCGGGAGATGAAAGAGCGCATCGGCGCCATGGTCGGCGAGGAGGTGGAGGGTATGCCGTGGCTCGGCACCTTCCATTCCATCGGGGTGCGCCTGCTGCGCCGCCATGCCGAGCTGGTGGGGCTGAAGTCCGGCTTCACGATTCTGGACACCGACGACCAGATCAGGCTGCTGAAGCAGCTTCTCCAGGCCGAGAGCATCGACGAAAAGCGCTGGCCGGCGCGGCTGCTGGCCAACATCATCGATGGCTGGAAAAATCGTGGCCTCGGCCCGGCGCAGGTGCCGGCGGGCGAGGGGGCGGCCTTCGCCAACGGCCGGGGCGGCGCCTTCTACGCCGCCTATCAGGCGCGGCTGAAGGCGCTCAACGCCGTCGATTTCGGCGATCTGCTACTGGAAAGCATCCGCCTCCTGCGCGAAAATCCGGATGTGCTGGCGGAGTATCACCGCCGCTTCCGCTACATCCTCGTCGACGAGTATCAGGACACCAACGTCGCGCAGTATCTGTGGCTGCGCCTGCTGGCGGCCGGCTCGCGCAATGTGTGCTGCGTCGGCGACGACGACCAGTCGATCTATGGCTGGCGTGGGGCGGAGGTGGACAACATCCTGCGCTTCGAGACCGATTTCCCCGGGGCGACGGTAGTGCGGCTGGAGCGCAACTACCGCTCGACCGGCCATATCCTCGGCGCGGCGGCGCATCTCATCGCCCATAATGAGGGTCGGCTGGGCAAGACGCTGTTCTCGGAGGGCGAGAGCGGCGAGAAGGTGACCGTGACCGGGGCCTGGGACAGCCAGGAGGAGGCCCGCGCCATCGGCGAGGAGATCGAGCAGTTGCAGCGCGAGGGCCACGCGCTGACCCAGATCGCCATTCTCGTGCGCGCCTCGTTCCAGATGCGCGAATTCGAAGAGCGCTTTGTCACGCTGGGGCTGAATTACCGGGTCATCGGCGGCCCGCGCTTCTACGAGCGGGCGGAAATCCGCGACGCGCTGGCCTATCTGCGCGTCATCGCCTCGCCCTCGGACGACCTCGCCTTCGAGCGCATCGTCAACGTGCCCAAGCGCGGGCTCGGCGACGCGGCGCTGCGGCAGATTCATGACCATGCCCGCGCCGCCCAGATCCCGCTGGTCGAGGCCGCCCGCGAGCTGGTGGCCAGCGAGGAACTGAAGCCCAAGGTACGGCTCACTCTGCGTGATCTCGTCGCCTCCTTCGACCGCTGGCGGGCGCAGATGGCCAGCCTGCCGCAAAACGAACTGGCGGAAATCGTGCTCGACGAGTCCGGCTACACCGAGATGTGGCAGAAGGACCGCTCCGCCGACGCCCAGGGCCGGCTCGACAACCTCAAGGAACTCGTGCGCTCGATGGAGTCGTTCGAGAACCTCATCGGCTTTCTCGAACACATCTCGCTGGTCATGGACGTCGAAGGCGCGGCCGGAGGCGATGCCGTCAACATAATGACGTTGCATTCGGCCAAGGGGCTGGAGTTCGACACGGTGTTCCTCCCGGGCTGGGAGGAGGGTGTGTTCCCCAACCAGCGCGCGCTGGACGAGCAGGGCCGCGCCGGGCTGGAGGAAGAGCGCCGCCTCGCCTATGTCGGTCTCACCCGCGCGCGCCGCCGCGCCAAGGTGTTCTTCGCCTCGAACCGCCGCATTCACGGCATGTGGCAGTCTGCGGTGCCGAGCCGCTTCCTCGACGAGTTGTCGGAAAAGGACGTGCAGGTGACCGAATCGCGCGGCGGGCAGGGCTGGGGCGGCGGGCAGTCCGGCCGCTACGGCTACGGCCCCAGCCGCTTCGACGAGGCGCAGACCTTCGGCTCTTCCTATTCGACTCCCGGCTGGCAGCGGGCGCAGAACGCCGCGCGCGGCGGCAGCGGCGGCGGCTTCTCCGGCGGCAGCTACACCGACAGCCGCCCCTCGCGCTTCGCCGCCAGCGAGAAGGCGCGCGGCAGCGGGCGGATCATCGAGGGCGAACTCATCGCCAAGTCGACCGGCCCGGCCTCCCGCTTCGCGGTGGGAGACCGGGTGTTCCACCAGAAGTTCGGCTATGGCGAGGTTGCCTCGGTGGAAGGCAACAAGCTCAGCGTGCAGTTCGACAAGGCCGGCGAGAAGAAGGTGGTGGACAGCTTCGTCGAGGCGGCGTGAGTGGGCGACGTGCTGGCGTTCGGGCGCGTCCTCGCTTACAGAGCGCGCACCACAGACGCCCCCGCCAGCCCGTGAGGACCGACATGCTCGAAGGACTCCCGCCCAATGGCGCGTCGCACGTGATGCGGGTCGATGCGCCCGAGCACGAGGCGCGCGCCATTGCCGAATATCTCGGCGAGAGCTTCGATCCGGCGGAAGTCGCGGCGGCCGCCTTCGAGGTGGAGGACCGTGCCGAGGGCTCGGGTTGGGCCGTCGAGGTCTATTTCGGCGAGGAGCCGGACGAGGCGATGGTGCGCGAACTCATCTCGCTTGTCTCGCCGGCGGCGGCGGAAGCGGCCACATTCTCGCTGCTCGACAAGAAGGACTGGGTGGCGGCGTCGCTCGAAGGGCTGGCTCCTGTCGCCATCGGCCGTTTCATCGTCCATGGCTCGCATGATCGCGGCCGGCTCACCGCCAACCGGATCGGCATCGAGATCGAGGCCGCGCTGGCCTTCGGCACCGGCCATCACGGCACCACCAAGGGCTGCCTCGCCGCGATCGACGCCTTCGGCAAGCAGCGCCGCCCGGCCCACACGCTCGATGTGGGCACCGGCACCGGCGTGCTGGCCATGGCCGCGGCGCGGCTGTTCCATGCGTCGGCGCTGGCGAGCGACATCGACAAGGTGGCTGTGACGACGGCGCGGGCCAATGCGGTGGCGAACCGTGCGGCCCCGCATATCCAGTTCCTGCACGCGCCGGGGCTGGGCGCGGGGGCGTTCCGCCGCCACGGGCCCTATGACCTGATCCTCGCCAATATTCTGCTGCCGCCGCTGAAGGCGATCGCCCGGCCGCTCAGCCGGCTGCTGGCGCCTGGCGGCACGGTGGTGCTGTCAGGCCTGCTGCCCTCGCACGCCAATGCGGCGCTAGCCGCCTACCGCGCCCAAGGGCTTCGGCTCAAGCGCCGTCGCACCATCGAGGGCTGGACCACGCTGGAACTGACCGCCGATCGCGGGCGTAACGTGACTCCCGCCGGAGAGCGGTAGAGGTCTCAGAACTGTTAAGGGGCGTCGCGCCGGTCAGCTCAGCCGGATCGGCATGTTGACCGGCCGGCCAAGCCCTTCCGGGACCGGCAGCGCGCCATGGGCCGCCTTCATCAGGGCCAGCCGCTCCAGAACCTCGTCGGGGAAGGGCACGACACGCCGGGTGCCGGCCTCGACATGCTGGGCGATCTGCTCATAGGTCGCCGCGATCCAGCCCTCGCGGGCGTGGTGCAGTTCCTGGAACAGGTGCATGCGCTTGTCGTCGTAATTGATGAGGCGCAGCGTTGCCCGCACCTCCTGCCCGGCGCGAAGCTCGCGCTGGAAGCGCTGATGTGCCTCCACCGTCACGAAGGAGGCCCGCCGGCTTTCCACCATGTGCGGGCCGAGCCCGACAAGGAACACCGCCTCGTCGACCGCGCGGTCGAAAAGCAGGCTGTAGAAGGCCGCGTGCAAATGCCCGTTGTGATCGGCCCAACCGGCGTCAACCGTCATGACGGACGACACGAAGGGCGCGAAGAACACGGGTTCGAAATCGATCCCGTCCAGCATGACACCATCCCGACCGTTTGAGCGCGGGTACCGCGCTGCCTTATTGACAAGCATTGTGCCGACTTTCCATGCAGTCGTCACCTGTCGTGATGGCGATTGAATGACTGAATTCTTGCAGCAGCGGGGTTTCGTCGTGCTTTTTGCGCGGCAGCGCGCTCCGGGCGGGGTCGCAGGCGGCCGGCATAAGGTATATGCCGTTGGGGCGGCCGGCATAGGGAGCCGGCGCGCCAGCGTGACGCGGAGGTGCGGGATGGAAACCACGGTCGAGGAGCATCCTGTCGCGTCCGCAGGTTCCGACCGGGTGCAGGAGGTGATCGCCCAGCTCGCCGCCCATTTCGGCGAGCGCCTGGCCACGGGCCGGGCCATTCGCGAACAGCACGCCAACACCGTCACCTGGCTTGCCAATGAGGCGCCGGATGCGGTGGTGTTCGTTGAGAGCACGGAAGAGGTGCAGACCGTGGTGCGGGCCTGCGCACGTCATCGCGTGCCGGTCATCGCCTTCGGCACCGGCTCGTCGCTGGAGGGGCAGGTGAACGCGCCGAAAGGCGGCATCTCCGTCGACCTTTCGCGCATGAACCGGGTGCTGTCGGTGCATCCCGAGGATCTCGACTGCGTCGTCGAGCCGGGCGTGACGCGCAAGCAGCTGAACGAGCATCTGCGCGATGCCGGGCTGTTCTTCCCCATTGATCCCGGCGCCGATGCCTCGCTCGGCGGGATGGCCTCCACCCGCGCCTCCGGCACCAATGCGGTGCGCTATGGTACGATGAAGGACAATGTCATCGCGCTCACCGCCGTGCTGGCCAATGGCGAGGTGATCACCACCGCGCGGCGGGCGAAGAAGTCCTCCGCCGGCTACGATCTCACGAGGCTGTTCGTCGGTGCCGAGGGCACGCTCGGCGTCATCACCAGCCTGACACTGCGGCTCGCGGGCGTTCCCGAGGCGATTTCGGGGGGCGTTTGCGCCTTCCCCACCATCCGTGCCGCCTGCGACGCGGTGATCCTCACCATCCAGTCGGGCTTGCCGGTGGCGCGCATCGAGTTGCTCGACGAGGTGCAGGTACGTGCTTGCAACGCCTATTCCAAGCTCGACCTCGCGGAGCGGCCGACGCTGTTCGTCGAGTTCCACGGCACGGAAGCCGGCGTCCACGAGCAGGCGCAGCGTTTCAGCGAGATCGCGGCGGAATATGGCGGGAACGACTTCCGGTGGGCGACGCGGCCCGAGGAGCGGACCCGCCTGTGGCAGGCGCGGCACGACGCCTACTGGGCCTGCCTGCCCCTGAAGCCCGGCGCCAAGGCCCTCGCTACCGATGTGTGCATCCCGCTTTCCCGCCTCGCCGAATGCGTCGAGGAGACGAAGAGGGATATTGAGGAGATGGGGATGGTGGCGCCGATCGTCGGTCATGTCGGTGACGGCAACTTCCACACCGTGACGCTGGTCGACATGGGGGATCCGCACGATGTCGCCAAGGCGAAGGATTTCATCTCCCGCATGATCAAGCGCTCGCTCGCCATGGGCGGCACCGCGACCGGCGAGCACGGCGTCGGCCAGGGCAAACGCGCCTATATGGAAGCCGAGCACGGGCTCGCCACGCTGGACGCGATGCGGGCAATCAAGCGGGCGCTCGATCCGCACGACATCATGAATCCCGGCAAGATCCTGCCCTGAGCATGACAGGCGCCGGGCCGTGTGGCGGCGCGCGCGGCTTCCGCATCAATTCGCGCCTTGCGCCTGCCGCTCGGAACGCGAAAATCATCAACGATCTAGCGTAGAGTGGTCGGGCATCCGTCAAGGGGGCGGGGGCCGGGGCCGGAAGGCCGGAGGAATGCGTGCAGAACCTGCTGCTGACGATTGCGGGCGCGATCATCCTGGCCGTCGCGGCGGCCTTCGCGGCGCCCTTCGTCGTCGACTGGTCGCAATGGCGCTCGACCTTCGAGGCGCAGGCGGCCCGCACCCTCGGTGCGCCGGTGGTCATCCGCGGCCCGATCGACGCGCAGATCCTGCCCACTCCGCGTATCGTGCTGCGCGACGTGTCGGTCGGTCTTGACGGCGGCGGCACCTCGCTGGCGGCGGCGGAACTCTCCGGCCGGCTCAATCTCGGCGCCTTGATGCGCGGCGAGGTGGTGGCTGACCATGTCACCCTGCTGCGCCCTCGCGGGCGGCTGGTGGTCGACACCACCGGCAAGGTCTCGGTGCCGACCGGTGGCAGCCGCCCCGGGGGTTTCAGTGTCGCCGAGATGACCATCATCGATGGGAGTTTCGAGTTGCTCGACCGCGCCAATGAGCGCGCTTTCAAGCTCGACGATGTAGATCTCACCGGCGACATCGGCGGGCCGATGGGACCGATGAAAGTGGAGGGTGAGGCCGATGCGGCCGGCGTGCGCCGCCGGGTGCGGCTCAACCTGTCGCAATTCGCCGCCGATGGTTCCGCCAAGCTGCGGCTCGGGGCGCAGAATGTCGGTTCGCCGCTCAGCGTCGATGCGGACGGGGTGCTGAGCCTTGCCGGCGGCTCGCCGAGCTTTCGCGGCCGGGCGGCACTGGTGCGCGCTGCTCCCGCCGCCGCCGCCGCGGCGGCTTCCGGTGCCGATGCCGACATTCTCAAAGCCTGGAGCCTTTCCGCGAAGGTTGAGGCGACGCCGCAGGCGATCGCGGCTTCCGACCTCAGCCTGACGCTGGATGCCGCCGCGCGGCCGGTGGCGCTCTCCGGCACGGCTCATCTTGCGGCTGCCGGGCCGGGCAACGCCGTGTCGCGGCTCGACCTGACGCTGGCGGCGCGCCAGCTCGATCTCGGCGCGCTGACCGGCGGCGCAACGCCGCTGGCGGCAACAGATGCGCTGGCGCGGCTTCTGGTGCCGCTGGCCGATCTCGCGACCGTCGGCTCGCTCGATCTCTCCGCCGACACCGTGCTGCTGGCCGGCGCGACGGCGCGGGAGGTGAAGGCGGGGCTCGACTGGTCGCCCGGCGGCTGGCAGGCCCGTACGCTGGAAGCCCGACTGCCCGGCGGGGCGCGGATCGCCCTCTCGGGCACCCTGCCGCGCGTCACGGGAAGCGGCGACCCCAACGCCGCCCTGTTCGGCGGCCGTGGCGTGCTGGAGGCGCAGGACCTGCCCGGCTTCGCGGCCTGGGCCGTGCCGCAGGCGAGCGGGCTGGTGGCGAGCCTGCCGGCCGGGGCCGCCCGGCTTGCCGGCGAACTCAGCGTCAGTGCCGGCGGCTTTGCCCTCGACAAGCTCGAACTTTCGGCCGGGGAGAGCCGTTTCGCCGGAACCGCCGCCTATACGCTGCCGGCAGCGGGCGGGCGCGGACGGGTCGATGCGGTGCTCACCACCTCGGATGTCGATGTCGACGCGTTGCTGCCGCCGATGCAGCGGCTGGTGGCCCTCGGGCTGGGGACGACCGACCTCAATCTCAGCGTCAGCGGCCGGCAGGTGCATCTGGCGGGCGCCAGCGCCCGCAGCCTCGACCTGATCCTCAAAGGCACGGCGGACGGGCTCGGCATCGAGCGCCTCGCCATCGAGGATTTCGCCGGGCTCGACCTCACCGGTGCCGGCCGCCTTGCCACGCTCGGCGACGACAGCGCCGGCAATGCGCGTTTCACCGCCAAGCTGACGGGGCGGCGGGCGGATGGGCTGCCGGCGCTGGCGAACGCATTCGGCCTTACCCGGATCGAGCCCTTCCTCAGCGCGACGCAGGCGAATCTGGCGCCGGTGGACCTGACGCTGACCCTGGAGTCGCAGAGCGGGCGCACGACGGTCGATGCCAAGGGACGGCTTGGCGGCCTGTCCGGCACCGGGCAGATCGGCTTCGGTGCCGAGGGGCGGCTGAACGGCCGCGCCGCGCTGGACGCGCGGGACGGCAGCGCCGTGCTTTCCGGAGTCGGCGTGCCGGGCCTGCGCCCCAATCTCGGCCCGGCCCGCCTCACGCTCGACCTCGACCAGCGCGTGGCGGCGACGCTCGACTTTGCCGGCATGCGCTTGCGCGGAGAAGGCACGGCGGTGCTGGAGGCCGCCGGCCGATTGGTGCCGGATCTTACGCTGACCCTGGAAGCCGCCGATCTCGGGGCGCTTCTTCCGCATCTGGCGGCGGCGGATGCCGGCGGGGTGCCGGCGCGCTTCACCGGCAGGCTCACGCGCGACAATGACGAGTGGCGGATCGGGGCGCTTTCCGGGACGCTGGGCGAACAGCGGCTGGATGGCGCGCTGTCCTACGCGCCGGGGCAGCCGCTGCGGGCCGACCTGTCGACGCCGCAGTGGAACGTCGCGCGGGCGCTGGGTCTTGCCGTCGGTGCCTCCGCCGGGGGCGGGGCGGAGGGGTGGTCGCGGGCCGGCTTCGGCCCCCCTGCCGGCCCTCTGGCGGCCGACGTGACCCTTGCCGTGGGACGTTTCGACCTTCCCGGCGGACTGGCGCTGGGCGAGGCGAAAGTGGCGGCCAAGCTGGCGGGAGGGCGGCTCGCGGTGGAGACCGCCACGGGCCGGGTCGCCGGCGGAACCTTCTCGGGCAAGTTCAACCTCGCGCGCGTGGGCGACGCGGTGCAGTTCGACGGCCGGCTGGCCCTGACCGGTGCCGACAGTGCCGCGCTGTTCGCCGCCCTCGCGGTGACGCAGCCGAAGCTGCGCGGCCGCCTGAGCACGACGCTCGATCTCACCGGCCGTGGCACGTCGCCCTTTGCGCTGGCGAGCCAGCTGCAGGGGCAGGGCAGTGTCGCGGTCGAAGGGCTGGAAATCGACCAGAGCGATCCGAAGGCGCTGCAATATGTGATGTTGGCCACCGAACGCGGGCCGCCGCCGGACCAGCAGCGGCTGGCGCAACTGCTCAGCGACGGGCTCGCGCGCGCGCCGCTGAAGCTGGCGCGGGTGGAAAGCGCGGTCAGCGTGGTCGACGGCGTCGCCCGTACCAGCGCCGCCCGGCTAGCGGTGGGCGAGCAGCGCTTCGGCCTCAGCGGGGCGCTCGACATTCCCGCGCTGACCTTCGAGGCGACGCTGGAGATGCAGGATGTCGCCAGCGCCGGCCTGCCGGCCGCGCCGGCGGCGGCCGTGCAGTGGCGCGGCCCGCTGGCGGCGCCGGAGCGCCGTTTCGACCTGACCGCGCTGAGCACCGCCCTGAACATGCGGGCGCTGGAGCGGGAGACCAAGCGGCTGGAGGCGGAGTATGGCCGCACGCCGCTGACCGACGGGGGCGAAGCGACGGATGCCGTGCCGGTGCGCCGCGCCGCGCCCCAGGCCCTTCCGCAAGCCGCGCCCCAGAGCGCGCCGCGTGGAAC
>JAEYTJ010000170.1 GCA_023434095.1 Pseudomonadota bacterium | reverse complement strand
GCGCTGCGCCGGGCTGCGGCGCGCCGAACGCGCCGGCAGCGCCGCCGCGCCCGCACTGTCGCCCCCCACCCCGCCAAAGCGCGTCGGCACAATGAGGCTGAAGGTGCTGCCTTCGCCGAGGCGGCTTTCCAGCTGGATCTCGCCGCCGAGCAGATTGGTCAGCTCGCGCGAGATCGACAGGCCGAGGCCGGTGCCGCCATAGCGGCGATCGATGGTGCCGTCCGCCTGCCGGAAGGCCTCGAAGATCGCTTCCTGCTGCTCCTCGGCGATGCCGATGCCGGAATCCGACACGGCGAAGACGAGGCGGCCGTCGGCCTGGGTATGGACGTCCAGCACCACCTCGCCGTGGGAGGTGAACTTGACCGCGTTGGAGAGGAAGTTCTTCAGCACCTGTTCCAGCCGCTGCGGGTCGCTCTCCAGCACCGGCGACACGGTCGGCGCGATCTGCGCCCGCAGGGTGATGCCCTTCTCCTCCGCCTGCGGGGCGAAGCTGCGCACCAGCTTCTCCGCCAGCGCGGCGACCTCCACCTGCTGCGGCCGCAGTTCCAGCTTGCCGGCCTCGATCTTGGACAGATCGAGAATGTCGTTGATGAGGGTGAGCAGGTCGTTGCCCGAGGTCTCGATCATCTGGGCGTAGCTGATCTGGTCCTCGGTGAGGTTGCCGAAGCGGTTCTCGCCGAGCAGCCGCGCCATGATGAGCAGGGCGTTCAGCGGCGTGCGCAGCTCATGCGACATGTTGGCGAGGAATTCGGACTTGTAGCGGCTGGCAGCGGCGAGGTCGTTCGCCTGCTGCTTGAGCGCGCCCTGGGTGCGGGCGAGATCGTCGCGCTGGGCTTCGAGAAGCTGGGTCTGCTCCTCCAGCTGGGCGTTGGATTCCTCCAGCTCCGCCTGCTGCCGCTCCAGCCGCCGCTGCGAATCCTGCAGCGCCTGGCTCTGCTCCTGCAGCTCCTCATTGGCGGCGCTCAGTTCCTCGCCATGGGCGCGCAGTTCCTCGGCCTGCCGGCGGGTCTCCTCCAGCAGCTCTTCCAGCCGCGTGCGGTATTGCGCCGAGCGGAGCGCCACACCGACCGCGTTCGCGGTGCGCTCCAGGAATTCCAGCGCCTCCGGGCGCGGACGGCGCGGAAAGCCGAGCTCGATGATGCCATTGACCTCGTCGTCCTCGAAGGTCGGGGTCAGCAGCAGCCAGTCCGGCTTGCCCTTGCCGAGCCCGGAGCCGAAATAGAGATAGCCGTCCGGCACGGAATCGACGGCGAAGCTGCGCTTGTCGGCGATCACCTGCCCGACGAGCCCGTCGCCCCGGCGGATGCGGGCGGGGATGGCGGCATCGGCGGGCACGCCATAGCCGGCGGTGCGGGCGAAAGCGTCGTGGTCGCGGACATAGAACAGCGCCGCCTGCGCCCCGAGCCGCTCGGCGAGGAAGGTGAGCACCCGCTCGGCCAGTTCCGCGCTGGAGAGATCGCCCATCATCCGGCGCGAGAGGTCGACCTGCGCGGTGCGGATCCATTCCTCGCGGCGCACCGCCAGCTTGTTGCGGATGAAGAAGAACCCGGTGGCCGCCAGCACCCACACCGTGACCGTGCCCATGGAGCGGTTGAGCAAGGCGAGGCTGGGGTCGATGCCGGGGCGGTCGATCAGGAAGCCGGCGGCGATCACCAAGGTGACCGTGGCAGCCGTGACCAACGGAACGAAGGTGCGCCAGGCGAGATAGGCCAGCACCAGCGGAATGAGATAGGTCACCCAGACGGCGACGCCGAGCGGCACCGACAGGTCGACGATGAACACCAGCGCGGTGAACACCGCGAGGATGACATAGAGAAGGGCTGGCTTCTCCTCGAACGCCTTGAGCTGCACGCCGCCACTACTCCCCGGAAAGGCGACAAGATGAGAGCCGGGGCGCGTGCCAACGCCTTGGCGGGCGCGCGCGTCGCAGTTCCCGGCGCTCCTAAACCGCCGAGACGAGAGAAGGTTCCGTGCGGTGCGGAAAAAATCTGCGGTCGCCGCGGACCCGCCGGCTTTTACGCCGGGATGCGTTCCGCCTCGGCGAACTGTGTCCGCACCATGCGGGCATAAATTCCACCCCGCGCTACCAGCTCGGCATGGTTGCCCTGCTCGGCGATGCCCTCGCGGGTGACGACGACGATGCGGTCGGCGGTGCGGATGGTGGAGAGCCGGTGGGCGATGATCAGCGTGGTGCGCCCGACCGAAAGCGCCGCCAGCGCGCGCTGGATTTCCCACTCGGTCTCGCTGTCGAGCGCCGAGGTCGCCTCGTCCAGGATGAGGATCGGCGGGTCCTTCAGGAACATGCGGGCGATGGCGAGCCGCTGCTTCTGGCCGCCGGAGAGCTTCACCCCGCGCTCGCCGATCACCGTGTCGAGCCCCAGCGGCAGGCCGGCGAGCAGGTCGTCGAGCTGGGCCCGGCGCGCCGCCTCGCGGATCGCGTCTTCGCCGGCGTCGAGCTGCCCATAGGCGATGTTCTCGCGGATGGTGCCGCCGAACAGGAACACGTCCTGCTGCACGATGCCGATGTTCCGGCGCAGCGAGGCCAGCTGCACGTCGCGTATGTCGTGCCCGTCAATGCTGATGCGCCCGCCGGTGACGTCGTAGAAGCGCGGCAGCAGCGAGCACAGCGTGGTTTTGCCGGCGCCGGAGGGGCCGACGAAGGCGACGCTCTCGCCGGGGCGGATGTCGAGGTCGATCCCGTTCAGCACCGGGGCCGCGTTGCCATAGGCGAAACGCACGCCCTCATAGCGGATGGCGCCCTTCACTCCGGCGAGCGCGACGGCGCCCGGCCGGTCGGCGACATCCGGGCGGGTGGCGAGGAAATCGAGATAGGAGCGCAGCCCGGCAATGCCCTTGGGGTAGACTTCCATGACCGCCGCGATCTTCTCCAGCGGCCGGAAGAACACCCCGACCAGCAGGAGGAAGCCTACGAAGCCGCCATTGCTGAGTTCGCCGCGCAGCACGAACCAGGTGCCGGCGAGCATGATGATGACCTGGGTGAGGCGCATGCCGAGATAGGAGAGCGAGGCATTGGCCGCCAGCAGGCGATAGGCCTCCAGCTTGGTGGTGCGGTAATGGGCATTCTCCACCGCGAACAGCTGGCTCTCATGCTCCTCGTTGGCGAAGGACTGCACCACGCGGATGCCGCCGATATTCTCCTCGATGCGGGCGTTGAAGGCGCCGACCCGGCCGAACAGGACGCGGAAATTCGCCGTCATCCGCCGCCCGTAGCGGGTGGTGATGAGGGCGCTGGCCGGGACGATGACGGCGGTGAGCAGCGCGAGCGGAACATTGACGCTCAGCATCACCAGGAAGGCGCCGACGAAGGTCATGACCGCGATGAACACGTCCTCCGGGCCGTGATGGGCGACCTCGCCGATCTCCTCCAGGTCCTTGGTCAGGCGGGCGACGAGATGGCCGGTCTTGTTGTTGTCGAAATAGGAGAAGGACAGCTTCTGCACATGGTCGAAGGCGCGGCGGCGCATCTCGGTCTCGATATTGATTCCGAGCATGTGCCCCCAATAGGTGACCACCGCCATCAGTCCCGCATTGAGCAGGTAGACCACCAGCAGGCCGGCCGCCGCCCAGACGATGAGATGCCAGTCCTGCCCCGGCAGCAGGTGGTCGATGAACAGCTTCACCGCGACGGGAAAGCCCAATTCCAGCAGGCCGGAGAGGACCGCGCAGGAAAAATCGAGCACGAACAGCCCCTTATAGGGGGCGTAATAGGACAGGAAGGGCCGGATGAGCTGCATGATGGATCGCTTATAGCGGCCTCAATCGGCCAGATCGATACCCGGATGGCCGCGCCGCCAATAGGCGGCGATGGCGCATCGGGACTTGGCGAGGCCGCGCTCCTGGGTCATGTGCCGGCGAAGCGCCCGCGCGGTGCGCTGCTCGCAGCCGGCGAAGACATGCACGTCCTCGTGGTCGGGGGGCAGGTCGACGGCACGAACGGCCCGCTCCAGCAACTCGCCGGTGCCGGGGGCGGCGCCGTCGCGGGTGAGCCATCGGACGTCGAGACGCGCGGCGGAGGGCAGTTCCTGGCGTTCGCGGGCATCCGCTACTTCCAGCCGGACCACCGCCTGCGCCTCGGCCGGCAGCGTCGCCACCATGCGGGCGATGACCGGAAGCGCCGTCTCGTCGCCAGCGAGCAGATACCAGCGGGCGGGCGGCAGGCCGACGCCGCCGGGGCCGAGCAGCCCGGCCGGATCGCCCGGCCGCGCGTTGCGGGCCCAGTCGGCGCCCGGCGTCGCGGCGCCGAGATGCTGCACCACGTCGAGGGCGAGGGTGCCGGCGGCCACATCCACCTCGCGCACCGTATAGACGCGGGGGGTGAGCGCGTCCGCTCCCGACGGCCAGACGGTGCGCCCGTCCGGTGCCGCGTGCGGCCAGAGCGGCACGCGGCCGGCGGGCGGGATGAGCAGCCGCACGTGCAGGCCTCCGCCGGCGAAATGGGCGGCGTCGCCTTCCAGCACGACGCGGCGCATGAGCGGCGTCACCTCGCGGGTGGAGACGACCCGCATGGCGCGGAAATAGGGCAGGGACGGGCTGCCGGCGCCATGGCCCTCCCAGGCGAAGGCGGGGCCCGCGCCGTCCATCGTGGCATGGAGATGCTCGGCCAACTGCATGCGGAGCACGGACAGTCTGTCCTCGCGGGCGCTGCGGGCGTGAAGCAGGAGGTGACCGGCGGGGTCGATCGAAAGCGCCGCCTCGCCGCACCAGTTCTCCATGCGGGCGGAAACCGGCGTGCGCTCGCGCAGCGTCTCCGGGCCCAGCCGTGCGCACAGGCGGGCGAGAAGGTCGCTCGCGCCGGTGCAGGCAATGCGCGCCTGCGCGCTGAAGCCATCAGCCATGACGGTCTCCCCGTTGCAGCAGCCAGATCAGGTACGGCCCGCCGACCAGCGCCGCGAGCAGGCCGGTGGGAAGCTGGTAGGGAAAGGCCGCCATGCGGGCCAGCCAGTCGGCGAGCAGCAGCACCAGCGCGCCGATGAGGGCGGACGCGAAGACGAAGGTGGCGCCCCGTGCAAAGCCGGACTGGCGGGCAAGGTGCGGGCCGATCAGGCCGACGAGGCTCAGCGGGCCGACGAAGAACGCGGCGACCCCGGTCATCAGCGCCGCCAGAAGCGTCAGCAGGAACTGGCTGGCCGCCACCGGCACGCCGAGCGAGGCGCTCGCCCCCGCCCCGAGCGGCAGGAGGTTCAGCCAGCGGCCGGCGAGCGCGACGGGCAGCAGGAGGACGAGCGCGCAGGCCGCCAGGAGGCCGGCTTCCGGCGCGCCGATCTTGTCGGTGGTGCCGGACATCCAGGCCAGCAGCCGGAAGCTGCCCGGCCCGCCGGCGGCGAACACGGCGGAGAGGATGGCAAGCCCCATGCAGCCGAGCGCGATGCCGGCGAGCAGCAGCTTCTCCGCCCCGAAGCCGGTGACGGCGGCCATCAGCAGCACCAGCAGCAGCGCGCCCAGCGCCCCGCCGGCACTGGCGGCGAGCAGCAGGCCGGTGCCGGCATCGGGCACGAGCATCAGCGCCGCCGCGAGGCCGACGCCGGCACCGGCGCTGACGCCGAGCACTTCCGGCCCGGCCAGCGGGTTGCCGGTGAGCCGCTGCATGAGCGCCCCGGCCG
>JAEYTJ010000320.1 GCA_023434095.1 Pseudomonadota bacterium | reverse complement strand
CTACAGCTTCAGCGCCGGCGACGGCGGGCCGATGACGCCAAGCGCCATCCATCTGCGGGTGGCCGACAATGCCCCTCCCTTCGTCAACACCTCCTACCACCTGCTGAACGGCTTCGACGTGCTTTTCGACGGCGAGGGCGGTTATGTCGGGTTCCGGCCAAGGTGATTTCCAATGTCTCGTTTTCTAGATTCAGTCTCTTCCCATAAATGCTTCTGGAGGGTAGATCTTTTTAAGTACTCGTCTGAGCTTGGAGGGTGGTATATATTTGAACATTCTAGCGTATATCAAAAGGTCACGGAAGTCGTTCGCTGATTTCTCGAGTGCGTTTAATGCGCATATCTCAATCTCACGGTTCGTGATTTGACTACGAAGAATGTTGCTGTACTTTATTTTTTCTTTTTCATTCAAATTTTCTTCATTCTTGATCATTTTAATAATATTATATAATATTCTGCAATATGGAGAAAGTGGTGTTTTGAATCTATTGCTTACTACTTTTCCGTAAATCTCCATAATTCGTTCTTTGTTAATGTCTGCTGAGTCAATTCTCTCTAATGAACTTCTCAACTCTATGATCGCGTGGTTGAATGCGTCTAGACCCGTGTGCACGGTTCTCTCGATGTTCTTTGTATTTCGATAGTCAACAGAGTGTACAAATCTAAATTCATCTCTTAATTCGCGCAGAAGCTTTAATAGCTCAAAGAAAGTAGATTCGAATTGTTGAGTATTTTGGTATTTATTTTGGTGGTTAATAGATTGTCCTTGGAGGATAAGTGTTGTTGCTACTGCGATAAATCCGAGGGCTCCGAAAAGTGAATTTATAACTCCAAATGAGTCGCCCCATGTTCCTGCATTGATTTCGTTATTCTCATTAAATATGTAATTAAAAAATGAGAATGAATAAATTGACCAAAAAATCCATAGAATTAAAATTAAAATTACTGATATTGTAAATGCGATATAGTGCCCTTTTTTCACGAGAGTACTGCCTTTTAAAACAGGCTGAACAGGAACACGGCCAGCAGGATGGCGGCGGCCCAGAGGTCCGTCACCATGGCGACGTTCTCGTGCATGGTGCGGTGCGGACGCATCAGGTGATTGATGCCGGCGAGGCCGAGGAACAGCCCGCCGATGAAGGCCACCGGCAGCGCCCAGATCGAGAACAGGATCGACAGCAGGCCGGCGAGGCCGATGGAGACATTGGCGAAGCCGAGTTCCTGCACCACGACATGCGCGCCCGGCGCGTCGACGCCGAGAATGCCCCTGAGCGTGAAGCCGGGCTTGAGGATCTGCGACAGGCCTGCCAGCAGCAGCCGCACGCCCACCGCCCAGAAGGCGAACCATTTGGTGGCGATGACGATGAAGCTGCCGAGCCCGGTGATGTTGGGATACTCGGCCGCGATGCTCATCAGCGGCGCCACAACCATCGTCAGCGCGACGATCACGTAATACATGCGCCCGTTACCCCTGTGCGGCGGAAGACCCCTCTTCCGCATCCCGTTCCCCGGCGGCAGTTGGAGCCGGGGAACAGGCCGGTGTCAATCGTCGGGGAGGCTCAGGGCATGCCGACCGGCAGCACCGCCCCGGCGCGCTCCACCGGCGGCGGATTCCAGCGCCCGGTCAGCGCCTCGGTGCGCGGCGCGTAGAGGCGCATGGTCAGGTTGAACGGGCCTTTCGGCGCCGGCAGCCAGTTCGATTCGCGGTCCGCGCCAGGGCTGTCTGCCTGGACGTAGAGCACCAGCGCGCCGTCGGGCTCGGTCTTCAGCGGCATCCAGCTCGACAGGGCGAAGCGGTCGAGCGTGTTGGCGACCTGATAGCCGGCCGCGTCATAGAGCGTGACCGACCAGAACGCGTCGGCCGGCGGCTGCTGGCCGGGCGGGAAGCGCAGCACGTAGCGGTGCGTTCCGTCGAGCGGCTGGCCGCCGGCATCGACGAAATTGAGGGGATAGATGGCGTCTTCCGGCAGGTTCGCGCCAAGCCCCTGCTGGGCGATGATCGCGCGCTTGAGGTAATAGTTGCCGTAGACCCCCATCGTGTCGACATTCATCCCCCAGCCATCGACCACGCGGGCGAGGGTGGGCACCTTCCACGCCATCAGGCCTTGAGCGCTCGCGGGGGCGGCGTCGATGGCGGCCTTCGCCTCCGGGGTGAGAGAGGCGGCGTCGAAGGCCTTGCCGGGCTCGATCCCGATCCGCTTCATCTGGGCGAGGATCGGCTCGTCGGTGAGGTGCGGCGGGTGAAGCCTGAGCAGTTCGGCCGCCATGGCGAAGAAGGCGGGCCCGCTCATGGCGTCGACCTGAAGCTTGGGCGGGGTCTTCACATCGACGGCGGGATCGATCGCCTGCACCGGCGGCGGCTCCGGCGCGCGGCCCCAGGCGGCGAGCGGGGTGACGCGGAAGCCGGCCTGCACCTCGTGCACGGCGGGATAGTCGGCCGGGCCGTCGGTCTTGGTGCGGCCGATAATCCAGACCGTAGGCGTCGGCGCGGCGATGCGCGTCAGGCCGGCAGGCACCGCGCCGCTCCAGCCCGGCGGGGTGACGAGATAGTCGGCCGCCGCCGTGCCGGTGGTGCGCCAGCCGGGTGAGGCGAACACGTCGGTCCACATGTCGAGCATCGGCAGCAGGTAGTAGCGGCCCTTCGTGTCCGGGGCGGAGACCACCAGCGGCCCGCCGGTGAGGTCGAGCCAGGCGGAGGAATAGAGCGTATCGAAATTGGGCCGCACCACCGTCTTCATCTCGGCGGTGGGAAAGCCCGGCACGTTGACGAACACGTTCATCGGCCCGCCGAGCCCGGAGGACGGCGGCAGATTGGTGAGCTGCTTGCGGGTCACCTCCATGGTGACGAGCGGGTAGAGATAGATGTAGGCGTCGCGCGCAATCGTCGCGGCGTCCGGTCCCTCGCCGGCACCGGCCGGGGCGCCGGTCGCCAGCACCGCCGCCGTGAGCGCGGCGGCGAACCTTCCAAACGCTTTCATGCTCTCCTCCTCGCAGCGCCATGACGGCGCCTGCGGCCTTATCATACCGCATCGGACCTCGGCTTTCTCAAGGCGGCGCAGGCGCCGCTCCCGAGCGGCGGTGGGGCGTCATGAAACTGTAATCGCGGCTTCATCCACCCGTCACCGCGGGCGACTACCCCAAGCCGGTCTTCAACTGGCCGGCGGAGCACCGATGGCGGCAGCCCTTCAACTCGACCGCGTGAGCAAGACCTACGGCCAGATGCGGGCGGTGGAGAACGTCTCTCTCACCATCCAGCCCGGCGAGCGTGTCGCTCTCATCGGCGCCTCGGGCTCCGGCAAGTCGACGCTGATCCGCCTTGCTTCCGGCCTCATCCTCGCCGACCGCAACGGCGCGGGCTCCGGCGCCGTGCATTCCTTCGGCGTCAAGGTGCAGGAAGGCGGCAAGCTGGCGCGCGACGTGCGAGCCGCCCGCCGCCAGATCGGCCTCGTCTTCCAGCAATTCGCGCTGTCCGGCCGGCTCTCCGTGCTGACCAACGTGCTGGTCGGGGCGCTCGGGCGCATGAGCGCGCTGCGCGGCACGCTCGGCCTGTTCAACGCCGATGAGCGCCGCACCGCCTATGCCGCGCTCGCCGAGGTGGGCATCGCCCAGCATGCCGCCAAGCGGGCCCGCGAGCTTTCCGGCGGCCAGCAGCAGCGCGTCGCCATCGCCCGCGCGCTGGTGCAGGGCGCCCGGCTGGTGCTCGCCGACGAACCCATCGCCTCGCTCGACCCGAAGAGCGCCAAAAGGGTGATGGACACGCTGGTGACGATGAGCCGCGACCACGACATCGCGCTGGTCGTCTCGCTGCACCAGGTGGACTACGCCACCGCCTATTTCGACCGCGTCGTAGCGATGAATGCCGGGCGCGTCGTATTCGACGGCCCCGCCTCGCAGATCAACGCGGCCTTCCTGACCGAGCTCTACGGCGCCAGCGCCGAGGAGCTAATCCTGCCCAGCCAGTTCGCGGTGCCGGCGCCCGCCGAAGCCGCATCCCTCACCCAGACCGTTTCCTGACAGGAGCAAGCCCATGAAACGCCTGATCGCCGCCGGCCTCGCGCTGGCCGCCCTTGCCAGCGCCCCGGTTCGCGCCGACGAGATCAAGGAGCTGAACTTCGGCTTCATCTCCACCGAGTCCTCGGCCAACCTGGCCAAGAGCTTCGAGCCCCTGCTCAAGGACATGGAAAAGGCCATCGGCATCCCGGTGAAGCCGTTCTTCGTCGGCGACTATGCCGGCGTAATCGAGGGCATGCGCTTCAAGAAGGTCGATATCGGCTGGTTCGGCAACAAGTCGGCGATGGAAGCCGTCGACCGAGCCAATGGCGAAGTGTTCGTGAAGACCGCCAAGCCGGACGGTTCCTCGGGCTATTACGCCCTGATCGTCACCAATGCCGACCGCAAGGACCTGAACGAGCTGAAGGACGTGCTCGACTGCTCGAAGGCGTTCAACTTCGGCAATGGCGACCCGAACTCCACCTCGGGCTTCCTCGTCCCGAGCTACTATGTCTTCGCGCTCAACAATGTCGACCCGAACAAGTGCTACAAGCGCGTCGTGAGCTCGAACCATGAAGGCAACCTGCTGGCGGTCGCCAACAAGCAGGTCGACTTCGCCACCAACAACACCGAGAACGTGACCCGCCTGCAGCAGACCCGTCCGGAAGAGGCTGCCAAGATCAAGGAAGTGTGGCGCTCGCCGCTGATCGCCGGCGACCCGATCGTGTGGCGCAAGGACCTGCCGGCCGACCTGAAGGCGAAGATCTACTACTTCTTCATGAGCTATGGCCGCCTCGGCACCGACGAGGAAGTCGCCCATGCGCGCGACGTGCTCGCCAAGACCTCCGACGGCTGGGGTCCCTTCCTCGCCTCCTCCGACGCCCAGCTGCTGCCGATCCGCCAGCTCGAGCTGTTCAAGGCCAAGGTGAAGCTGGAGAACGACGACAAGCTCTCCGCCGACGAGAAGGCAAAGAAGATCGCCGAGATCGACGGCAAGCTCGCCGCGCTCGTGGAAGAGCAGAAGAAGTTCCCCGCCATGTGAGTGTGGCCCGTATCCCCTCATGGCCGGGCTTGACCCGGCCATCCAGACGCCGGGGCTGAACCCCTCGGTTCCTGGGTGCCCGGGTCAAGCCCGGGCATGAGGAGGAGCGGGTCGTGAAACGTCTCATCCCCGGCATAAGGTCGGGGATTTTCACCCGGGGAATTCCGCCACATGTTTGCCGCTGCCGACGCCGCCCACCGCACCGCCACGCGCGCCATGCCCGCCCCGCCGGTGACCCCGCTGGGCACACGCCTGTTCCGGCTCGCGGTCGCGGCGCTCACCATCGTGGTGCTGGTCGCCGCCTGGTACGAGGCGGAGATGAACCCGGCGCAACTGATGCGCGACGCCGGAAACATGGCGACGCTGGGCGCCGATTTCCTGCGGCCCGACTTCACCGACTGGGACGTTTATGCCAACGCCATGCTGGAAACGCTGGCGATCGCCATCTGGGGCACGCTGCTCGCCGTCATCGCCGGCATCCCGCTCGGCATCCTCTCGGCAGAGAACGTCGCCCCGCACTGGCTGGCCTTCCTCATCCGCCGGCTTATGGACGCCTGCCGCGCCATCAACGAACTCGTCTTCGCGCTGATCTTCATCGCCGCCGTCGGCCTCGGCCCCTTCGCCGGCGTGCTGGCGCTGTTCATCCACACCACGGGCGTCGTCGCCAAGCTGTTCTCCGAAGCGGTGGAGGCGATCGACCCCGCGCCGGTGGAAGGCATTCGCGGCACGGGCGGCACCTGGCTGCAAGAGGTGGTCTATGGCGTGCTGCCGCAGGTGATGCCGCTGTGGATTTCCTATGCGCTCTACCGCTTCGAATCCAATGTGCGCTCGGCCACCGTGCTCGGCATCGTCGGCGGCGGCGGCATCGGCATGACCTTCAACGAGACCATGCGCGGCTTCCTCTATTCGCAGGCCTCGGCGATCCTCATCATCGTCATCATCACCGTCACCGTGCTCGACATGGTGAGCCAGCGCATCCGCAAGAAGTTCATCTGACCCCCGCGCCTTCGGGCGCCCGATCCCATCCAAAGAAGCGCGGGCGCCCGACGTCCGCGCTTCTGCCGTTTCGCACGGTGGGGCGGCGGTACCCCTGCATGGTGCGCAAGCTCTCCAATCGGTAATGTGGCGGCCACGGTCCCGCCAGCTTCACGCGGCGTAGATGAGCGGATCGCGATCTCTGCCCGGAGTAGCCCCCTTGCGCGCCATTCGTTCCCTGCTCGCCGATGTCTGGCGGCTGTCCATCCCCTATTTTCGCGGCGAGGACCGCTGGCGCGGCGGAGCGCTGCTGGCGGCGATCATCGCGCTGGAGGTCGCCTGGGTCTATGTGATCGTGCTGCTCAACGAATGGAACGCGGTGTTCTACAACGCGATCCAGGAGAAGAACTACCCCGCCTTCGTCCACCAGCTCTGGGTCTTCGCGCTCTATGCGGCGGTGGCCATCGGCGTCGCCGTGTATCAGGTCTATCTGCGCCAGTGGCTGCAGATACGCTGGCGCACCTGGATGACGGAGAAATACCTCACCGCCTGGCTGGCGGACGAAACCCATTACCGCATGCGGCTGAAGGGCGACGAGGCGGACAACCCCGACCAGCGCATCGCCGAGGATATCAGCTCCTATGTCACCCAGACCCTCGGCCTGTTTCTCGGGCTGCTGAACGCGGTGATGACGCTCGCTTCCTTCGCGGTGATCCTGTGGGGGCTGTCGGGCGATTTCGCCTTCAACCTGTTCGGTACGGACTGGGACATTCCCGGCTACCTCTTCTGGGCCGCCTTCGCCTATGCGGCGCTCGGCACCTATCTCGCCCATCTCATCGGCCGGGTGCTGATCAAGCTGAACTACGACCAGCAGCGCTTCGAGGCGAACTACCGCGTCGATCTGGTGCGGGTGCGCGAGAATGGCGAGCAGATCGCGCTGATGCAGGGCGGGCCGGTGGAGCGGACGCGGCTGCTGTCGCGCTTCGGCCATGTCGTGCACAATTACTGGGGCATCATGATCGCCCAGAAGCGGCTGACCTGGTTCACGGCCGGCTATGGCCAGCTCTCCACCATCTTTCCGCTGGTGGTCGTCTCGCCGGCCTATTTCGCCGGCGCGATCCAGCTCGGCCAGCTGATGCAGACCTCTTCCGCCTTCGGCCAGGTGCAGGGCTCGTTCTCCTTCTTCATCAACGCCTATACGACGCTGGCGGAGTGGAAGGCGGTGGTCGACCGGCTCATCGGCTTCGAACGCTCCGTGCAGGAGACGCAGGCCGAGGCGCTGCGCAGCGATTTCCGCCGCGTGCCGGCGCACGGCCCGGCGCCGCTGGCGGTGAGTGCCATGGAGGTGCGGCTGCCGGACGGGCGCGCGCTGCTCGACGTGCCGGCCCTGGACCTGGCGCGCGGCGAGCGGGTGTTGCTCTCCGGCCCCTCCGGCAGCGGCAAGAGCACGCTGCTGCGCGCCATTGCCGGCATCTGGCCGCATGGCCATGGCGAGGTCGCCGTCGCGCCCGGAGCGCGGGTGCTGACCCTGCCGCAGCGGCCCTATCTGCCCTATGGCACGCTGCGCGGCGCGCTGGCCTATCCCGAACCGCTGGAGAAGTATGACGACGAGCGCCTGCGCGAGGCGCTGGAAGCGGTGGGCCTGCCGGCACTCGCTGCGCGCCTCGACGAGAGCGGGCCGTGGGCCTCCATCCTCTCCGGCGGCGAGCAGCAGCGTGTCGCCGTCGCCCGGGCGCTGCTGGTGGAACCGGATGTGCTGCTGCTGGACGAGGCCACCTCGGCGCTCGACGAGGCGAGCGAGGCGGCGCTGTACCGGCTGCTGCGCGAGCGCCTGCCGCAAACGGCGCTGCTCTCCATCGGCCACCGCTCGACCCTGATCGAGCAGCATGAGCGCCAGCTCGTGCTCACCCGCGAGGGCGAGGGGCCGGCGCGGCTCGCCGATCTCCCGGCGCCGGCGGAGGTGTAAGGGTCAGCGCGAGGCGGCGGCGCGCGCCTCCGCCTCGATGGCGAGCGTGCGCTCCAGCAGGATCTCGTAGATCGGCCGTCCGCCGAGCGCGAGGAACACCATGTGGGCGAAGATGGCGGTGATCATCACGGGCACCAGCACCGCATAGGCGCTGGTGAGTTCCAGCACCAGCACCATGCCGACCAGCGGGGCGCCGATGGTGGCGGCGAACAGCCCGCCCATGGCGGCGATGGCGAAGGTTGTGTGCGCCTGCGCCGGCAGGGTGAAGAACAGGTCGAGCGTCGTGCCGTAGCAGAGGCCGATGGTGGTCGCCAAAGCGAGGATCGGCGCGAAGATGCCGCCGGCGACGCCGGTGGAATAGCTCGCCATGGTCATGACGAAGCGCAGCAGCACCACGAAGACCAGCATGGCGAGGGGGAGGTTCTCGCGGGTGAGCTGCACCGCCAGCAATTCCCCGCCCTGCGTCGCCTCCGGCCGCACGAACATCAGCACGCCGACGGTGAGGCCGACAATGGCCGGGAAGATGTAGAACGAACTGCGCTGGCCGAGCCGGCGCACATGGTCGAGCGACCAGACCAGCGTGCGGTTGAACACGAACCCGGCCACACCGAGGATGGCGCCGAGAACCACGAAGGCCGGCAGCCAGCCATAGGGAATGGTGGTGGCTTCCAGCAGCATGTAGGGCCGGCTGCCGGTGAGATATTCGGTGACGATGGCGCTGGCGACGGAGGCCAGCACCACGGCGATATAGGTGCGCGAGGAATAGGGGAACTGCCGGCGCGTTTCCTCGATGACGAACAGCACGGCGGCGAGCGGGGCGTTGAAGGCGGCGGCAAGGCCGGCGGCGCCGCCGGCGGCGAGCAGGCCGCGCATGTCCTCGCCCGACCATTTCATCAGGTCGGAGGCCGCCTTGGCGACGGAGGCGCCGATATGGATGGTCGGCCCCTCGCGTCCCAGCACCATGCCGGAGGAGAGCGAGAGCAGGCCGGCGACGAACTTAACCGGCAGCACGCGATGCCAGCGCACCTCGCGCAGCCCTTCCATGGCGCCCTCGATCTCCGGCACGCCGGAGCCGCTGGCTTCCGGCGCGACGCGGCGCACCAGCCAGAGCGAGACCACCGTCATGGCGGCGGCGACCAGCGCGGCGGCGGCGTAGAGCGGCAGGCCGTCCAGCCCGAGGCCGGTGTCGAGATAGGCGGGCCAGGCGGCGGTGAGCTTTTCGACGCCGACATGGAAGGCCGAGCCGAGAACGCCGACCACGGCGCCGACCCCGATCGCCACGACGTGATACGCCAGATTGCCCATGCCTGCCCCTCCGCGTCCCAGCTGCCCCCGCATCGGTTAGCATCGCTGGGCGGGGATCGGAAGGTTTGATGCGGTCGTGTTGACCGGGTCGCGCCCGGCCATGACGGTGGGAAGCCTTCGCCTCAGGGCAGGGCGGGCATATAGACGCTGGCCGGCTCGACCTTGTCGATCAGGCCGTGGCTCTTCATGAACTCGCCGAAGCGGACATAGCGACCCTCGTCGCGCGCCGCCGGGGCGTGGGCGAAGCGACGCAGCGTGTCGGTCCAGGCGGTGCGGTTCAGCTCGTCGTCGAGCTTCGGGTTGGCCTTGACGAACACGCCCCAGGCTTCCTCGGGGTGGTTGAGGACATAGACCGTCGCCTCTTCCACCGCCGCGAGGAAGCGCGTGAGGCGCGGGTCCGCGAGCTTGTCCTTGTGGGTGACGTAGATCAGCTCGTCGAAGACCGGCACGCCGTGCTCCTCGGGGAAGAAGGCGACGCCCTCCTTGCCCTCCAGCCGGATCTGGGTCAGCTCGAAATTGCGGTAGGCGCCGATCACCGCGTCGACCTTGCCGGCAATGAGGGCGGGGGAGAGGGCGAAATTGACGTTGATCATGGTCACGTCGGAGGGCTTCAGCCCGGCGCTCGCCAGCATGGTGCCGAGCAGCGCATCTTCCAGCCCGGCGACGGAATAGCCGACCGTCTTGCCCTTGAGATCGGCGATGGACTTGATCGGCCCGTCCTTCAGCGCCACCAGTGCGGTGAGCGGGGTGGAGACGAGCGTGCCGAAGCGCACCAGCGGCAAGCCTTCCTTCACCTGCAGATAGAGACTGGGCTGGTAGCTCACCGCGACATCCGCCTGGCCGGCGGCGACGAGGCGCGGCGGGGCGGCGGGATCGGCCGGGGCGACCAGCTCGACATCGAGATCATGGGCTTTGAACAGCCCCTTTTCCTGCGCGACGATCAGCGGCGCGTGGTCGGGGTTCACATACCAGTCCAGCAGGACGGTGAGCTTGTCCGCGGCGGCGGCCGGGGCCAGCGAGAGCGAAAGAGCGACGATGAGGCCGCCGGTGCGGGCGGCAAGGTTCTTGAACATGGATCTCCTCCCAGTTGGAGACCCGGCGCGAGCTTTCGGGGGAAATCCGGCGCGGGAGTCACGCGCCGCGTGAGGCCCCGCCGTCGCTCCGTCCCTTCGCCGGCATGACCCGGATCAGGTTCAAAGGGTCTGGCGGCTGCCATCTCAGCCCCTTCGGCCTTTCGGCCTTCGGGACACCCCTCGGACGGCGAGAAGCTAGCAGAGGGGTCGGGCAGGGGCAAATGGGTGGTTCGGAACGCCGCCATGCCCGGCCTGTGCATCACACGCACCGTCATCCCGAGGTGCCCGGCCGGAGGCCGGGCCTCGAAGGATGCCCATAGCGTGGGTGCTTAACGAACCATCCTTCGAGGCTCGCTGCGCTCGCACCTCAGGATGACGGTGCGATTGATTAAGTCGGGGATGAGGACGGCGTGTCCTCACTCCCCCCGCCAGCCGTCGCGATAGACGGTGCGCTCCACCCCGGCGAAGCGGGCGTGGCGGGCGAGTTCGGCGTCGAGCGCGGCGAGCCGCCCGGCGGAGGCGCGCACGCCCGGCTCCAGCCACAGCCGGCGCACATCGAGCGTACCCGCCTTGCGGTCGGCCTTCATGTCGATGCGCCCGACCATGCGGTCGCCTTCGAGGATCGGGAAGACGTAATAGCCATAGACGCGCTTTTCCGCCGGCACGAACACCTCGATGCGGTAGCTGAAACCGAACAGCCGCTCCGCACGGGCGCGGTCGCGCAGCAGCGGGTCGAAAGGGCTGAGCACGCGCAGCCGCGACGGCGGAGCGGGCAGGGCGGCGAACAGCGCCGCGCTGCCGGCGAAGGCGTGCGAGGCGCGGGGCTTGCCGTCCACGCCGTCGATGAGCACCGGCTCCAGCCGGTCGCGGTTGGCGGCGGCCCAGCCCTTCGCCTCCTCCGGCGTGACGAGGTCCCAGAAGGCGGCGATCTCGCCATGGGTGGCGAAGCCGAGCCGCTGCAGCGCCGACGAACAGGCCCAGTCGATGAAGGCCTCCTCGCTGACCTCATCCGCGCGGTGGCGGGCGGGGATGACGCGCTCGGTGAGGTCATAGACCTTCTGGAAGCCCTCGCGCCCGGCAATGGCCAGCGCGCCGGTGCGCCAGTGATATTCGAGCGCGGTCTTTTCCGGGTGCCAGTTCCACCAGCCGCCGGGCGGGCGCTTCTCGGCCTCGAAATGCCGCGCCATCAGCGGGCCTTCGCGGCGCACCCGTTCCAGCACATGGTCGACATAGGTCTCGAAGCCGTTCTCGTGCCAGCTGCGCCAGCGCGCCGCTAGCGTCGTCCGGGCGCGGGCGAAGCGGTGCTTCCAATAGGGGAAGAACGCCGAGGGGATGATGGCCGCGTCATGCGTCCAGTGCTCGAACAGCGCGTGGTCCTTTTCCAGCAGCGCCGTGAGGTGCTCGCGCCTGTAGCCGGGATTGCGGGCGAACAGGATGTGGTGGTGCGCCCGCTCGACGGTGGCGATGCTGTCCACCTGCACGAAGCCGATCGCCTCGATCAGCTCCAGCAGGCCGGCTTTGGTCAGCGCCCCGCGCGGGCGGCTGAGGCCCTGCGTGGCGAGGAAGACGCGGCGCGCATCGGTGTTCGACAGGCGGAGGGTCATGCGCGCAGCGTCTCCGGCGCCCAGGGGACGAGCCGCGCCAGCCCGCGATCGACCAGGGTGAACAGGATCAGCGCCATGGCCAGCAGCACGGCGAGCGCGGCGAACACCATGTCGGTCTGCATGCGGGCGTTGGAATAGATCATGAGATAGCCGAGCCCGGCCGAGGCGCCGACCCATTCGCCGACCACCGCCCCGATGGGGGCGACGGCGGTGGCGACCTTCAGCCCGGAGGCGAGGGCGGGGAGCGCCGCGGGAATGCGGATGAAGCGCAGCGTCTGGATGAGGCCCGCGCGGTTGAGCCGGGCGAGATCGACCAGCCCCGCCTCGGTGCGCGCCAGCCCGTCATGGAAGGCCGAGGCGACGGGGAAGAAGATGATGAGGCTGGCCATCACGATCTTGGAGGCGAGGCCGAAGCCGAACCAGATGACCAGCAGCGGGGCGATGGCGAAGACCGGCAGCGCCTGCGCCACCAGCAGCACCGGCCGCATGGCGCGGCGGGCGAGCGGCGAGGTGGCCATGGCGAGCGCGCAGGCGATGCCCAGCAGCGAGCCGCAGAGCAGCCCCAGCAGCATTTCCCCCAGCGTGATGCCGGCATTGTGGGCGAGGATGCCGGCATTGTCCCAGGCTGTCATGCCGATGCGAAGCGGGCCGGGCAGGATATAGGCGGGGACGGCGAGAAGACGCACCGCGCCTTCCCACAGGCCCAGCAGAACGAGGGTGACGGCAAGCGCGCGCCCGATGGCGGCCATGAGGCAAATTCCTGCATTCGTTGCAGCCCTTATAGCCGCCGCCCGGCAAATGCGCGACGTTTGCCGGGGCCGGCATGGCGAAGGTGGGGCCGTCGGTGCGGAAAGACTTGACGGCGCTCAATGCAACCTCACTTCTTGGAATGCAAAAAAGTCATCATCGAAATCGTGGAGGAAATCAGATGATCAAGGATATTCTCGTCAGCCTGCGGGTCTCCGACGGTGGGGAAGATGTCGCCGGGGATTATGCGGTTTCCGCCGCGGCCGCGCTTGATGCACATCTGACGGGCGTCGCCGTGAGCTACGAGATCGACGTGCCGCCGGTCTATACGGAAGCCTTCTCCACCGATTTCATCGAGGCGCAGCGGGCGGAGAGCCAGCGTCTAGCCCGCACCTCCGTGGAGCGCTTCGGCGAGGCGGCGCGCTCGCTCGGCCTCACTGGCGAGGTGCGGCTGATCGACGGCACGCCCGGCGGGGCGGCCGAGCAGATCGGCGTGATGGCTCGTCTCTACGATCTCACCATCGTCAACCAGGCGGACCCGGACAAGCTGGGCGCGGAGGACGTGGTGACCGAGGCGGTGCTGTTCGATTCCGGACGGCCGGTGCTGGTGGTGCCGCGCGCGCAGCAGAAGCCGTTCTCGGCCAAGCGCATCATGGTCGCCTGGGACGGCGGCCGCACCTCGGCGCGCGCGGTGGCGGAAGCGCGGGCGCTGCTGGGCCATGCGCATCTGGTCGAGGCGGTGGTGGTCGATACCGGCAAACCGCTGCGCAAGAAGGGCATCGACCTGCCGGGCGCCGATCTCGCCCGCCATCTGGCGCGGCACGAGAAGACGGTGGAACTGCGCACGCTGGTGCCGGGCAGCGGCGAGAGCATCGCCGACGTGCTGCTGAAGGAAGTGGCGGCGCGCGACATCGACATCGTCGTCATGGGCGGCTACGGCCATTCGAGGCTGCGCGAATTCGTGCTCGGCGGCGTGACCCGCGACATGCTGGAGCGGATGACGGTGCCGCTGTTCCTCGCGCATTGAGCCTCGATCTGCCCGCGGGACCCGAGCCCGGCGCCGCGCGCCGGGCTTTTCTATATCCCGCCACATGCGCGCCGCAGGCGCCGCCCAGATGTGAAGCGACAGGGCCGACAAGCCGTCGCAATGCTTGCGGGCCGACGCTGCGGAAAAGGGAAGGAAACGCCGATGAAGAGACTTCTGGCCACCACGCTGGCCCTGCTCGCCACCGTCAACATGTCGCTGGCCTGCACGGCGGTCGATCTCGTCGCCAGGGATGGCAGCGTCATCGCCGGGCGCACCATGGAATGGGCCTATGACATGCATTGGCAGCTGGTCAGCCAGCCAAGGGGCACCGAGCTGACGCTGGTCGCGCCCGCCGCGCTGGGCCTGCCGGCCCTCAAGGTGACGACCAAACATGCGGTGGTGGGGGTGAGCGCCGGCATCATTCCCGGCGGCGCGCTGCTCGACGGCCAGAACGACGCGGGCCTTTCGATGAGCGGCAATTTCCTGCCCGGCTTCACGCAGTACCAGACGGTCGCCAAGGACGATAAGGAATACCAGTCCGTGCTGACCTTCGGCTCCTGGGCGCTGGGTGGCTTCGCCACCGTGGCGGAACTGCGCGCCGCGCTCCAGACCATGAAGGTGTGGGCCGACGACACGCTGCCGAGCGGCCCGACGCCGCCGACCCTGCATTTCGTCTTCGTCGACCGCAGCGGGGCGGGAATGGTGGTGGAATATGTCGGCGGCGAGGTGCGCATCCACGACAATGCCGCCCATGTGCTGACCAACGCGCCGACCTATGACTGGCACCTCAACAATGTCCGCAACTATCTCAGCCTGACCACGGTGGGCGTGCCGAACCAGCAGGTGGGCAATGTGAACGTGACCGAGCTCGGGCAGGGCGGCGGACTGCTGGGCCTGCCGGGCGACTACACGCCGCCCTCGCGCTTCGTCCGCGCGGCCATGCTGCGCCACAATGTGACCCAGCCCGCGGACGCCGGCGAGGCGGCGCAGGCGGTGGGCCATATCCTCAACAATGTCGACATCCCGCTCGGCATCGCCCAGTTCCGCCAGCAGGACGGCACGCTCGGCTCCGACTACACCCAGTGGGTCGTAGTGAAGGACCTGACCCATAACCGGCTGATGATCGCCGACTACGCCAACCGGCTGAACTATCTGAGCATCGACCTCGCGCCGCTGTTCGCGCAGGAAAAGCCGGCGGCACGGCTGGTGACCGATCTGCCTTATCCGAAGGCAGCCATGGGTGCCGAGGTGCTGGCGCCCTGATCTCGACCGGTCCGTCCCTGCGGGGCTGGCCGGCCGCTTGCATGGCGTGTCGTCCCCCCGCGAGGAGCCGTGCCATGCTCTCCATGCCGCCGTCCGCGTCCCGGCGCCCCATTCCGCCGCAGCCGCCGCTTACCCATGAACGCGCCCGCGCGGCGGAGGCGTTCGCGCTCGCCTATGCTCGCAAAAGGGGCGGGCGCGTGCGTGTGCGCCCCGATGTCTGGCTCGAACTGCGGGCGGCGGGCGCGGACATGTCGCTCTACATCTGCGACACGCGCTGAACCTTCGCGACGGCGCGAATCGATGGCCCTCGCGAACGGTTCCTAGCGGCCGAGCACGGCCTTGAACTCGTCGGGCAGCATCACATTCGCCGAGGCCTCGGCGAACATCGGCGCGATGTCGGCCGGGGTGTAGCCGGCATGGCCGCAGCCGATGGGGGAGAGCTGGAAGGTCAGGTCCGGGCGGGCAGCGGCGAATTTCAGGAAGCGGCGGACATATTTGCGGATGTCGGCGAGCGGCAGCGTCTCGATGTCCCAGTCCTTGGTAGGAATGGCGAAGGCGGTGCCGGTGAGCCCGAAGCCGACGCCCCACTCGGCGCCGCGGTTGTCGTGCGCCCAGCGTGCCGCGCCGCCCGCATGAATGCCGGCGAGATTCGAGCCGAAGACGAAAATCGGGTTGCGCTCCATGCCGTCACTCCTCCCGTGCCCGTGGCGGGCGCCGCAGGGGGCAAGCGCCCGTGCGATGTCCGGGAACTAGTCGTTTAAACGGCAGGGGGCAACGGGTTTCTGGTACAGCTGGGTGGGCTCGAACCACCGACCTCCGGTTCCACAGACCGGCGCTCTAACCAACTGAGCTACAGCTGCGTGCCAGAACGGCGCGGAACCTACTTTGGCGGCCGGCGCTTTGCAAGGCCGCCGCGCAGCCTTCCCCACGCAAGATGGATAACCCGCGCGGCGGCCGGGCGGCGCGCCTCGTCGGGGAAGGCTCCAGATGGCACGGTTCCTGTATCGGGCACGACGGACGGGCGTGACGCCGGGAGGCAGGGAATGCAGACAGAGACCGATGACACGCGCAAGGCGTCCTGCGCGGCGCTGCTCGATGCGG